>JBPCVQ010000158.1:0-15232 GCA_051010395.1 Geminicoccaceae bacterium | reverse complement strand
ATGTTCGACCGCATCGATCTACACATCGACGTGCCGGCACTTGCTCCCCAGGAGATGACCCAGCCGTCGACTGGCGAAAAACGTGCTGTCGTCGCGGAGCGGGTAGCGAAGGCGAGAGACATCCAGGCCGAACGTTTCGCTGGTTTGGAAAAAACCGGCCTTCGCACCAATGCTGAAGCCGAGGGTGAACTGCTCGATCAGATCGCCGTGCTTGACGACAAAAGCCGGGAACTCCTCCTGCGCGCCACCGAGCGCCTCCACCTTACCGCCCGCGGCTACCACCGGGTGCTCAGGGTCGCGCGCACCATCGCCGATCTCGAAGGCAAGGACAGCATCATCCGCAGCCATATCGGCGAAGCCATCGCCTTCAGGCGCATCGCCGGGGGGCCGCCGGCCCGCGGTTGACTTTCAGAATAGAGTTGGGCCTGCCCGGCCCGGGCCCCGTCATTCGTCGAACCAGAACATGTCTGGGTGATAGATGCCGAAATGGGCCCCCGGCTCCCAATTATAGACGCCCTCCTTCGGCACGTTGCGCAGCGACGTTTTGGCGACCACCGGCTGAAACACGCCGCTTGCCAGACCGATCGAGTAGACCTGATCGTTGTAGATCTCCAGCATTCTATGCCAGATCATCTCCCGCTCTTCGGTGGACTGGACAGCAGCCCAGTTCTGAAACAGCGACAGGAGTTCTTTCGCCTCGGGCATGTCAGGCGCCGAGCCGGCCTCGCCTTTCGTCTCCCAATGCTGGCCCCATTTCGGCCACTGATATTGGTCGAACTGTGAGGTCGGCGCGAATTCCCAAGGGCTCATGTCGGCGGTGGGGATGCCGTTCTCCAGGCCGTAGGAAATCGACATCAGGGTATCACCGGCGAAGATGCGATTCCTAAGCACTTCCCGCTGGGAAGGCTTAACGTGAATTTTGAGACCTTGTTTCAACCATGCTTCGGCCACCAGTTCGAGCAAATCGGTCTCTTCGGTCTCCTCGCCTGCGGTCTCGACGACCAACTCGAGCGGCCGGCCGTCGGGAAGAAGGCGAAGGCCGTCTGCCGACCATTCGTTCAATCCGATCTCGTCGAGAAGCGCTGAGGCTTTTTCCGGGTCGAACGCCGCCCAATCGAAGCGATAGCCTTCCTTGTAGAGTGGGCTTTGCGGCAAGACCGTGTTGTTGCCACCCATGGCGAGACCGAAATACATGATCTGGTTGATTTCGTCGCGATCGATCGCGAGCGACAAGGCACGTCTGAAACGTACGTCGCGCAAGATCTCTCGCCAGACAGGATCGCTGGCATTCAGGTTTGGATAAAGGGCCAGATGCGCACCACGGGCCGTCTGCCAGAGATAGGTATTCAACCCCGAGCGGCCCTCATTGTCCTTCAAAAACGTATAATGCTTGAAGAACAGCCCACGCGCCTGCAGATCGGTCTCGCCGGCGCCTGCCTTGATCGGGATGAGCTTGCTGTCGACCACTTCCATCACCACGCGGTCGATATAAGGCAGCTGCTGGCCCTGTTCGTCAACGCGATGATAATTGGGGTTGCGCTCGAAAACAAAGCGCGTCGCAGGCGGTGACGTCGTCAACATCCAAGGTTGCAGCGTGGGCAGATCGGGATTGTCCAGCTTGTACATGTTGTCGCGCCTGCCGTGGAGCTGTGCCCAGTCCCGCGCCTTGTCCGTGGCGACCGCTTCGGCGAGCGTGTGCTGGTTGGCGTAGTCTTTATGAAATTGCTTCAGATAGTGTGCGGGCATGTAGATGAACTGGGGCGAGGCACCGGCAAGCGCCGGCAGAAACAATGGATTTGGCTTCGACCAGCTGTAGCGGATGGTCAGCTTATCGGGAAAGGTGACTTCCGGCAGTTCACCGTCGACGACCAGCTTGGCCGGCGGACCTGTCGGGCTGAGCGCCATATTGTTGGCGATATCCTCCCACCAATAGCGGAAATCCTCCGACGTGAACGGTTCGCCGTCCGACCAGCGATGGCCTTCGCGCAGGCGGAGCGTAAAGCTTCGGCCTTCCTCGATCTCGACCGACTTCAGGATATCCGGCTGGATGGCGAAACCGCGGTCATAGCCGACCAACCGGGCATAGCCGTAGACCACGATGAGCCGGGTGTCCTTCGCCTTGCCGACCAGTGTGGAGAGCTCACCGCCAGGCTTGCCGATCTCCTGGCCTGAAGCCGGATCGAACGTGACGACGCTCGGCTCCACAGGCGGCGCAGCATCGAGAGAGAGCGGCAGCAGAAAGGCGATAGCCGGAACAGCCAGCCACACCATCAGACGGCAGAGGGACAAAGGCGTTTTACGCTGCATCGAGAATGGATTGGACATCGGCATCAACACTCAATCGAACGACGTGGTCATCACCAACATCGACCAGAGAGGTCGGGTCGGCACCAAGGGTGAACGGAACAGGCCAGAGAGCGGGATCGGAGGTCTTGCCGGCCATGAGGGCATCGAAATCCAGCGGCCGGTCCAGGTCAGGCTCAGGCACGGCTGCCAGCAATGCACGCGTGTAAGGATGTAGCGGCCGCGCAAAAAGCTCGGCCGTGGGCGCCATCTCCACGATCCGCCCTGCACACATGACGGCGATTCGCTGACAGAGATATTTGACGACCGCCAGATTGTGGGAAATGAAGAGATAGGTGAGCCCGAGCTCGCGCTGCAGATCTTTCAAGAGATTGAGGATCTGCGCCTGCACCGAGACATCGAGGGCAGAGACCGGCTCGTCGCAAATCAACAGCTCCGGACCAAGTGCGAGCGCTCTCGCAATACCGACGCGCTGACGCTGGCCGCCCGAAAAGCTGTGGGGGTAACGCCGGAGATGGCGGATATCCAGGCCCACGGCCTGCAACAGCTTTTTCACCCTCTCGGTGCGCTCGTCATGGCTGCCAATGCCATGAATCACCAAGGGCTCGGCGATGATGTCATAGACGGTCATTCTCGGGTTCAGCGAATGGAACGGGTCCTGGAACACGTATTGAAGACGCCGTCTGAAGCGTTCGAGGCCGAGTGCATCCAGGTCGAGAATATCAATGGTCTCGCCCGACACACCTCCCTCGTCCGTTGAATCACGGAACAAGATCTCGCCGGCATCCGGTCGAACCGCACGCATAATCAGTTTGGAAACCGTAGTCTTCCCACAACCGCTTTCACCGACCAGTCCGAAGGCTTCCCCACGCTGAACTTGAAAGCCGACGTCATCGACCGCGACGACCTCGTTCAAACCTTTCCCCAGCCAACCGCCCTTGCGGATATGAAACCTCTTCTTAAGTCCCCGAACCTCCAAGACCGGCGCTTTGTCCTTTACGACCTGTTCCCCGCTGTTCTTCGCCGTCCGACCGGCGCCGAGCAGGGTCCTGGCATTGGTTTTGACTTCACGGAGCGGTGTTAGTCGCTCGTCCGATGACATCGAGAGTGTCGGCACGGCATGCATCAATGCCTTGAGATAGGGATGCTCCGGCGTCGACAGCAGATCCCCCGACCGGCCGCTCTCCATGATCTGACCGCGATAGAGCACCACCACCTCGTCAGCCATGTTGGCGACCACGCCAAGATCGTGGGTGATGAACAGGATCGCCATATGGAACTCTCTTTGGAGTTCCTGCATCAGCTGCAGCGTCTGGGCCTGGATGGTGACGTCAAGTGCTGTGGTCGGCTCATCCGCGATGAGAAGGGCGGGGTCGCAAACCAGCGCCATGGCAATCATAGCGCGCTGCCGGAGCCCGCCGGAAAGCTCGAAAGGATAGGTGCGATAGGCTCGATCCGGCTTGGGGAAGCCGACCCGGTCCAGCATGTCGATGGTTCTTTTTCGCGCGGTTTCCTGATCGACGTCGGCGTGAAGCAGGAGCGCCTCGCCGATCTGGTCACCGATCGTGTGGAGCGGTGAAAGTGAACTCATCGGTTCCTGAAAAATGATCGATATCCGGTCGCCGCGGATCGAACGCCTGATCGGATGATCCTCACTGTAAGCCGCGAGGTCGAGAACCTTGTCCGGTTGTCTCGGGTCGCGAAACAGCATCTGCCCGCTGCTGATGGCGGCAATCCTCGGGAGGATACCCAAAATGGCCTGAGAGAGGACGGTCTTGCCCGAGCCGCTTTCACCCACCAGCGCCACGGTCTTGCCGGAAGGGACGTCGAAGCTGACACCGCGCACGGCCTGGATCAGCCCTTCGGCCGCACGGAAATCGACGACGAGGTCCTTGATCGAAAGCAAGGGCGCCGAAGGGGATGCCGTCATGCGGCGTACCCATTCGACAAGCTGGATGAAGCGAACAAGGTGGAGGCGGAGCAGAGGCGGGCGGCTGGATGATGCATCAAGGCTGAGAACAGGCGCTCGAGAAAGGTCCAGCAGGGCTCGTCCATTACGAGGTGGTGGCTGAGAATGCCGATCGGCTCGTCCAATTCGAGCTGTTGGATCAGCTGCTCCAGCATCACATCTTCGCCAAGAAAACCACGTGTGCCACGCCAGTCTATCGGATCGACATGGGTGTTGATTAGCGACACGCCGGGGGTGACTTCGGGGCTGTCTCGCATGCCAAAAACCGAAAGCCCGGCAAAGCCCAAGCTCTTCAAATGTGACTGGAGTGCCTTGTCGATCCGATTCCAGGGCGGCACGAGGACAGGAATAAAACCAGCCCCGAACGCATCCTCAAGGATCGCAAACCCCATGCGCAGATCCTTGGTGATCCGATCGGCGGCGCGACCGCCAAGCTCGATCGATTTGGCGCCTTTCTTGGCATAGTTCTTGTGGGCATAGCCATGCTGCAGCACGGCGACTTCGCCATTCGCAGCAATCTGCCCTTGAGCGTCCGGCTGCAGCCAGGCCGGCACCACGGCAAGCGCCAGCGGCAGGTTTCGGCGTTCGGCAGTCTCAAGGAGGCGATCTAAGGCTGGCGTGACTTCACCAGCGTCATCATCTCGCCACCAGAACCGAACCATTTCGCCGCGCCCTGCGACGGCGTCCAATGATGAGGAGAGTTGGTTCCAATCCGTCACCTGTAGACCCGGGCTGCAGTTTCCGGCTCCAGCAGGTTCTGAACGAATTTCACCGTGTTGGCTAAACCATCGAGATTAATATCGATAACCTGGGGCGGCGGCCGGTCAAGGGCTGCGTCGACGGCCTTGGCAAGGCTCTCGGGCGTGAGGTCCGCCTCGCTGATCGTCTGTGCAAACCCCATACTGGACAGGCGTTCTGCTCTGAGGCTCTGTTCTGTCTCGCTCGCCGTCTCGAAAGGCACCAGCACCATACGCTTGCCCAATCTCAGACCTTCAACCACGGTATTGTAGCCGGCCTGGGAGATTGAGAGAAGGCTGTTGGCAAGACGCGCCTGAAAATCCTGACTAGGCCCGGTCAAAATGATCCCCAAGGGCAGCTTTGCGCGCAAGGCATCGAGTTCGGCCTTGTCGGCATAACCACCGGCGATCACGCGCCAGGGAACATCCTTCAATCTCGACCGAGATCGCGCCTTGATCGCCGCTTCGATGAGTTTTGCACCAACTCTGCCGCCGCCGGTGGAAACCAGCACCTCCGGCGCCATGCTGTTGATCTTGGGTTCGGTGGTCGACGGCTTCTCGGTCACATAACCTGTATTGACGATCTTCGGCGCGATTTCCTTGGCATGCGGAAAGGTCAGGTCGAACGGTACCAGCTTCGGATCGGTATGTACGAGCACATGATCATAGTAATTTTGCACCAGATCGCGCATCCAGTCAGACCGGCTCTGATCGCTCTTGATCACGAGGATATCACGCACCGAACTCAGGATCTTCGGACGTGGCACGAAGGAAGAGGCCGCTTCAAGGAGGCGGATCAGCTCGAACTGAAACGCGCGACGACCGAATGGGAACATCTCGGTGATCACCACCTTCGGTCGGGTGCGCGCCAGCACGGCCATGAGTTTGGCGCGCCGTTTGGCAACGAACACCTGATCGATCGGCCGACCGTCCAGATCCACCATCGCGCTGAATTGCCGATCACGCGCCCGCACGCCCGGCAACTGTTCAAGACGCACACCTTCGGGCTTGATCCACTCGACCGGAGGGCCTCCGGTCACCAATGTGACGTCGAGCCCATCGGCAGCCATCGCCTCGGCCAGCGTCGCCGCACGTTTGAAATGCCCGGTACCGAGCAAATGCTGAACCCAGATCAAAACCGTCATAGTTTGGTACACCGAAAATCTAAGACATCGAAACCCCGAGCGGAAACGCAACGGCGACAAAACCCAAACCGCTCCAGAGCACACCCAGCCCCGACTGGAGGAGGTGAAACCCATCCCACCAAAATCATGGCATCACTCGCTGACGTCTGGCCTTCACCTCGCGAATCGCGACCGCATCGACCAAAGCCTGGTCGAGCACCGTTGAAGCACGATCCAGACTGTGCTCGCTCTCGACAAATGCCGACGCTGCCGCTGCCATGTCCATACGTCTGACTGGATGATCAAGCAATTCGGCAATTGCCGTTGCCAAGGCTTCGGGGCTGCGAGGCATCGTCAATATGCCGGTAACGCCATCCCGCACCACGTCTGCCACGCCCCCTTCGCAACCCGCGATCACGGGCAATCCACTCGCCTGCGCTTCCAGGAGAGCCATACCATAAGCCTCCCGAACTGCGGGCCAAGCATAGACATCTGCCGCGACGTAACAAGCCGGCAGCTCGCTTTCATCCAGGATTCCGGCGAATTTCACGCGCCCAGGCTCTAACGATTCGTACAGTTTCTCAATTTTTGGTCGAGAAACGCCATCGCCAATTATCAAAAGCTGCCAGCGACGATCGCCAAGCCGTCGGAGCGCGTCCGCCAGAAGCGTATAGGACTGATGTTTGACATCATCGCGCATCATGCCAACAGCAAGGAGCCAGGGCTGATCGGCGTCCAATCCATACCGTCCCGATAGATCGCGGCGATGATACTCTCTCGCGCGCGCGGCTTCTTTGTAAGGTGTCAGATCCAGAAAAGGTGGCAACTTCCTGAGCTCGTGCGGTGGCTCAATGAGAGGTGAGAGGCCAGCCTCATCCACCGCAGTCATGGCGAGGGTTAGGTCGGCCGTCCGAATCGCGGCTTCGGCAGACCGGTGACCAAGATCCCAGGGGCCACCCGCCTGCTTTCGGGCAAAGGAGGTTTCGATCAAAAGATAAGGAATGTTCAGCGCACGCCGCACCATCGGGCCCAGCCAATCCGGCGATTTGTGATATGCATGATAGGTAACCCAAGCTTTCGGGCATTGGCTCCTTGGCAGTTTCCTGTAACGTCCGATCAACCGATCAGCGATGCGTTTGCCCAGGCGTTCTATCCGCGCTTGGCGCACGGAATTGCCGTCCCGATCGAAACTGCGTAACCGGCTCGCAAGCTCGACCTCATGGCCTCTCAGCTTCAGCGCCATCATCAGAGAACGAGCCATCCGGCGATCGCCGGAGGGAATAGGATGATCAGGCGGCTTCAGCGGCGCGTAGAATGCTACCCGTTCAGCCATCCAATCCGTCAATCATCGCATGCCACCCCAATTCGCCCTGATCATCTCGCCCCTGCTCATCGGCGTCATGACTAACACAATCATCGTTAACAATCTCTAAATCGCAATAATGCCCGGAAAACCTACGTCAGACAAAATTTCCGCCTTTCGATAGAAGCCCCGCTCGATCACAGCTGGGTCAGCAGCCGACGCTTCCAGGGTGACGCAAGGGCAGGCTTGTCTATAATGCCTAATATCGCACACAGGCTTGATGCCCGACAGTTCTGGACGAGATCACATGACCCGCTTTCTAACCGCCGTTTTTTTCATAGCGACGCTCGGCATCAGCCCGCTGACTGCGGCGGACAAGCTGTCCTGGGAGAGCGTTCTTGCTGAAGCCGAAGGTCAGACCGTCTATTTCAATGCCTGGGGCGGCGATGAGACGATCAATGACTACATCGACTGGGTGGGTGACGAGGTCGAGAACCGCTTCGGGGTCACGCTCAAACATGTCAAGCTGGCCGATACGGCTGAGGCGGTGGCCCGTGTACTCGCCGAGAAAACAGCAGGGCGTGATGAGGGCGGCTCGATCGATCTGATCTGGATCAACGGCGAGAATTTCGCTTCGATGAAGCGACAAGACCTGCTGTTCGGCCCTTTTGCCAACGACCTCCCGAATTTCTCCTATATCGATGTCGAGGGAAAACCGACGACGGTGCTGGATTTCACCGTCCCCACCGAAGGGTTGGAAGCGCCATGGGGCATGGCGCAGTTCGTCTTTTTTCATGATACGGCGAGCATCAGCGAGCCGCCGCAATCGATCCAGGAGCTTCTGGCCTGGGCGAAGGCCAATCCTGGCCGATTCACCCATCCGTCACCACCGGATTTCATCGGCTCGACCTTCTTGAAGCATCTGATGATCGCCTTCATCGACGACCCTGCGATCCTGCAGAATCCGGTCGACGACGTCGACTTCGGGGCGGTGACGGCGGGTCTCTGGCAAGCGCTCGAGGATGTTCGCCCTTCGCTTTGGCGCAAGGGCGAGACCTACCCCGCCAATGGTCCGGGTCTGCACCAGCTGCTCGATGACGGCGAGGTCGATTTTTCCATGGCTTTCAATCCGGCCGAAGCATCGGCCGCGATCAACGCCGGCACCCTGCCCGAAAGCATACGCACCTTCATTCCGAAGGCGGGCTCGATCGGCAATACCCACTTCGTCGCGATCCCGTTTAATGCTGCGCATAAAGCAGGAAGCCAGGTGGTCGCCAACTTCCTGATGTCGCCGGAGGCGCAGGCGAAAAAGCAGGATCCCCTGGGATGGGGAGACTGGACGGTGCTGGATGTCACCAGCCTTGATCCGGAAGACCGCGCACGTTTCGAAGCCTTGCCGCGCGGCGTCGCCACCCTTTCTCCGGAGGAGCTGACCCCGGTTCTGCCCGAGCCGCACCCCTCCTGGATGACCCGGATCGAAGCGGAGTGGCTTCGCCGCTTTAGCAGCTGATACAAAAAGGCCTTTGCCAACGAGGCGGACGACGCCCTTGATGGTGTCCGGCAAGCGGCGGGACTGGCTTCGTTTCTTTCCGGGCATCACCCTACTTCTCTTTCTCGGACCGATCGTCGCCGGCTTGATCGGCACATTGCTTCCGGCGTTCGGCTATCTCCCGTCGCTTGGCGGCGAGCACTTTTCGCTGGAACCATGGCGGTCTCTGTTCGCGACGCCCGGCCTCGGCAAGGCCATCGGCCTCACCCTCTTGACCGGCATCGGCTCGACCGCGATCGCCTTTCTTTTGACTGTGCTGGTCTTCGCCAGCGGTCACGGCACCATTGCCTTCAGCCGCGCCAAACGCGCGATGACGCCGCTACTCGCCGTTCCTCACCTTGCGATGGCCGTCGGGCTCGCTTTTCTCCTCTCTCCGTCCGGCTGGATTGCCAGGCTGATCTCTCCCTGGCCGTCGGGCTGGCAGACGCCGCCGGACATCGCTCTCGTGCAGGGTCCCTTTGGCATCGCCCTTGCTTTAGGCCTGATCATCAAGGAGATGCCGTTTCTGCTCCTGATGACGTTCGCCGCCCTCGGCCAGATCCGTGCTGACGACCAGATCCGCATGGCCAGGTCCCTCGGCTACGGCCCGGTGCAGGCCTGGCTGAAGCTGGTGCTGCCAGTTGTCTACCCGCAAATCCGCCTCCCCCTCTATGCGGTGCTCGCATTCTCGCTCTCCGTCGTGGACATGGCGATGGTGCTCGGCCCGACAACACCGCCGACGCTCGCTCCGATGGTCCTTCGCTGGTTCAATGATCCGGAGCTGACCATGCGCTTTCAGGCGGCGGCCGGCGCCATCCTGCAGCTCCTTATCGTTCTTGGCGCCATCGTCTGCTGGCGGCTGGTCGAAGTCGCCTCCACCCATCTCTTCAGGCCCTGGCTGTTCGGCGGCCGCCGCGGCGGCGCCGGTCGCGGGGCCAGGATTTCCGGCTGGAGCGGCCTCACCTTGGTCTTTTGCCTGGCCGGCGGCAGCCTGCTCAGCCTGCTTGCCTGGTCGATCGCCGGACGCTGGCGCTTCCCCTCGTCCCTGCCGGAGACGCTCTCATTGAAAACCTGGATGGCCCAGGTGGACAGCCTGATCGAGCCCGCCTGGACCACCCTCGTCGTCGGCCTTGCCGCCACCCTCATCGCCCTCGTTCTGTTGATCGGTTGCCTCGAACATGAAAGCAGCCAGCAGTGCCGGCCCGGGCCGGGCGCCCTCACCCTGATCTACATCCCGCTTCTCATTCCGCAGATCGGCTTTCTGTTCGGCGTCCAGGTGGTTCTCGTATGGGCGAGGCTGGATGGCGATTGGGTCGGATTGATCTGGAGCCATCTGCTGTTCGTGCTGCCTTATGTTTTCCTCGCCCTTGCCGATGCTTACCGCGCCCTGGACCCGCGCTATATCCGCATTGCCCTCATGCTCGGCACATCGCCGCTCCGCGTTCTGTTCCGGATCAGACTGGCCATGCTTCTTCGCCCCGTGCTGATCGCATCAGCCGTCGGCTTTGCGGTCAGTGTCGCCCAGTTTCTTCCGACCCAGTTCATCGGTGCCGGACGACTGTCGACCTTGACGACGGAAGCCCTCAGCCTCGCAGCCGGCGGCAATCGGCGCGTGGTCGGCCTGTTCGCGATCGTGCTGGCCGCTTTGCCGCTGATCGGCTTCGCGCTCGCAACCCTCATCCCCGCCTGGCGCTTTCGCCATCGTCGCGCCATGGCCATCGGCAAACCGGCATGAAAGGCTTGGTTCTCGAACAGATTTCGATCGAGGTCGGCGGCCACCGCCTGTTCGAAAAATTCGATCTCAGCGTGGCGCCGGGTGATATCACGACCATCATGGGTCCGAGCGGCTGCGGCAAGTCCAGCCTCTTGTCGCAGATCTGCGGCACACTCGAGCCGATTTTCGAAACCAAGGGCGCCTTGCGCCTGGATGGCCAGGAGATTGGCGATCTCCCGCCCGAGCGCCGCCGGGTCGGCATTCTTTTCCAGGACGATCTCCTGTTTCCCCATCTCTCGGTTGGGGAGAATCTGCTGTTCGCGCTGCCATCAACGATCCGCCCACGACGCGAGCGATTAGAACGGATGGAAGCCGCCTTGACCGAAGCCGGCCTCGAAGGCTTTGCCGACCGGGACCCAGCAAGCCTTTCCGGCGGCCAGCGGGCGCGTGTGGCGCTGATGCGCACTCTTCTGGCCGCACCACGCTGCCTGCTTCTGGACGAGCCTTTCGGCAAGCTTGATCGGGATCTGAGAGAACGTGTCCGACGTTTCGTGTTCGATCACGCACGCGAAGCCGGCCTGCCGACCTTACTCGTTACCCATGAAGCTGCCGACGCCGAAGCCGCCGGAGGTCCGGTGATCATGCTCGATGACACCGCCTGACACGCCGAAGACACGCCTGTTGCCATGGCGCCACATTCGCTGCCGAGACTGGCGTGATACCCGAAAAACCCATGGGAATAACACGATCTCGCCACCGCCGCCTCTTGCGGACCAACTTGAGACGTTGCATTAAGAGACCGCACAAAAGTCCAGCAGCCGCAATGGTTGATAACAAACCACACGGTTGAAAAATGAGCGCCTTGGAAGGATAAACACAGCGTTTGCCGCTGGTGATCGTTGGAAGCAATCAAGTCAGGCGGAAGGGTGATATTTGTGTCGCCGATTTTTGTGACGTCAAATTCGAAAAGGGTGCATTCAGCACATGCTCATCATGTGCGGGTCAAGGCTCTATGAGCGGCAGGCGATCCGTCTTCGAGGGCATGGGGCATTATCGTCGTGACTGGCTCTTGCCGGGCGTGGTGGTCGGCATGCTCAGGCTGTCGGACACAATGGTCGTCATCCTGGCTTCCCTGGTCGCCTACATCACACGATTTCGCGATTTCGATGATCTCGGAACCTTCCAGGTCTATGGTTGCGTGATCGCAGCACTCTTGACCGTCAATATCTTTCAGCTCGCCAACCTCTACGACTTCAACAGGCTGACCAACTTCTACACCCAGACCTCGCGGATACTCGGTTGCTGGGCGCTGGTGATGATCGGCCTGCTGGCCCTTGGAGTTCTCGCGAAAGTGCCTTTCGTCGCCAGCTCCCGCCTCTGGGTCGCCATGTGGTTCGGCTATGGCTTCGTCGGCCTGTTCGCCACGCGCATTCTGCTCCGCCATCAGATAATGCGCTGGCAGCAGGCCGGCCGTCTCGCCCGCAATGTGGCGATCGTCGGCACCGGCCCGCACGGTAAGCGCCTGATCGAGCACATGACCGCCAACCGCAGTCAGGCCGAGCGTATCGTCGGCGTCTTTACCGATCTGAAACGCGATGCTGACAGCATCAGCTCCGTGGCCGGTTATCCAGTGCTCGGTGGCATCGACGATCTGGTGGAGACCGCAAGGCGCAGCATGATCGATCAGGTGATCGTGGCACTGCCATGCAGCGCAGAGCAACGTATCCTCGAACTCATGAAGACCCTCCGTTCCCTGCCGATCGACGTGCGCATCTGCACCGATATGATCGGCTTTCATCTGCCGGATCGCTCGGTCTCTCATGTCGGCGGTGTGCCGATGCTCAACGTCTTCGAGAAGCCCCTGACCGGCTGGGGACTTATTCTGAAGGGTATCGAGGATCGGGTGCTGGCGGGTTTCATCCTCTTCATGATCAGCCCGCTTCTGCTGGTGATCGCAGCGCTGATCAAGCTGGACAGCCGCGGGCCCGTGCTTTTCAGGCAAAAACGATACGGCTTCAACAATGAAGTGATCGAGGTCCTGAAATTCAGGAGCATGTACACGGATCGCTGCAGCGCTGACAGTCACGTGCCGCAAGCGACCAAGCAAGATCCGCGCATCACCCGCATCGGCCGTTTCATCAGGCGCACGTCCCTCGACGAATTGCCGCAGTTCATGAACGTCCTCAACGGCAATATGTCGATCGTCGGCCCGCGCCCGCATGCGGTCGCCCATAATGAGCAATATGCGGGTGTAATCGACGAATATCTCGCCCGTCACAAGGTGAAACCAGGCATCACCGGCTGGGCACAGGTCAACGGTCTGCGCGGCGAGACAGAGACCCTGGAGAAAATGGAACAGCGCGTACGCTACGACCTCTATTATATCGACAACTGGTCGCTGCTGTTCGATCTCCGCATCATCTTCAGAACGCTATTTGTCGGCTTTAGTGACCCCAACGCTTACTGAGCACCAAAATCTCCCACGGGTAGAGAAGGGCGTCGCTGAAGCGGCGCCCTTTTCGTTTTTGCCGGTCACAAGTCACAAGGTACAGGCATGCTCATCTCGATCGCCACCACTGCACAAACTTTTCCAAGGCCAGAGCTGGGATCAGCACGAGGAGAACCAGGAAAGCATAGCCGCCTGCGCTCTCAGGGGCGGCGAAGATCGCAAGCGCAATCCCAAGGATCAGCCCTAGAAGGGTGATGAAGCCAAGCTTGAACAGATAGTCTGGCATGATGCTCTCCGTTCGATCAGCCGCGCCCGTCGAAGAAGGCGAGGAGGTTTTTGCCATGGCGGTCTGCAAGCATGCCAAGGCCTGCACTTAGCCGCCTGATCTTTGATTGAAGCTGAGGCACGTCCCAGCCTTCCTGGTCCCAGAGCGAAATATCACCCTGAATTTCGTCGACCCAGAGGTGAAACATGCGCTGTGCCTGAGCGTAGGTGTCCACATAGGAGAGGTCCAATATCAGAACCTCGACATTCAGTTCGCCGACCTTGTTGGTGGGTGACCAAGCGAGAAGAAAGGGGCCCCGCCCATCGTTCACATGGCGATTGAAGGCAGGGTCATTGCGGTCAACCGAAGCTCGCTCAAGATCGTAGTGGTCGACCGCGCTGTCACAAATCTCCTCTTCCTCGCCACTTTCGAGTGCCTGCGCGGCGGCGTCGGTCTCGATAGGCCAGACTGTCACCATCTGCCTGGACCTTGGAATGTCGTGCTTCTCAGCCAGTGTCGAAGAGGATGAAAGGCTGCTGTAATAGGCTTTACAAATCGTCAGGTGGCGATCGCGATCATATTCCGTAGCCCGCGATTTGAAAGCGACGATACCATAAGCCCTGTAGCTTCCCGGCAGCTGCTGCCCCGGCCCAGCGAAAAGGCGCGACGCATAGCCGATAGGCTTGTTGCGTTCAATAAGTATGTGGCGTTCCTGCGCCGGTGGAGCCCCGGCCTCGTGCTGAACCGACGAAGCGTCTTCTCCCCCCCCTCCGGTTGCATTGCACCCGGTAAGGCCAAGGGCGATGAGAAAGACAAGAGCCACGCCACATAAACCTAGCTTGTCATCTCGGGGAAACCCCGAGCATCCAGCCCGAGTGCATACCGGATCTATTGACCCACTATGCCTATTTGCAAAATACATGGTGAAACACCTTTTCAATTCCTAGCTGACAAAATTTAATATACCAAAAATGCAACGGATGAATTCCGCGGTCAAGGATGCGGCCTGAAAGCCCAGATCACAGGCGCACTCAGCTCAAGCCGCTACCGAGCGGACCTTTGGGCCCATTCAATGCATGTTCACGTCAACTTCTCTAAAGTGAGAGCGTCGCTGATCACCTGTCGGTGTGGATCGAATGTGGGGAATGATGTGATGATCCGCGAATGACGTCATTTCTGCTGATCATCGTCGTGGCTCTTGCGACATTTTTCTTCGCGGACAGCATTTTGACGCCGCTTATCCTTCTTCTTTGGAAGAAGGGCTGGCTTCTCCTGCTCAAGATCCAGGCGCTCTTCACCAAGAAAAATCTGCTGCAGGCTCTGGCGCAATCGCTGCTGCTGACCGTGAAGGCGCTATTCCGCCTGATCAACAAAACCGTAACCGCCTGGATCCTGCCGCTCTTGATGACCAGACGGCAGCGCTACTGGCTGCATCACGCCCTCATCGACGCGCGTCGCTGGGCGCGCATGCGTGGTCTCCGCGCCTGGGTCCGCTGGCGGCGGCAGACGTTCTGGATCAAGGTGGCGATGCTCGTGCCGGCGGTGATCGCCACCGCGGCGCTGTTCGTCATCAGCGGATTTCTGATCGCCGCTCTTTTCGGTGTCACCTTCGTCCTGCCCTGGCTCGGTAGTCTGCCGGTCGTGGCGATCCTGTTTCTCAGGCGGCAGCTGGCGCGCGGCGCCCTCTTCGTTTTCGAGCGCATGGGCCTGGATCTGGTGATCAACAAGACGGTCGACAGGGTGATCGACATCGTCTGGTGGCGAACGCCCGAGCCGATGCAGCGTCGTTTCGATGCCTGGTGGCGATGGTTCAAGATGCGCCTTCGTCGCTGGGTGATC
>JBPCVQ010000157.1:0-5269 GCA_051010395.1 Geminicoccaceae bacterium | reverse complement strand
AGGAAACAACGAAGGTCCCTTTGCTCTTTCTTCAAGCAAGGCCTGCGCTTCCTGCGCCGATGTATCGCCGGCTTCGCAACCATACCCAAACTTTGGGACGTCTGGATAAATTGAGGGGTGGTGAGCCAAACCACCATTTGAATTTGACCCTGTATATATATTGAAATAAGGGCGTCGATGCGGAATTCGTGCCCATGATATGAGCCGAACAGGCGGAAGGAAGGAGGGTACTAAACGATTCTCGCACGAATATGATGACCGGCGCCAAAGCCATGGTGCCGTCCATCCTTGCTTGTGCTGCCGTACGATATCCGATGCTCAAGTGGCGCCATTGGCGATTGTAGAAATTCTCGATGTACGCGAAGAACGCACCCCTACTATGCGCCATGTAGCGGACTGAGCCCGGTGCACGAGCGAGAGATACCCTCATCCGCGATCCGTTCGAGAAGATCACCCTCGGTGCCGGTCTTCTCCCACCATTCGCCCCTTTCGGCAGCTCATGGTGTTTATAAAAGGATCCAACTTCTCTGGAAGTTACAACCGGTTCGCCCTTACCTCTTTCCCGCTCCCACACTGGGCGGTGCGTCATTCCACAGTGATGGTGATCCGTTCCGACATGACCGGCGGGTTGTGAGGAATATGGTTATGGTCACCCATAAGAAGTTGCAGCGTATGCTGCCCACGCGGCAGAACGAGTTCTGTTTCGGTCTGCCCCAGCCCAAAATGCAGATAGTTCTCATCGGCTGGAATCGGTTCGTCCAATGGCGGAATGTCTGTATCAACTAAAAGGTGATGATGGCCGGCACCTTCAGCTTCGACGCCTGCAGGAGCTATCCCCATCATGCGCAAGCCGAACCAAACACGAAACGGATCGACACCACCAGTCTGGATCACCTCGCCATCATTCGGCCAGCCAATATACAGATGGGCATTGGGTGGCGCCGGGGTTTCACCCGCTGAACTTGTCCATGGCGCGAGCATCAGCATCGCGAGCAACGCCATCCTTGTTACCTTCACGGCGGCTACCTCCTCAATCGTTGCGCTTCGCTGAAACAAACTCTCGATCAGCATCTGGTCGTCAGATCGCTAGGGCTGGACGGTGATCGTGATTTTCTTCGAAACCACGGGCGGTTCATGCGGGACATGGTTGTGATCCCCAAGAATCAACTGCAGGGTGTGTTCGCCTGGTGCCAGTCCTGATATGCGCGCCTCGGAGTGGCCCAGCCCGAAATGCAAATGATTATCATCAGCGGGAATCGGCTCATCCAATGGCGGAATGTCTGTATCGATGAGCACATGATGATGGCCGGTGCCTTCCATCTCGACACCTGCTGGCGCAACGCCCATCTCACGGAGCCCCATCCGAAGCCAGAGTTTTCCCCCTTCGATCACCGAACCGTCTCTCGGCCAGATGATGTAGAGCTTGGCATCCGGAGGTGACGGTGCATTCTCCGCAAGGCATGGCGAGATCGCGCTCATTGCGGCAATCACCATCGCATATCTCCACTGCCTCATCTGCGGCCTCCCTTTCATTGCCGTGGGCCCCTTGCCCTCATCTTCGGATGACCAAAATCCAAAACCTGCCAGCTCGCTTTTCCAAGGGCCCCGGACCTTGCAATTACCTCGTCAGCACCATCCTCGCGCCAGCCCAATTTTCGCTTTGGTGATCGTCGAGAGTGATTGACGATTGTGCGTACTCACCAGCGAACGTACTCCAAGGGCCGAAGGCGCATTTCTTGCCAAGCGGCAAGCTACTCTCGAAAGGTAAGGACGGCGGACCAAGGATTTTTCGGCTCGCTTCTTCAATGCCCTTCAGTCGAGGTCGCGCGCGGCCCGAAATCCGTTCGTGTAATAGCGGACCCTGGCATCATAGCTAATTCGCCTGGAAGACGTGATGTCACTCGCCTTGTTTTTCCATGATCCACCGCGCAATGCCTGCTGGCGGCAACCAGGTACGACCCTGGCACGCGCATCACCAGGCGCCTTTGCATAGTCCTCGAACCAGCAATCGGACACCCATTCACTGACGCCCCCGTTTACATCGTGGAGGCCGAATGGATTGGCGTCATAGCTGCCAACGGGCTCGGGCTGCTTTCGATCCCAAGGCTCCCCACAATCCGCGCAGTTGGCAGAACCCTCCTGATTGTCGTTGCCCCACCAGTATGTGGTCGTCGTTCCCCCTCGCGCAGCATATTCCCACTCAGCCTCGGTCGGCAGGCGGTAAGATTTGCCAGTCACCGATGAGAGCCATTCGAGATAGGCCAGAGCATCCGGAACGCTGATGTTCTTGATCGGCTTATTTCGATCCTCGGGCGCCAGATGGGCCACCTCTGGACAGGCCTCGGCATCGACGCAAGCCTGCCATTCGGCAGCCGTAATTTCGAACTTACCGATGGCAAAGGGCGTATCGATCACGATCTCCCTCGTCGGCAGTTCGCTGGCTTCGCCATCATCCGACCCCATGATGAATCGTCCAGGAGGCGCAGCGATCATCGTCGGGCAGTGGTCGCATTCGGAGAAAGGGCTCAGGAAATCAGGCTTCCCGTCGAGGGCCGCGATCGTGATCTCTCGCGTACCGTCGGTCGTTGCCGCCGGTCCTCCTGTGGCTAGGGTCGCCCCGCCAAGCGTCCCCCGCGGCTCGACCAAGGCCGCCGAGATAAAGCCCTTCTGCCCGCTAATGGTCTCGACTTCAAACCAGTCTGCATCATCGGCCTTGGCCAGCCGCTTCAAGACAGTGCCGGCTGGCACCGACGTCAGCCAGGTGCCTTTGATGTCAGCTTTCTTCCTGATGTTGGAGTTCGAAGAGGTGACCAGAAAGTCGGCTTCTTCGGCCGCGGCCATGACGGCTTCATCAGGAGGAGCGACCTCGTTCGCAGGATTGTCGGCGGCAGGACTGTCGGCCGTCTCCTGCGCCGGCGCGGACAGGCCACGACCGAATGCGTCGACCCGAAGCACGGCACCGGACATGCCCCCCTTGCCGTCCGAGACCTCGTAAGCAAACTCCCCGGCGGCACCATCCTTCACGTCCAGTGTCAGAGCGGTGAGCGCTTCGACCGTCAGCCTGTCACCGATTTGGACAGTTCGCTCACCGTCTTTGATCTCGCCGATGGTCGGCACGGTAAGGACGTCGATCATCAACACGTCGCCATCGGGATCTACCGGAGACGCGATGCCAAGCGGTATCGCAGGCGAAACCAAATCTCTGACGACTGGCGCCCTGTTCGGCAGGATGATCGTGATAGGCACATGTCCCGTAGCATAGCCGCCCTGCCCGTCCTGCACCGAAAAGGAAAATGTGCCGGCATCACCGATTTCCCCTTGCTCCGGCGAGTAGGAGAGTTGCTGCAGCTGTCCCACTGTCAGCACTTTGCCAACCTCAAGCGGTTCGTCTTCATAGTCGAGAACACCAACCGCAGGCAGGCCTCTAATCTTGACACTCAGCGGATCGCCATCCGGGTCAATCGGTTCGGTGATATCAACCTCGACCGAACCAACATTGTCGGCAACGGTCATAGGGCGAATGAGCCCCATTTCCGGAGATCTATTGCGAGCAGGATCAGCGAAGTAGAATGGCTCAATGCCCAGATTGTCCAGGGTTTGCGGCTCCTGCTGATTGACAGAGAACTCAAGCACCGTGTGCCTGATCTTGCGAAACAGGAAGGTCAGCTCAAGTCCGGGTTCACCGACATGGCGCGCCAGGGCCTGGGTGTAACGACCAAGCTTCGAATCATCATCTCGAACAACACTGTTGAACCGCGTCGGGAAGGCCACAAGGGTGTCGTTCGGAATATTGTCGATCGCACCCATGCCCGGAGGAAGCAATATCGCGCCGTCTGGACCTAACGTATCGCGCAGACCATCAGCCAAGGGATTGGGCCGTGAAGCATCCAGAATGACAATCCCGGCCTTTTCGGCTTTAGCAACGCCTTTCAGAAGGCTGTCGACGGGTACAGCCTGCGTCGCCAGATCATCCCGGCTGTTCAGTTCGGCGTCGGTTGCGAGCACATAGTTCTGACCACCGAACTGGAGCCCCAAGCCTGCGAAATAAATGAGCGCTGCATCGGCGGTGCGGGCCCTTTCCGTGAAGTCGCGAAGTGCAGTTTCCATAGCTTGTTGGCTAAGGTCGAAACCGAGTTCAACATCGAACCCGACATCGGTTAACGTGTCGCCGACAACTAACGCATCATTGCTTGGAGTTTCCAAAACGCCGGAAGATACATACGCACTGTTGCCAATCACAAGCGCTACACGTTCAGCCGCAATGCTTGGACTGGCGACGCAACATATCAAAAGCAAGAGTGCCCCATATGATAGGAAGCTGTGCGTACGCATCGCAATGCCCTCTTCGTTTGCAGCAACGAGACTCGGCCGAACGAGTCAAAACGATATGTATTTGTCGCAAATTCGTAGTACAAGTTCCGATATTCATCAAGTATGGACCTCCGTAGCGGCGTATCAGGCACTGAAAACATGAAGCTGTAATGGACATAAGCCAGCGGCGCCTTGGTCCTAGGTGCTCGATCCCGGGGTGTGGTGATACGAGAGATCGCCCTATCTGGAGGAATGCACTTTGGGCGAGCTTCTACACGGCAGCGCCAGAACGACGGAGGCAACTCGTCTCGCGATCCAGCGTAGCCAGGAGAGCGTGAGGGTTCTGGCAGCACGTCATGGCGTCAGTCCGACGACCGTGCAGAAGTGGAAGAATCGAGGGTTCGTAGCGGACGCATGAATGGGGCCGAAGAGGGCAAACGCCATCTGTTCGATCGCATCTATGGAGAGAATGGGATCGAGCACCGTTTGATCAAGCCGAACCACCCGGGGAGTGACGAGGATCAGAAAACAGTCTGGGGGACTGTTTGCCCGAGGAACGGTCAGGTCGAGCGCATGAACCGGACCATCAAGAATGCTACCGCCAAGCGCTTCTACTACGCCAGCCACATGACGAGCCTCGGCGGCACCTTCAGTTGTTCATCGACGCCTATAACCATGCCAGGCGGCTGAAGACACTGCGGGGTCTAACGCCCTACGAATTCGTCATTCAGCAGTGGACGAAGGAACCAAAACGATTCAAACTCAATCTGCCCCCCCGGACCGAACACTTAGGACTCACACGTCTTGCTCGCCTTTGCTAACGGCAGGAAATGGCAGATTTTGTTGATAAAGTCCGAAGCTCAGCCTAGCGGCGGGTTCTGTTAGAAATTGCTTCCAGAAAACAGCTCAATATGGAGTGAAAATCTAAAAAACCGCCCTATGCGGAACCAGTTTCTAC
>JBPCVQ010000156.1:0-2998 GCA_051010395.1 Geminicoccaceae bacterium | reverse complement strand
CTCGGCATCATTCTTTGATCCAACCGAAAGGTTTCTTAAGACATGCCCGTGATTTCGTTCGCTAATCGGAAAGGCGGCTCCGGCAAGACAACAAGCGCTTTGCATCTGGCATGTCAGCTTGCTCGTTCGACAGATGTCATCGTGATCGACGCTGATCCCAATAGTCCGATGTGCAAATGGGCTTCGAAGCCTGACGCGATTGATAAAACAATCCCGATTTACCGAGGGGCTGATCACCCATTGATGCCCGACCGTCTGACAGTCATTAAAAATCAGGGCGAGGATGAAATCGTCGATGAGATAGAAGAAGCAGCTGCGCAGGCGCCATTTGTCATCGTCGATCTTGAAGGTATCGCCTCACAACGTGTTTCGAACGCAATTAGCCTGTCTGATCTCGTTGTGATTCCAATGCAAAAAGATCAACAGGACGCTGACTGCGGTATCGATATCATCAAAAATCTAAAGGTGATCGAAAAAACCTCGCGGCGAAAAATACCGTTCCGCATCCTTTTTACGAGGGTAAAGGCCGCAGCCGAAGGTCGTACCGCCAGCCATATCCAAGGACAAATTGCTGATAATCTAGGCGACCTGGTTTTCAACACCCAACTCATCGAGCGTGAATCGTTACGAACGGTCCATTCCACCGGTGGGGCGCTTTATGACCTCGACCCATCGTCCGTCTACAAACTCCGAGATGCCGTAGCGAATATCGATGCCCTGAAAAACGAGATCGTTGAAATCCTGCGAGCCAATGAAGAAGAAAGTCGGCACAGAGAGGTAGCGTAAGTGGCTGGAACAGAACGCACGCCATTAGACTTCGGTGACTTGGTTGATGACAAGCCACTCGACGATTTCAAGCCCAAGCCTAAGGCAAAACAGCCAGTCAGCGATCGTCAGCCCATCGGCACCTATCCGAGCCGCGAGGCGAAAGCGCCTGCTGAGACAGAAGAGTGGAAGCAGCTCAATTTGCGGGTTCAGACCAGCCTCGAACATCGTTTTAAGCAGCTTGCGAAAACGAAGGGGCTGAAACACTACGCGCTGTTGAAGCAAGCCCTCGATGCATTAGAGCGCACGGGATAACATCCCACTATCAAATTCAGAAAAGTAGGGCGGCCACCGCAGTGACCGCCCGTCGCCGCTACGTCCAAAGGCGGTGTAACACCAAGTATGGAAATTCGTTAGGAACTGATCTTCAGGCCTTTTGGTTTCTTTCTTCAAGAAGAGAAGAAGAAGAGGTTGTTGTTGGAGGCTGTGGGCTATGTGGTCAACGCGTAGCGTTGTCCAAGCTTCTCTCTTGGAGAAGCGTCAAATCCACAGCCAGTTGGCCAGCCGGACTATTCAAAAGGTCGACATCCCGGTTTTTCCGAACTGTTCAAACAACGGAGAGACCAGGATGCCGGAGCCACAGGATAGGATCGTCAGCGCTTTGATGGAACAGCTGATCAACCAAGGGCCGGATTGCATGGCCGGTGTTTTCGGCCAGCTATTCAATCTCGCCTTGCGCCTGGAGCGGGAGCAATATCTCGAGGCTGGGTTGTATGAGCGGACATCAGGACGGCGCGGCTACGCCAATGGCTACAAGAACAAGACCCTCGACACGCCGGCCGGCACCATCAGCCTTGATGTGCCCAAGACCAAGGATCATGACGGCGAGCCCTTCTATCCGAAATCCCTGGAACGCGGCCGCCGGTCGTGCCGCGCCGTGATGCTTGCGGTCGCCGAGATGTACGTCAAAGGCGTGTCGACCCGCGATGCCGAAAAGGTCATGGCCGAGTTTGGCCTGAAAAGCCTGTCGTCCAGCCAGGTCAGCCGTGCGGCAGCCCTTCTTGATGAGGAGCTGGAGGCGTGGCGCACGCGCGAGCTCGGCGCCTTTCCCTATCTGATGCTGGATGCCCGCTACGAGAAAGTCCGCAAGGGCGGCGTGGTGCGTGATGCCGCCGTGCTCTCGGCGATCGGCATCGACAAGGAGGGCAATCGGCGGATCCTTGGGGTGTCAGTGAAGCTGTCCGAGGCCGAGGTTCACTGGCGCGATTTTCTCGACAGTCTGGTGGCGCGCGGCCTGCGCGGGGTGACCTTCGTGGTCAGCGACGACCATAGCGGGCTCAATGCCGCCAGAAAGGCCGTTCTGTCGGGAGCCGTCTGGCAGCGTTGCCAGTTCCATCTCGCCCAGAACGCCATCCATCACGCTCCGAACCAGGTGATCAGGAAGAGGATTGGCGCGGAGCTTCGCCGGGTATGGAACGCAGCGAACCTCAATGACGCCAAGGAAGCGCTCAACCAACTGGTCGAAAGCTACACCAAGACGGCACCCGATCTCGCCGCCTGGCTCGAGACCAATATCCAAGAAGGCCTTGCCGTCTTCTCGTTGCCGGAAGCTCATCGGCGCCGGCTGCGCACCTCAAATCCGATCGAACGCGCCGTACAGCAGGAGATCAAAAGACGCACGGCCAAGGTCCGTGTCTTCCCAAACGAAGACTCGCTCCTGCGACTCGTCTCCGCAGTCCTCGCTGAAATCGATGATGAATGGGCTGCTACAGATCGACGATACATCAAATGGGAAAACTTCGATGTCTGAGATCAACTCTCAGAAATTTCCAGACTTCATGTTGCGCAATCCGCCTTGAAGCTTCGTCATGAACCCGTGGCCGACTGTGCCCGTTACGACCGCCTGAGGAGGGCTGTTTGATGGAACGTTCCGAAATTCTCACGACCATGAGCACCCTCAAGCTCTACGGCATGAAGGCGTCCTATGACGAGATCCTGGCGACCGCGGTCAAGCGTCAGCATGAGCCGGAGAGGATTGTCGGTGATCTGCTTACCGCCGAGATCTCAGAGAAGCAGGCGCGCTCGATTAAATATCAGATGACCATCGCCAAAATGCCGCTCGCCAAGGACATTGACGACTTCGTGTTCGAAGGCTCGCCGATCAACGAGACTTTGATCCGCGACCTTTCCACCGGCAACTTCCTTGAGCATCAGCGCAACTGCGTGCTGGTCG
>JBPCVQ010000155.1:0-7166 GCA_051010395.1 Geminicoccaceae bacterium | reverse complement strand
CGTCGCCGTCCAATTCATTGCCTGGTTCATCTTTGGTTGCGCTATCCAAACGCTCATGGACGCCGCCGGACCTTCTTGCTTGCGTCTCCGGAACGGCCTCGTCCGTCGATGATGCCGGAGCGCATGGCGTTTCCATGTCGGGCGCGCCGTCGTCGGCCGGACGCTCATCGCCCGCTAGACGCTCGGCCGACGACTTCTTTTGCTCGTGGCGTTTCTGGACTCGTTCACTTCCTCTGTTCGAATGATGGTGACGCTGGTGGACGACATGATCGGAATCGGACGACTGGGCCGGCAAACCGCCATCGGCGCCGCGGGCGTGGTGCGCGCGGTGATGTGGCTCCGATTTCCTTTGGCCGTGGCGCCCATGATTGACGAACTGATCGAAGCGGTCCACGTCGGCCTGACCCGGGCGGGCGGTCGACCCTGATCGTGCTGTCGATGTTGTCGGCGAGTCGGGACGAAGGGGCGGCGGGGGCGCCGATATGCCTTTCATGAGCTTGTGGTCAGTATAGCCCGACGGGCGCGATATGGCATGTCGTCGATCTCGCGGTCCTGTTGGCGGACCGACGCTGCCGCTGCATCGGCCTCGGCATGACGCAGGACCTCTTCGGACTTCCTGCAGGCCCTGAAAGTCCGGAGTCGCTCCTGGACTGCGGCTTCGAGCGTTTGTTGCTTTTCCTTCGCCTTTTGCCTTGCTTCGAGCACGCCTTCCTCGATGACGCTCTGCGCCTTGTGAAGACCTCGCAGTTCGTCGTTCATGCGTTCGATCTTGCGGACGTTGCCACCTTCGCGCTCGATCGTGGCGTAGAGCTCGTCCTCCCGCCGAACGCGCCATTCACTATAGAGAGCGATCTCGTTCTTCTTTTGATCCAGAAGATGCAATGCCTCGTCCAATGCTGCGCGGGCACGCTCCTGTCTCTGCACAGCGATCTGTTCTCGCATCGTCTTGATCTCGTGCAGCTGCTTGATTTGCCTATTCATGCCGCAAGCTCCTGCATGGTCGCCAATGTGTCGTCGAAGGTCACGTAGCTGTCAGGTCCCTGAGACAGGAATTGCCGAATTGAGTCGATCTTGCGAACGGCCTCATCCGCAAGCATGTCCGAGCCCTCCTGATATTCGCCCACCTTCAAGAGCAGTTCGATATCGGCAAATTTGGCGAGAAGCGCACGGATCTTGCCGGCGGCCTCAATGTGTGAGGATCCAGTGACAGCGCCCATGACTCGACTTGCGCTGGCGAGAATGTCGATGGCTGGGTAGTGTGCCGCGACGGCCAGCTTGCTGGACAGAACGATATGACCGTCGACGAGGGACTTGACCTCGTCCGCAATCGGTTCGGTCATGTCGTCGCCCTCGACCAGCACGGTATAGAAGGCCGTGATCGATCCACGATCGGCCGATCCTGAGCGCTCGACGAGCTTCGGCAGGATGGCGAAGACCGAAGGCGGAAAGCCGCGCCTGGCCGGTGGCTCGCCGGCGGCGAGGCCGATTTCGCGCTGCGCGCGGGCAAAGCGCGTGATGCTGTCCATAAGGAGCAGCACCTTTTTACCCTGGCTCCGAAAGTATTCGGCAATGGCCGTCGCTACATAGGCCGCACGCGCGCGCTCCATCGGCGCTTTGTCAGATGTGGCACAGACGACGATGGATGTCTTCAGCCCCTCCGGACCGAGGTCACGCTCGATGAACTCACGGACCTCGCGGCCTCGTTCGCCAATCAGTGCCAGAACGGTCACGTCGACATCCGCGCCGCGTGCCATCATGGTCAGCAATGTCGACTTTCCTACGCCGGCTGCGGCGAAAATTCCGATCCTCTGGCCTTCGCCGCAGGTCAACAGGCCGTCCAGCGCGCTGATGCCTAGGGTCAGCGGGCGTTGGATGATCCGGCGCGTCAAGGGATGCGGCGGCTCACGGTGAATGGCATAGCGCCCTTCGGTCACCAGCGCGCCTCGGGCATGGCCATCGATCGGCTGGCCCATGCAGTCGAGCACGCGGCCTATCAGGGCCTCGCCGACCGGAATGGCCTGTGCCTGGCCGGTGGGAATGACTTCGGTGCGCGAGGAGATGCCGCGCATTTCCCCAATCGGCACCAGGACGGCGGTCTCGCCGGTGAAGCTGACGACCTCGGCCGGCAATTCGAACTCCGCACCGACGTCCCGCAGCATGCAGATGTCGCCGATGCGGGCTGACGGGAGCGCTGTATGAATGGCCGTGCCGACGACCTGCTTGACACGCCCCTTGAGCATGACGGTCGACAGATCGCCAGTCGCCTTGCGAAGGCCTGATGTGATATGATTGAAAGGTGCGGGCATTGGTCCTGGTCACGTCTCGACGAAGACGCGCTTGAGCGCCTGACGCAAGGCGCTCAGTTGAACGTCGACGCTGGCATCGATCGTGCCCATCTCGGTGTCGAGCAGACACTGACCGCTTCCAAGCGACGGCTCCCCGCTGATCTCGATTGCGGCAACGGCCGGATAATCGCGAGCGAGCAGATCGATCTGCTGCCGCAAGTAGCGCGCCAGGCCGCTTTCGACGCGGATTGTCACCGAGGAACCGCGCTTTAGCCGCTCCAGGCCCGTACGCACCAAGCCGGTCATCATGTCCTCATGATCGACCTTGCCGATGATCGCTGCAGCCGTATCCGCGACGAGATCAATCAGCTCTGCTTCAAGCTTTGCGATGTAGTCGATGCGGCGCATGACCAGTTCGTAGGCCTCGCCCGCCAGTTCAGCTTTGGCTTCGTTCTTGCCGTCCTCGTAGCCCTGTCGACGCTCTTCCTGGTAGGCCGCCTCGGCCGTGTCAGTGATCGACGCCGCCTGCTCCCGCGCCGCAGTGAGGCATTCGTTCGCGGCAAGCCACACGTGATAGTCGTCCGCCGAAATGATCCGTTGATCCGGCGAGATGGTCATGGCGTCGGACTTCAGGCGGAGAACGCTCATGCCACATACCGATGCCATCGGCTGTCGCCGTGCCGGAGAACGCGGCGCAAGATCGCGACTGCCTCGGTATCGGCATCCCGTCTCTCCGCTCGCTGCTTCAAGCTCTGCTCAAGCGGACTCCGTGGAGGAAATTTAAGGAGCACGCGCGCGGACAAGCCTTTCGGCTCCAGAGCAAGCCACGAAGCGAGACATGCGAAGCCGGTGCCGTCGATCTTGCTAATGAGGTCACGCTCTCCACCCAATGGCGTTTCGGAGCGCTTGCTGAGCGCGCCCTGCTTGACGACGAAGCGGTAGGCGTCATCACCGATATGCGTCTTCACCTTGGCAATCGTCGATCTGGCGATGAGCCTGCAGATGTCATGCGCATACCAGAGACCGCCGGCATAACGAGCGATCCTGGACAGCTCGGTACCGTCGAGCAACGCTAGCTGCCGAAGACTCGGCGAGAAGTCGAGGACCGGTTCGTCAAGCAATGACGCTTCCTTCAGGAACTTCGTCGACAGCCGGCGGCGGATGCGCGGCTCTCGCTGCAGCATCATCAGTAGATCGTCGTCGACCGTGCTGGCAAAACAGGCCTTCAGCCGTTCCCGGCACATGTAGTCGACGACGGAAAAGTTGAATGCGATGACGTCGCGCAACAAAGCCGGGTCGGTGCCGGTGGTCCTAGTTCGCACCCTGAATGGCATTTCTTATGCTGGCTCCGTAAAAGTAGAAAAAGCAAAACCCAGCAAGGAAAAATACCACAGCGATCACCAGAGAGTAGATAGCAACAATATTACGAAAACGTTCACCACTTGTTCTGGCGATGAATACTCCTGCGAATTCAATCATGCTGTTATCGATAATTGGCGCGTTTCCCTGATTCGACGAAAACAAGGTCACCGATACCTTGTCATAGGCAAGGCCTTCAATGCTGTTGGTGATGATGTTTTTGATATCGGGAACCGATTTGTCGATCTGGGCTCCCTCCAAATGCTTCACGAAAACAGCAGCGGAGGATGGTATGGCGCCGTTGTCTTCCGAATCCGGCAGGACCACATGCACTCGGGCATCGAGCACACCCTCAATGCGGGAGATCGTATCCGCAAGCTCCTGGCTTAGAGCGTAGACGAAGCGGAAACGCTCCTCCATTGGCGACGAGACCAGGCCCTCCTTCTTGAAGATGTCGCCGATACTGTCATAGTCGGCGCGTGGATAACCGCGGCTTTTCAGGATCTCCACGGCATCAGCGAAGCGGCTTTCGACGACTCTAATCGCCAGGAGATCATCGCTGTCGATTGACTTGCCTGCATCAATTCCATGCCTCAGAAGGATCGCAAGCATGTCGTTTGCCTGTTTTTCGGTAAGTCCCGTGTAGAGATCGACATCACAGCCCCCCAAGCAACAGACCAGGAGAACGAGGAGCCAGCGGCTGACATCGAAACGGGGCAAATTCGTCATTCGCCTCGCAGCAAAGTCTGCAAGCCCGTCGTCGATTGCCCGACGATCTTGCCGAGCATCTCCCAGCGCATGGTCAGATGGCCGAATTCGATCATGGTCAGCATGAGCTTCGTGCCCTGGGCCGCGCTGAAGTCCCCTTTGAGCGACGACAAGGTCTCGAGCATTTCGTCAACTCTTCCCCTGCTGTCCATGCTTATGCTTTCGACACCCTCCATCGCATGGCTCATCATTTTGCCGACGGTGTCCATGGGTGTGGTGGCATCGATCAGGACATCGTCGACTATCGGGTCAACGCTCATCTCCGCATTGGCTCCGGCAGGACGATCAAGCAGGTTTTCGAATTGCTGGGCTACGTCGAAAGTCCTGTCCGAAGCCGTTGGAGAAGGTGCCGGGCCTTGACCCAACCCACCAGCAACCGACGTGCCAATGGCCATGCCGCCATCTAGCATTTGTTCAAGCCTTTCACAGGTCGAACGGCCTCCTCAACCCGAGCCACACCACCCCTCAATCGTACGGATCGAGAGGCGATGCCCAGCCATTGATTGACACTCAGGCCATGTCACCTGAACGATGTTTGGATCTAGGTCGCTACCGGCAGCTGACCACTACCGCCCGATTCCTCCTCGCCCGTGATCTGAGCCAACAATTCCACGATCTGCTGGAGGACCCGCATCATCTCTTCGTTGCCGCCACCGTCCACCCCCTGCGCGCCGCCGCAGCCTCCGCCATGGGAGCCACCACCCATCGAGTCGCCACCGCCACCACAGCCCGAGATCCCCTGAGGCTGCATCATCGGGTTACTACCCGCGCCACAAACGTCCATTGTTCCGCTCCTCCCAATTGCAGGATCACCTAGACAGGGCCGACAGATCGAACGCTCGGCCTCCCGACACTGTCACACATGATCGGTTCGCTTAAAGACGGCTTGCCTCAGGCGACCCGGCCGTATCGAACAACCCGTCGCACGAACCTATCACTCTCATGCCACCTCTCTTGGAGCCGTGTCATCCGACTCGGTGCCGGCGATATCACTGAGCAGATCCAAGATCTGGCCGAGAATCTGCAGCACCGGATCGGAACCACCCACGTCACCTCCTCCGCCCATGCCACCACCGCAACTGGGCATCTCCTCATCGTGAGAATCTGAAGATTCATCAACGACCTGGCTCAACAACGCGACGATCTGCTGAAGAATCCGGATCATCTGCTCGGAATTCTGGGTCCCTGCCGTAATTCCACCAGCTCCTCCGGCGCCGCTCCCCCCGGCATTCATGTCGCCACCACCGCCGACATTGCGTTGCCCACCAGCTCCGGCATTGCAGCAATGTGCGGGTAGCAGTGACATGTTCACAACTTTGGGTGCATTGCAAACGCCTTCCATCACTCATCCTCCATTTTTCGACACCATGTCCAAAACAGTCCTAGCGAGATCCGCCCCCGGCTGATCGGCATTCTCATCGGTGACCGTCCCACGCAGTTCTTTCTGCGCTTCCGAGAATTGACCGGCCAGTGCCATGTAAAGGCACATCATGGCCTTGATCGCCAAATTCTCGGGTTCCAGAGGCAAGGCCTTGAAGCGCAGGATACGAATGGCCTCGGGAAGATCGCCTTGCTTCATCACCGCCATTGCCTGTCCGACATAGGGAGCGGCGGATTCGGGCCTCAAAACCCCGACGGCATCGCAAATGATTTGGCTTTCCTTGGAGAAACCTTGGTAGGCGGCAATATAGCCAAGCTCGACGATTCGCCTGATCACGGCACCGCCGACCAGTTCGTCGAGCGTTGATTGTTGACTCGAAGCGCCTGCCGCCGTCATGTCCAGACGACCATGCACCGACGCATTGTAGCGACAATGCCGGACGCGCCTTGACGAAGCTGCAAAGCACGACATTTGACAGACACGCTGATTCTCCCCTTTTTGGCCTCATCTGAGCGACCATTGTTTGCTTGCTTATTGTGCATATTTCCACAATAGACAAATTTAATATTACGTTGGTTGGTGGTTTTCCGCAAGTGAGAGCATACCAAGGTATGGGAGATTTTGGATTAATGTTTTGCCTGATTGAATGACGAATTTTTTCTGTTTCGCAAGCACGTAACGATCCATTAGAAATCCTGATCCTCCTTGAGAGTCATCCGGCGGTGATGACCCTGTAAGGATGCGGCTTTGTTTGTGCACACGCCCATGTTAGCCGCTGTGTGATGGTGTCGAGATCGTATCGTCGATTGAAGCGGTAGGCGAAGCTGGCGAGATAGCGCTCGGCATGTTTTGGACTGATATGATGGTAGGTGCCGGTGATCGAGGTTTTGATGTTGCCGAGCACGGTGTTGACCCATTTGAACGGCGCCCATTGTGCCGCCTGGCGGCCTGATCCGGTGCGCATTGGGACGTGGTCTACATCCGCCTTGGTGACCGCCGGCCAGCAGGACAGGCCGTCGCTGACGGCGCTGCTCCTGGGCTCGATTTCGGCCTTGGCGAAGCGTTCTACCTCCTTCTTGCGAAAGCCCTTGACGGTCTTGAGCTTGATCCGCCGCGGCCGGCGCTCGATGGTGGTTTCGACCGCGGCGATGAACGGCGTTTTGCCCGCAGCGCCGCGGCCACGCTTGCCACCTGAGCGTGCGCCGCCAAGATAAGCGTCGTCCATCTCGATCCGCCCCGCAAGCTTCGGCTTGGCTTCTTCCCGCGCCTGCATCGCCACCATCAATTTGTGCTTGATCAGCCAGGCTTGGGTTTGCGACGTCTAGAAAACGCATTGGAATTACCGTTGAATTTCAGCATGTTATCGGAGCACG
>JBPCVQ010000154.1:0-7206 GCA_051010395.1 Geminicoccaceae bacterium | reverse complement strand
TCACCCAACCTTTTCCGGCGGACGGACTCCCAGGATCGCATGGACCGCCAAGAAGCTTGGCAGGGCGAGGTTAAGCCTGAATTAACGAGGTTGAGTCAGTCTGCAGGCGGAGGCGATCCAAAAAACGATCATAACCCAGTTGCGATGGTATTATGTCGAACATGCCACCATCCGGATGGCAAGGCCGTTACCGCAAGCGTATTGCACAGGACCGGTTTCAGGAGAGCGATGGCTGAGGCTGGCTGTTATCCTCTCTATTTCTCATGTCGTATGGATTACCATTGAGCATAGGCCTGCCCATGTTTCCGTCCGGACCTGAAGAGGAACGATCATGCAACTCACCGGCATTCACCATCTGACCGCGATCACGGCGAATGCTTCGGCCAATCACGATTTCTACACGCGCGTTCTCGGTCTCCGGCTGGTGAAGAAGACGGTGAATCAGGATGACGTCAGCGCCTATCATCTGTTCTATGCCGACGGACGGGGATCACCTGGCAGCGATATCACCTTCTTCGACTGGCCAGCAGCACCGTCGGCGCATGGACGGCAGAGCATTTCCGGCACGTCGTTGCGCATACCTGCTTCGGGCCTCGATTGGTGGCGGGATCGGTTCGACGCGAACGGCGTTGCGCACAGCAAGATCACCGAAAGAGCGGGGCGCGGCACTCTCGACTTCTCGGACGGCGAGGGCCAGCGACTGGCCCTGGTTGCCGATCGGGCGGCTGATGACGCCCATGTCTGGCAAGACAGCGTCGTGCCTGCGGAACACCAGATTATCGGCCTTGGCCCGATCACGCTGACCCTTGGCGAACTTGGGCTGACGGAGCGGGTGCTGACCGAGGTCTTGAAGATGCGCCGGATCGGCAGTTTCGCCGATGCACGTCAACGGGGTGCCGAGACCTTCATGTTCACGATGGGCGACGGCGGCGCTGCCGCCGAGCTGCATGTTACGATCGCACCGGACCTGCAGCCTGCGCGTCAGGGGGCGGGTGGTGTGCATCACGTGGCGTTCCGTGTCGTGGATGGAATGTACGACGCCTGGGCAGCGCGACTGGTCGAGCATCGGATGCCGTCCAGCGGTCCGATCGACCGGTTCTATTTTAGAAGCCTTTATTTTCGGGAGCCAGGCGGCGTCCTGTTCGAGCTTGCGACCGACGGCCCGGGTTTCGTCGCGGACGAGCCGCTCGAAACCCTGGGCAAAGCGTTGTCGCTTCCGCCCTTCCTCGAAGACAGGCGTGCCGAGATCGAGGTCGGGCTGAAGCCGATCGGCTGAGTGTGATCAACCCAGACGGTCGGGAATCGTTGCCTCCAAAACGCGCTTCGCATAGTCGATGAGCGAAGGCTTGGTCGCTATGGCCTTGCTCAGGGCGCCCTCCAATGGATCGCTTGCGATCGCCAGAATGTGAGGAGCAATGGCGGCGTCCGCCGAGGTCGGTCGGTCGCCGAACCAATAGGGGCCGTCACCGAGTCGGTCGTAAAGTCTCTGGATATCCTCGGTCCCGAGCATGGCGACTTCGCTTGAGCTATGCCTTCCGATGCCCTGACCGTGCAGATCCCGAATGATTTGATCGCGTACGCCATCCGCGATCATGTCCCTCTGATCCGGCGGCAGGTCGCCGAAGAACATCGGCTTGATCTCTGCCCAATGCTCCTCGACCTGCCAGTGATCATACATCGCACACCAATAGAGGTGATCCTCGACAAGGCGGGCGAATGCCCACCCATCAGCTTTCTCCGCAGGCGTCTGGCCGGCGTACAATCCACGCCGTAGCGCTGTTCGAGATGCTTTCGGATCAGTTCCGAATCGGCGACCGGCATATCGCCGTCCCTGATGTAGGGCAGCTTGCCCTTCGGCGCTGTCGATGGATCTTGAGTGGGCTCGATTTCGTAGGATTTTCCAACCATGGCCAGATCGATCATCGTCTTGACGACAAACGGGCTCGAGCTAGGAAGGCCGAAGGCAGGGTGATAGGCATAGAGGGTGATCATGGAGGCTCGTTCCCGGCTGTTGAGTGGTGGCTGGATGAACGCTACCCTACTGACGGTCTCCTGACAGCTTGGTGTCAGGAGACCGGATCCAGAGAGGAACGAACAACGTGCGGCGCGCAGACAGATTGCTGGAACTGCTGCAAGCCCTTCGGCGCCTCAAGCCGCCGGTAACCGCGGCCGTTCTCGCGCGGACGCTCGAGGTCTCGGCGCGCACAGTTTATCGGGATATCCAGGCCCTTCGTGGCCTCGGCGTCGGGATCGATGGCGAAGCAGGGTTCGGCTACCTCCTGACCGACGACCATGCCTTGCCACCGTTGATGTTCACCAGTCCTGAAGTCGAAGCGCTGGCGCTCGGCTTGCGCAAGGTTATGGCGATCGGCGATGAGGAGCTTGCATCAGCTGCCGAGAATGCGATGACCAAGCTCACACCGGTCCTGCCGAAACCGGTCCGGACCGAGCTGGAAAGCGGTATTCTTCTTGCCCATTCCTACACGCGCCAGGGCCGCCTTGCCGAACTTGCCAGGCGCGGCGCACCAACGCGACCAGTCGATCCTGCTCTGATCAGAAAAGCGGCGCGTGAGGAATGGAAGCTGGAGATCGGCTACCGGGATGAGCAGGGCCGGGTGACGACACGTATCGTCTGGCCTCTCGCGATCGCCTATCTGGACAGCGTCGATCTGGTTATTGCCTGGTGCGAGTTGAGAGTGGATTTCAGGACGTTTCGTCTCGATCGGTTCGAACAAGCCAAGATTGTCGACGACAGCTTTCGCCCGCATCGTGTCCCGAAACTGCGGGCGTTTCTGGATCGTATGGCAAGAGAACGGCGAGAATGCGTGACTGTCAGCGAGGAACTCCCTCGCGCCGGCTAGCCGAAACCCGATCCATGCGGTTCTGACAATCGGGATCTTCATGATTTCTTAATTAGAATTCACCATATGACATTGTCTTGATGATCCATGCGAACCTGAGAGACCGATCGCTGGAGGAGATCTTCTATGCTCGGATTCCCAGGGTCGCATGGACCTGATGAAGATCGTGTCTCGAATTAGTTAAGGAATGATTATCGGTTGGCGCGGCAGGGCAATCGACAGGTGTTTTAGCGGGACTTCCGCAGGTCAGGCCCCAGCTGAGAAGACGCTATGCATCGACGACGTCGCAACTGGATCAGGTGAAGTCGAGGCCCATTTCCTGATAGCGCTCCGGATCGTCGGTCCATTTGTCCCGGACCTTCACGAACAGGAAGAGATGGACACGAATGCCGAGGAGCTCTTGGAGTTCCAGACGCGCCGCCTGGCCGACCACCTTGATCTGCTTGCCGCCCTTGCCAAGCACGATGCTCTTCTGGCTGGTGCGCTCGATATAGATGACCTGATCGATGCGGACTTCCTTTTCGTCCTCGCTCTCAACCCAGCTTTCGGTCTCGACGGTCAAGCTGTAGGGCAGCTCCTGATGCAGGTCCAAAAAAAGTTTTTCGCGGGTGATCTCGGCGGCGAGTGCCCGGTTCGAGAGGTCCGAGAGCTGATCCTCCGGAAAGTGCCAGGGGCCCGGAGGGAGGGCTGTCAGTAGATGGTCCAATAGATCGTCGCAGCCGTCCCCGGTCTCCGCTGATATGACGAAAGTCCGCTCGAACAGCCCCGTCTCGTCCAGTTCTTTGATCAACGGCAGCAACGCCGGTGGCTTCACCAGATCCAGCTTGTTCAGCGCCAACGTGGCGCGGCGGTTACTTTGCTTCAGGCCGTCGATGACCGTCTGGGTGTCGCGGTCAATGCCTCGCTTGGCGTCAACGACCAAAAGTAGCCGATCCGCGTCGTACGCGGCTGACCAGGCGGATTTTACGATGGCCTTCTCGAGGCGCTTGTTCGGGCGCGGTGTGAAGATGCCGGGGGTGTCGACGAAGATGAGCTGGGCGTCGTCCTTGACGGTGATGCCGAGAATGCGGCGGCGCGTGGTTTGCACCTTCGGTGTGACGATCGAGACCTTGGTGCCGACCAGCCGGTTCAACAGCGTCGACTTCCCGACATTCGGCGCCCCCAAAATCGCCACAAAGCCGCAGCGCCCCGGCGTGGGGCTCGTTACTTTGTCTTCGGGTTCTGGTTGCGTCGGCAAGGTTTCTCCAGTCATGAAGGCCATCACATGGCCGCCGATATCTGGGCCAGTTTGGCACCTCTGACAAGAGCAACTTCCCTAAAGCCTAGGTTTTCTGATAGCGTTTGAGACAAATGCAGTTAAGGAATGTATTGATGTCAGAGCAGCCGACCTTCCATCTTGCACAGGTCAATATCGCGAGAGCGCGGTTTCCGATCGACGATCCCGGCATGGCCGACTTCATGAGCCTGCTCGACGAGATCAATGCACTCGCCGACCAGGATCCGGGCTTCGTCTGGCGCCTCCAGGATGACAGCGGCAACGCCACCAACTTCCAGCCCTATGATGATCCGCGCATGCTGATCAACCTCTCGGTCTGGAAATCGGTGGATGCGTTGTTCGACTTCGTCTACAAGACGGCACACAGCGAGGTGATGCGCCGCCGTTATGACTGGTTCGAAAAACCGAACACCCCCCACATGTGCCTCTGGTGGACCCCCGCCGACGAGCATCCGACCACGCTGGACGGCACGACAAGGCTCCTCCATCTCGGCCAATTCGGCCCGACCGGCAGCGCCTTTACCTTCAAGGAGCGCTTCCCCGCCCCTGCTGCTCGCATCTGACGGTCCTAGCCGGACCGGCTTCTCGGCAAGGTGGTGCGGGCGGCTTCCCAATTCTCAGGCAAGTGACAAAAATGACTGAACGCGTTCTGATCGTCGACTTCGGCGCGCAATACACCCAGCTTATCGCAAGGCGGGTGCGCGAGGCCGGTGTCTATTGCGAGATCCTACCGTGTACGGTGGATGGCGATCGCATCCGCGGCTTCGGGGCCAAGGCGATCATCCTCTCAGGCGGCCCAGCCTCCACGACCGAAGTGGATGCTCCACAGGCTCCACAAGCCGTCTACGAGGCGGGCGTCCCGCTTTTGGGGATCTGTTATGGCGAGCAGACCATCTGTGCCCAGCTCGGCGGCGAGGTGGAGATGAGTGATCATCGCGAGTTCGGCCGCGCGATGATCGACATTCAGGCTTCCTGTACCCTGTTCGACGGCGTCTTCGATGTCGGCACGCAGGAACAGGTGTGGATGAGCCATGGCGACAAGGTTACGGCCCTTCCACCCGGCTTCGAGGTGGTGGCCACGTCCAATGGTTCGCCCTTTGCCGCGATCGCCAACGAGTCCAAAAAGATCTACGGCGTCCAGTTTCATCCCGAGGTGGTGCATACGCCGAAGGGAGCGGCCCTCCTCACCAACTTTGTACGAAAAATTGCAGGATGCAGCGGCGACTGGTCCATGGCGGCCTTCCGCGACGCGGCGATCGACCGCGTGCGTCAACAAGTGGGTGACGCACGCGTCATCTGTGGCCTTTCGGGCGGCGTCGACTCGGCAGTCACGGCGCTTCTTCTCCATCAGGCGATCGGTGATCGCCTGATCTGTGTCTTCGTCGACACTGGCCTCCTGCGCGCTGATGAGGCGGAGCAAATTGTTTCGCTATTCCGCGGCCACTTCAACATCCCGCTGGTTCACGCTGATGAGGGCAAGTTGTTCCTCGATCGCCTCGGAGGCGTTACCGACCCCGAAAAGAAACGAAAAATCATCGGCGGCACCTTCATCGACGTGTTCGAGAAAGAGGCTGAAAAAATCGGCGGCGCGGATTTCCTCGCCCAAGGCACTCTCTACCCCGACGTCATCGAGAGCGTCTCCTTCAAAGGCCCGAGCGTCACTATCAAGTCCCACCACAATGTCGGTGGTCTGCCTGAACGCATGCGCATGAAACTGGTCGAACCCCTTCGCGAACTCTTCAAGGACGAGGTGCGCGACCTCGGGCGTGAACTTGGACTTGAGGATCAGTTCGTCGGCCGGCATCCCTTCCCGGGCCCAGGCCTCGCCGTACGCATCCTCGGCGAAATCACGCCGTCGCGCGTCGCGATCCTGCAGCAGGCGGACCGAATCTACCTCGAAGAAATCCGAAAGGCCGGCCTGTACGACGACATCTGGCAAGCTTTCGCCGTCCTTCTCCCGGTCAAAACCGTCGGCGTCATGGGCGACGCCCGCACCTACGAGGCCGTCTGCGCCCTTCGCGCCGTCACCTCCGTCGACGGCATGACCGCGGATTTCTTCCCCTTCGACATGGCATTCCTAGGCCATGTCGCCGCCCGCATCGTTAACGAGGTGAAGGGCATCAACCGCGTTACCTATGATGTGACCAGCAAGCCGCCAGGTACGATCGAGTGGGAATAGCGACGCGCCGCGTCGAGGGTTGACGGCTGCGCCAGAGAAAGCAGACCGGGCAGAATGCCATTGGTAAGGCGGAGTTTGATCCAATTTCGTTGCGAAAGCGATGTTCACCGAGCGTATATCAAGATGGGCTATCATCGACGCTTGTTGGGAAACACGGAGGCCGATACGGCTGTCAGCATGTTTCAGGAGCAGCCGGCAAGCCTCAGAGAATGAACAAATAGAACAGTACGATGCCAAGAATGATCAAGGCCAAATTACGTGTCTCATCCAAGACGAGGAGGGCTAGGATGATTAAAATGAACTCGGCCATGCGTTCGACTTGCCCGCCTGATCATGAGGCTTGTTTCTTGTAACGTATTGCAGCCTCTAATCGTCATTGGCTCGAAAGCGTGGCGTATAGCCTTCCCGATGGAAAGGAGCCGATGCCTGCTTATTGGCAGATGAAGCTCAGACCGCAATTGCGTAATAGGTATTCCCCCCAATTGGTGTGAGGTCAAGAGCACCTTCCACTAAGCACTTGCTTTTGTGGCGAATTTTGCAGGAAGGAGTGAGCGATCTCGGCACGCTCCGCGGCTAAGGCTTGCGATAACTAACCAATACTCACCCAACCGTCGCCTGCACCTGCGGGCATCGCGACATCCAAGCATTCAGGCGAGGCGGCTGGCGTGGCCCTGGAGAGCGCCAACGCCGTTGGATATGACAGCGACCGAGTCGCTGGTTATGGTTTGCCCGCACCCCATGATGGAGCCCCGTTCATCTTGTCGAGTGCGACGTGAAGTCGTGTGAGTGACTGTTTTGCACGTTCTTATGGAGGTGACTGCATGAGGCGATGACAAGACCTGCCGTTCCTCCGACAGTAGCTTAAGGATGCGGGCATGGCTGGCAACGGC
>JBPCVQ010000153.1:0-2965 GCA_051010395.1 Geminicoccaceae bacterium | reverse complement strand
GCCGATTGGGACGGCCTCGAGCTCACCAAGAATGTGATGCTACAGGCACTCTTCGACCTCCTGGCGCCCAACTGGAACCATGCTCGCATCCTGGCCGAGCCGGAGTTCCCCGAAGGCGATATGAACGAGATGGCCCGGTATCCGGACGTCAGTTATCCAGCGGATACAACGTAACCGATGAAACTCGATGATATTCGAGATATGTGCCGCCAGCCAGTGGACGAAGCCCACGGCCACGTCGATGGTCGGATCTCGTCCTTATGCCTACTTTCTGGTGCTTTTCTGCCGTGAAGCCTTGATTCTCCTCCGTGCCAGAACCAGCCACCAGAACACGTCATGATGCTGAGCAATGATCGAAAGTTGTGGGGTTCAGATTATCGCTGATCGGTTAACTAATAATTCATAGATGCAGTGGATGATGGCCTTTGGGCCCACTCTGGGTTGATCGGAAAATACGGCATTCGCTGTTCGGAGATTTCATTATGGCATTTTGGCGCAAGAGCCTTTTGTGGCAATTGCTGCTGCCGGCTCCGTTGGCAGCTATTCTGTTATTCTGCGGCTGGCTTTGGCTGCCTGGTATGGTCCAGTCCGATGTCGTCAAGGGGACCGTGACTTCGGCTGAGGAAACTGTCAATCAGTTCAAGACGTTTCGCGCTTACTATACTAATAACGTGATCAAGAAGTTGCTCGCCAACGACGGGGTGAAGCCTTCCCTTAACCATCAACAGGATCCAAATGGCGTGCCTCTGCCGACGACCGTCATTCATGATCTCAGCAAGTTGCTTGCGGAAGAAAATATCCAGATCAAACTCTACAGCGCCTTTCCTTTCTCCAATCGGGCGAACCGCGAGCTGGATGGCTTTCAACGAGAAGCTTGGGAAGCGCTCCGTCAGAACCCAACACGGTCGTTCGTCCGAGAGGTCGAAGATAATGGTGAGCGCCGAGTTCGGGTTGCGATCGCCGACACAATGGTGGCCCAGGTCTGTGTCGACTGCCACAACAGCCATCCGGCATCGCAGAAGACCGATTGGCAACTGAATGACGTGCGCGGCATCCTTGAGGTCGACGCCCTTATAGAAGGGCAGCTTGCCGCAGGTGAGGAACTCGTCGACAAGGTCCTGATGGCAGGGCTTATCGGCGGTGGTTTGCTTGTTGGTTTGATTGGCCTGATCGCGCATCGGTCGTCCAATCTGCTGATCCGGTTAGCCCGGGTCATGAACGACTTGATCCAAGGGGACACGAAGGTGGACGTTCCTGCAGCCAACCGGCAGGACGAGATTGGCTCAATGGCCCGTGCCGTCGAGGTGTTCAAGAGTAACTCGTTGGAGATCAAACGCCTCGAAGCCGAACGAGAAGAGACCCAAGCCAAGGCGGAAGCCGAAGCCGCTCGGGCACAAAGCGAGCGCGAGAATCGCATCGGGCAAGAGATCATCTCTCTCGTCGATGCCGTCTCATCGGGTGACTTCTCGAAAAGACTACACATCGATGACAAAGATGGCGTGTTCAAGCTCCTGGGCGAGCAGATCAATGGATTGGCTGCTAACCTTTCGACCATGCTTGCGGACCTGAATGACACCCTTAAGAGGATGGCCGCAGGAGATATGACCCACCGGATTACGGCGAAGTACAATGGCCAGTTCGGCGAACTTAAAGCCAACACCAACGAGATGGCCGAACGCCTTTCAGAGATTGTCGCCGACATCAAGATAGCATCAGGGGATATCGATATCGTGGTGAGCGAGATCACTTCCGGCACGGAAGACCTCGCCCATCGGACGGAGCAAGCCGCCGCCAACCTCGAGGAGACTGCTGCGTCAAGCGAGGAGATGTCGGCCACCGTCAAACAAAATGCTGAGAACGCCAAGAGCGCCAATCAACTCGCCTGCAAGGCGAATCAGACGGCGAGCAAGGGTGGCGCCGTGGTCGAGCAGGCCGTCAGTGCCATGAGCAAGATCGATGACTCGGCCGGGAAGATCACCGACATTATCAGCGTGATCGATGAGATTGCCTTCCAGACCAACCTTCTAGCCCTCAATGCTAGTGTCGAAGCGGCACGCGCCGGGGAAGCAGGCAAGGGATTTGCCGTGGTTGCCCAGGAGGTTCGTCAGCTTGCCCAGCGCTCAGCTCAGGCAGCTTCCGACATCAAGACCTTGATCCAGGACAGCAATGGTCAAGTCAAGGAAGGCGTTGAGCTGGTTAATCAGGCTGGCAGCGCCTTGACCGACATACTCGCCTCGATCGGAGAGGTCGTGACCATTGTGGAAGGGATCTCGACAGCATCTCAAGAGCAAGCAGTCGGCGTACAAGAGATCAACAATTCTGTATCGACCATGGACGAAATGACCCAGCAGAATTCAGCTCTAGTGGAGCAAAGCACAGCATCGGCACGGGCCTTGAGCGAACAGTCAGGCAAACTTGCCGAATTCATGACTTTCTTCAAGATAGATGACGCTGCCGTGGTCGGTCGGGTTCGGCCAACGGCGCACCGGGCAGCGAAAACGGCGCCGGCCACAAAAGCGCCAGAAATTGCATCCACTGATGATGGTGGCTGGAACGAGTTTTAGGAGCGGCGATCCCAAGTTCTGGGTCAAAAGTGTGAGCCAGCACCCTGCCTCGTAGTGCGGGCAATGCGCCAGAAAGCGGTCGTTTGAACGAAGCACCCGCGCCTGCGGCCGCTTTTCCAAGCAGCTGCCGGTCGCTACCGCTGGCGTTTGCTAGATGGCGGTCCCTTGCATTCTGCCCACGCCCACCCCATTTCCACCCTAAATGGGTGAAGTTACCTTTGGGAGGCGATGGATGGAGACCCGTTGGCGCTTTTTGGCACCTGACCAGTGTCGGGCCGCGCGGGCGTTGCTGCGCTGGTCGCAGGCGGAGCTGGCGCGCCAGGCCGAGGTTGCGCAGGCGACGGTGCGCGACTTCGAGAACGGCCGGCATCGGCTGCACCGGAGTACCGAAAAGCTCATCG
>JBPCVQ010000152.1:0-18337 GCA_051010395.1 Geminicoccaceae bacterium | reverse complement strand
CGACATGGGTATAGGCGATCCCATCGGGCAGCTGCGCAGGATCGCGGCCGACCCGCGCCACCAGGGCAACATGCGCGCCCCGATCCGCAAGATCCTTCTGCACCTGGTCGGCGAAGGCTGAAACCTCCCCGATCGGCAAGGTCGGATCATCGCTCTGCCGGCTGCCGGCCTCAGCACCGGTGATGCCGCCAGCGACGACGAGAACGGCGGCGGCGAATGACGTGAGCAGACGTTTCATCATAGGGCTCCTTCGTTCATCGATTGCTGCGGGATCACTTAGTCCAGCCGAGGCGCTGGATCGGCCTCGGTATCGAGGCGAAGCTCATGGGCATCGAGCGGCAGCGGTTCCTTGACCCGATCCATGATATCAGCGCCGACCGCCATCGTGCTGGAGCCAGCACCCGCAATCGCGGCGCCCGAGCCGACGGCAGCCGACCCCACGCTCATCATCGGGACCGCAACGGCGGTCGCCGCACCGGATGCCACGGCGGCGGCACCGTGGCTTGCAGCCGCAGCCGAATGATTGACGGATTCGACGCTATGAGCGCCGCTGCCGGCAGCATGTGCGGTGCCGATCCCGAGCAGAGCGATCTTGAAGACGGTGGCGATCGTAAGATTCTTGAGGCTGAAGGTCATTGTTTGTCTCCGGTCATTTATGAACATTGTTCATTTATTGAATAACTCTGGATAAGTGTCAACATAAATATGAACGACGTTCATAAATTAATTCGGCAAGAGAGATCCGATGACCGTTCGGGTACGCTAGTCTGCGCTTGTTTTGCCGATCAACGCCGCAGCCAGCTCGGCCACATCGGTTATTGGCAGGCGGCAGGTCCGGCCTTCGCAGATATAGGCCGTGGGCTTGCCGTCCACCTGGACTTTGCCATGGGCAGGGTGCTCTGTCGGGAGAACGGCGTCGGAACCGGCGGTTTGAACCGTCGCGCCAGGAGGCGCCGCCGCCAAAGCCGCCTGAAGCAAGTCAACGCCGTCCGGCGTACCGGACATCAGGATGACCTGAATCGGATGATCGAGCATGGCGAGGCCGCTTAGAAGGGCTGTGTGGCCGAGCGGGTTTTTCCGGACATCGCCTGCGAAGGTGCGGATCAGGGCATCCGCACGGTCGCGATAATGCCGTTCGCCGGTGAGATCCGCGAGCCTGGCGAGAACGCCGACCAGCTGGCCATTGCCTGACGGCGCCGGCCCGTCCTGGGCTGTTTTGGGGCGGACCAGGACATCGTCAGTGCCCGATGGGGTCTGGAAGTAGCCGCCGTTGGCTTCGTCCCAGTGAGTGGCGTCAAGTTCTTGCACCCAGCCGATCGCCTGATCCAGGAAACATCGCTTCTGTGTGTGCTGGAATAGAGCCAAAGCCGCATCCGCCATCGCCGCATAATCCTCGACGAAGCCGAGATCGAGTGTGCGGCCCTCGCGGAAACTATGGGCGAGGCGATTGCCGTCCTGCATCTTCTTCATCACGAACATGAACGCGACCTCGGCGAGACCGAGCCATGCTGGCTTCTCGAACACCGCGCTGGCCCGCGCCAGGGCCGCGATCATCAAGCCGTTCCAGTCCGCGAGCACCTTGTCGTCCCGCCCAGGGCGAACGCGACGCTCACGCACTTCCAAAAGACGGGCCACCTGAACCTGCAACGCCGCTTCCTCGGCTTCGGGAAGAAGCCCGTCCTGCGCGGACCGGTTCAGGATGTTCTTGCCTTCCCAATTGCCCGCCGGCGTCACGTCAAAGATCTCTTTAAAATTCGGCCCGTCGCCGCTGGCGACTTCGGCTTCCTGCCAGACGTAGAACTTGCCTTCTTCGCCCTCGCTGTCGGCATCGAGCGCGGAGGCGAAAGCGCCCTCCACCATCATCTCGCGCTCCAGCCAGCCGACGGTTTCAGAGGCGCGAGCGGCCAGCAGCGGATCGCGGGTCTGTTGGTAGACATCCGCCATCAATGAAAGCAGCTGGGCATTGTCGTAGAGCATCTTCTCGAAATGCGGCACGAGCCAGCGCTCGTCCACGCTGTAGCGGGCGAAGCCGCCGCCGAGATGGTCATAGATCCCCCCCTGACACATCCGGTTCAACGTATGCACCACCGCTTTCTTAACGTCGGCGCTGTCCGTCGCTACGGACCAGAGGAAGTTGAGGATGGGGCCTTGGGGGAATTTCGGGGCGCCCTGGATGCCGCCGTGAACGGGATCGAAGATACTGATCACCTGGTTGGCGGCCTGTTTGATCTCATCAATGCTCATCGCCTCCCCTCGGGCGGGGGAGGCTAGGCTTGCCAGAGCCTGGACGAGGGCTGTTTTGTTGCTGTCGACTTTTTGGCGCTCGTTGGTCCAGATGTTGGCGATGGTGGTGAGCACATCCGGGAAGCCTGGGCGGCCGTAACGGCTTTCCGGCGGGAAATAGGTGCCGCCCCAGAAGGGCTCGCCAGCCGGCGTCAGGAACATGGTGAGCGGCCAGCCGCCCTGCTCGCCGAGGAGATGGAGGGCGCGCATATAGATCTGGTCAAGGTCCGGGCGTTCCTCGCGATCGATCTTGATGTTGACGAAATGCTCATTCATGAGTGCTGCGATCGCCTCGTTCTCGAAGCTCTCATGGGCCATCACATGGCACCAGTGGCAGGCGGAATAGCCGATCGACAGAAGTATCGGCTTGTCGGCTTCTCGTGCCGCCTCCAGCGCCAGCTGGTCCCAGGGCTGCCAGTGGACGGGATTGTCCTGATGCTGGATGAGATAGGGGCTGGTGGTGTCTTTGAGGCGGTTCTTCAAAAGGATGGTCCAGGCACGGGTTGTTGTCGGATCGATAGTCGACGCTCTATAAGATGGCGTCTTCCACGAAAAGGCCAGCGGCAAAGCATGTCGACGAGGGCAGACGGCATCAAAGCGGGATCGCCATGAAGTTCGACGTCAGGGTCGAGGCGACGACCAACGAAAAGCGACGGTTTTTGGGCCAGGCGGACATCACGCCGATGATCGAGCTGGCATCGATCATGCTGGACAGCGTGATGATGGTCGTGGTCGAGGCTCGCCTCGAGGCGCTCACGACCGGGACCGCCGCCAATGAAAAACAGGACGGACATTGACGGTACTGCACAGCAGCGAGGCCACGATTTTCGCACTTGCCAGTGGTGCTGGCCGGGCCGGTGTTGCGGTGGTGCGCCTCTCCGGCGGCGCTGCCACCGAGGTTTGCCAGGCGCTGACCGGCGAGCCCCCTCCCCCTCCCCGGCAGGCGCGGCTCACTGCACTTCATGACCCCCGGGATGGTGAGCCCATTGATCAGGGCCTGATCCTCTGGTTCCCGGGGCCGGCGAGTTTTACCGGCGAGGACGTCCTCGAACTGCAGGTCCATGGTGGACCTGCCGTACTTTCAGCTCTGTTCGACGCCCTGCAATCGGTAACGGCCGTCCGCCCCGCGGACCCCGGCGAGTTCAGTCGTCGCGCTTTCATGAACGGCAAGATGGACCTCACCGGCGCCGAGGGATTGGCCGATCTAATCGACGCGGAAACCCGCCAGCAGGCAAGGCAGGCACGGCGGCAGATGGATGGCGTGCTCGGGCGGCTCTATGGCGGCTGGCATGCGCGTCTGTTGGAAGCGTTGTCCCTGATCGAGGCCGAGATCGACTTCGCGCCGGAAGAGGAGGTGCCTGACGGCCTGATGGCCGAGATGCTGCCGAGGCTAAAGACGCTTGCCGACGAGATCGCCGGGCATCTCGCCGACAGTGGGAGGGGCGAGCGCCTTCGAAGCGGACTTCGGGCCACTCTGATCGGCCCGCCCAATGCCGGCAAATCCAGCCTGCTCAACAGGCTCGCCGCCCGCGATGTCGCGATCGTCACCGACATCCCCGGCACCACGCGAGACGTGCTGGAGACGCCCCTCGATCTCGGCGGTTATCCGTTGGTGATCGCCGATACGGCCGGGCTTCGGGCGAGCGATGATCGGGTCGAGCGACTGGGCGTCGAGCGGGCGCTTGCCGAGGCGAAGGACGCCGATATCCGGATTACCCTGTTCGATGGTGCCCGCTGGCCTCTGGTCGATGCGGACACCGAAGCGTTGATCGATGGAGAAACCATCATCGTCCTGAACAAATCCGATCTTCTGGAGCCCGGCATCGAGCGAAAGATCGCCGGGCAGGAGGCGCTTCTGCTTTCCTGTCAGACCGGCGAGGGGATCAACGATCTGGTCCGTCGACTAACCGAGTTCGCCGCGCGAGCGATGGCACCGGGTGATGCGCCTGTTCTGACGCGCGCGCGCCATCGCCAGGCGCTTGTCGAGGTGACGACGGCGCTTGCCCGCATCGAGCAGGCACGGCCTGCACCGGAACTGGCTTTGATCGCGGAGGATCTGCGCATCGCCATGCAAGCCATGGGGCGGATCACCGGACGGGTTGGCGTCGAAGACGTGCTCGATCAGATCTTTTCGACATTCTGCATCGGTAAGTAACGTGCGGACCGCAGCTGCAAGTGGCTGGCAAGCGAAAACATGTAGAATATTTCATCTAAGCCCCGGTGGTGGAAGAAAAAAACCGCTGATAACGTTTAATAGGGGTGAGATCCGGGCGAATTGGCATGTTGTCTAGACAATGACGGTCAATCATCGGTTCACGCTGCTGTGACAAGACGGTTGACCCATGGGCAGGACAACGTAAATACCAACTGAGACCGATTGGGCTTTAAGGCTCGAACCACAAGGTATTATTGACTTTTCGGCCCGGCTTTCAGGAGCATGTCGTGAACGAATTCTTGGCGATGGGCGGCTACGGCGCCTATGTGTGGACCGCCTATGGGGTGACCGCGCTGTCCCTCTTGCTGCTGTTCATCTGGAGCTGGTTCGGAGCGCGCGCGCGCGAAACCGAGCTTGAGCAGGTGCGAAAACTGTCGAGAGCGGAACGGCGGGCGCCGACGTCGGCAACCCTGCACGAGACGAAGGCGACAACCCCAGGCCAGGCGGCGCCCGCCGGCAGTGTGAGCGAGTAACGCGATGCAACTTCGCAAGAAACAACGGATGATCCTGGTCGTGGTCGCGGTCCTCCTTCTTGGCGGGGCGACCGCCCTTGTGATGGCCGCCCTTACCGACAGCGTCGCCTTCTTCGCCACGCCGACCGACATCGCCGAAGGCAAGGTCGAGGCCGACAGGAATTTCAGGATCGGCGGCCTTGTGGTCGACGGCAGCGTTGGCCGCAATGACGACGGCGTCGTCAGCTTCGCACTGACCGATCAGGCCAACGAGGTCAAGGTGAGTTACGAGGGCATCCTCCCGGACCTCTTCCGCGAAGGTCAGGGCATCGTCGCCCAGGGACGGATCGGCACCGATGGCACCTTCGTCGCCTCCGAGGTGCTTGCCAAGCATGATGAGAACTATATGCCAGCCGAAGTCACGGAAAGTCTGAAGCAGGCAGGCATGTGGAATGAAGGCGAGGGGCACGGCCCCAGCGATGGCAGCGGCCATAGCGCGGACCAGAAAGGGACGACGCAGTGATCATCGAACTCGGCCATTATGCGCTGGTCCTGGCACTCGCGCTGGCCATCGTGCAGAGCACGCTCCCGTTCTGGGGCGCGCAGCGGAATGACGCCCAGCTCATGGCGCTCGCGCCGAGTGCCGCGATCGGCCAGTTCATCTTCATGGCTATATCAATGGCGGCGCTGGTCTACGCATTTGTCGTTTCCGACTTCTCGGTGATCAACGTCGCCACCAATTCTCACTCCTCGAAGCCGATGATCTTCAAGATCGCCGCCTCCTGGGGCAATCACGAGGGGTCCATGGTTTTCTGGATCCTGATCCTCGCCTTTTACGGCGCCCTGGTAGCGATCTTCGGCCGCAACCTGCCGCCCAGCTTCAAGGCGCGTGTGCTCGGCGTTCAAGGCCTGATCAGCGTTGGTTTTCTGACCTTCACGCTCTTCACGTCGAACCCGTTCGAGCGCCTGTTTCCCGCACCGGTCGATGGTAACGGCTTCAACCCGCTCTTGCAGGATGTGGCGCTCGCCGCCCATCCTCCCATGCTCTATGCGGGCTATGTCGGCCTCTCGATGGCCTATGCCTTTGCGATCGCCGCCCTGATCGAAGGCCGTGTCGATGCCAGCTGGGCGCGCTGGGTGCGACCCTGGACGCTGCTCGCCTGGTGTTTCCTCACCTTCGGCATCGCCCTTGGCAGTTATTGGGCCTATTACGAGCTCGGCTGGGGCGGCTGGTGGTTCTGGGACCCGGTCGAGAACGCCTCGTTTATGCCCTGGCTCGCGGCAACGGCGCTGCTGCACTCGTCAATCGTGGTGGAAAAGCGCGGCGCGCTCAAGAGCTGGACGATCCTTCTCGCGATCCTGGCGTTCTCCCTCTCGCTCCTCGGCACGTTCCTGGTGCGCTCGGGCGTTCTGACGTCGGTCCACGCCTTCGCTGTCGATCCGGCGCGCGGCGTCTATATTCTCGGCCTTCTGGCCGTCGCGATCGGCGGTTCGCTTGCGCTGTTCGCCTGGCGGGCGCCAGGCCTGAAGAGCCGAGGCATGTTCGCGCCGATCTCCAGGGAAGGTTCGCTGCTGCTGAATAACCTGCTGTTGGCCACCGCCTGCGCGACCGTGCTTCTCGGGACGCTCTACCCGCTCATTCTGGAGACGATCAACGGCCAGAAAATCTCGGTCGGACCGCCCTATTTCAACGCGACCTTCGGACCGCTGATGATCCCGCTTCTGATCGCGGTGCCAATCGGCTCGATGCTCGCCTGGAAGCGCGGCGATCTCATGGGTGTGCTCAGCCGATTGAAAGCCGCTCTCGGGATTACCGTGCTGATCGTGATCGGTCACCTCATCATGACCCAAGGCAAGAGCGCGCTTGCCGTGATTGCGCTCGGTGTCGCTTGGTGGGTGATCTTCGGCTCGCTGGTCGAACTCGCAGAGCGGGTGCAGTTGTTCCGCGTCCCGTTCGGGCGCAGCATGCGACGCGCCAGAGGCCTGCCGCGTGCCGCCTATGCCATGGCGATCGCCCATATGGGCCTCGGCGTGATGATGGTCGGCGTGGTCGGCTCGAGCGCCTGGCAGACCGAACGCATTCTGGTCATGAAGCCCGGCGATAGCGTCGAGCTCGCCGGCTACGACTTCGAACTCGCCGAGGTCAGCGAGTATCAAGGGCCGAACTATGTCGGTCGCAAGGCGAACATCGTCGTCACGAGCGACGGCGAACCGGTAGCGACACTCGGTCCGGAGATGCGTTTTTACACCGTCGAAGGCCAGCCCACCTCAGAGGCCGGCATTCACAGCAACATCTTCCGCGACCTCTACGGCGTGCTCGCTGACCCGCCACAGGGACAAACCGCAGCCGAAGTCGGCTACACCGTCCGGATCTACCACAATCCCCTGGTCACCTGGATCTGGGGCGGGGTGATCATGATGGGCGTCGCCGGCGGCTTTTCACTGACTGACCGCCGTCACCGGGTCGGTGCACCCACGACGGCCAAGGCCAGACGGGACAAAGCGGCCGGCGCTGCGGCGGGAGCGACGGCATGACCGGGGCGGAGGCGACCAGCCCGCCGAGCGAGCCTAAGGACGCCAAACCCACGTCTTCCTGGGGGCGGTTCGGCTATCTCTTGCCGGTGCTGGTGTTCGTCCTGGTCGGCGTCGGACTAGGCATCGGGCTCACCCGCGATCCGAGCACTCTGCCTTCGGCTCTGATCGGCAAGCCAGTGCCAACCTTCGATCTGCCACCTCTGAATGCCGCCGGCAACGAGAAGCCGGGGCTCGCCAGCGGCGATCTCACCGGCAAGGTTCAGCTTGTCAATGTCTTCGCCTCCTGGTGCGGCCCCTGCCGGGTCGAGCATCCGATCCTGATGAAGCTCGCCAAGGATGGGGTCCCGCTGCAGGCGCTGAACTACAAGGACCAGCCGGAAGACGCCGCCCGCTTTCTCGCCGAACTCGGCGATCCCTATGAGCGGATCGGCGTCGACGGGAACGGCCGCACCGGCATCGAATGGGGCGTCTATGGTGTTCCCGAAACCTTCGTGATCGATGCCGAGGGCAAGATCCGCCACAAGCATGTCGGTCCCCTTCAGGCGCGCGACGTCGACAAACTCATGACCATCATCAAGGACCTCCAACCATGAAGGCCGGGGCCGGGGCGGCCCTCCTTTACTTGTTCGTTTCTGTGATGGCTGTCGGCGCCCTGCTTGATCAAGGCGGTGTACGCATCGCCGCGCCGGCGATGGCGGCGATGGATGCTGATGAGGTGCTTGATGATCCGGAGCTTGAGCGTCGGGCGCGAGCGCTTTCCAAGGAGCTCCGCTGTCTCGTTTGTCAAAACCAGTCGATCGACGACAGCAATGCCGACCTCGCCCGCGATCTTCGCCGGCTCGTGCGCGAGCGCCTGATCGCCGGTGACAGCGACGACGAGATCATCGCCTTTGCGACCGATCGTTACGGCGATTTCGTGCTGCTGCGCCCGCCGGTGAAGCCCTCGACCTGGGCGCTTTGGTTTGGTCCGCCGGTAATTTTCGTAATCGCCGCCTTCGGACTTGCCTCCTACATGCGCCGACGCCGCCATGAGCCGGCCGTGGCGCAGATCGACGACCTCTCGGCTGATGAGCAGGCCAAACTCGACCGACTGCTCGACAAGAAGAGCCCTGATCCGACATGACCGACCTCGTTCTTTTCCTTCTCCTTAGCGCAATCGCCATCCTTCTCCTGGCGCTTCCCTTCCTTCGACGCCGGGGCACACCGGATCGCGACGCCTTCGATCTCGCTGTCTACCGGGATCAGCTTGCCGAACTCGAGCGCGATCTGGAGCGCGGCGTGATCGATGCCGAAGCGGCGCGCGCCGCCAGGCTGGAAATCGAACGTCGCACTCTCGCCATTGCGGGTGAAACGTCACCGGCGCTGGCGGCTCAAAGCCAACCGTCAGCCCGATGGTGGGCTGCTGGACTGGTGGCGGTGGTCCCGCTTGCCGCAGGATTTCTTTACATCGAGCGTGGGCAGCCAGCACTTCGCGATCTGCCGCTGGCGGCGCGGCCGGCGCCCGAGCAGCAGCTTACCGAACGGGACTCGCTGCTCGCCAATATCGAACAGCTCGAAAAACGTCTGGAAACGGCGCCCGACAATGGCGACGTCTGGTCTCTCCTCGGGCGAACCCGCCTGCGCGCCGGCCTCTATCAGGAGGCTGTGGAGGCATTCCAAAAGAGCTCGGAGTTTTCCGAAGATAACCCCATGCTTCGATCCGAACTCGCCGAAGCGATGGTCTATGCCGCCGGCGGTCAGGTGACGCCCGCCTCCCTGAAGCACTTCAAAGCTGCGTTGGAAACGGCACCGAACGAGCCGCGTGCACGCTATTATCTCGGCCTAGCGCTTGCCCAGGAAGGCGAAGCGGATGCTGCGATCGAAGGCTGGACCCAGCTTCTCGACGTCAGCCCGAGCGATGCGCCCTGGCGGCCGCAGATCGTGGAAGCGATCCAAAGCGTCCTCCAGGCCGAAGGTCGGCCGGCCGATGGTGTAATCACCTCGCTCCCGGAGGGCACAGCGCCAAGTCAAGCCTCCGCCGCAGGCGGCGGTGGGCAGGACGAGCAGATCCGCGGCATGGTCGAAGGTCTCGCGGCACGTCTGGAGAACGAGCCCGACGATATCGAAGGCTGGCTGATGCTCGGCCGCTCCCGGATGGTGCTTGATGAACCGGAACTTGCCAAAGCGGCGTTCGAGCGGGCCATGGAGCTTGCGCCCGAGCGTCCGGACGTGCTGCTGGGCTATGCGGCCAGCATGCTTGAGCCGAGTTTGATCGCCGGTGGCGATCCAATCGTCGGCGAGGACGCAGTCGCGATCTACGAAAAACTCGTCGCCCTGGCGCCGGAGGACCCCGAGCCGCGCTGGCTTCTCGGCCTCGCGGCTGCACAGAGCGGCGACCAGGCTAAAGCAGTCGGCCATTGGCAGGACCTCCTCGGTCTGATTGAGGCGGACAGCGAGGATCGAAAGATCGTCGAGGCGCGAATCGCAGCGCTTGAATCGGGCGAACCCGCAGCAGCCCTGGCCGCCGGCGCCCCCTCCCTCGCCCCAGCCACTGCGAGTGGTGCGGGTGCCACGGGTACTGCAAGCAGCACGGGTGGTGCTACCACAGCGACCGGTTCGACCAGCTCGGACCCAAGTCAAGCCCGCCCCGGCACGGGGCCGGGACCGGGGCCGACTGAGGAAGATAGGGAGGCGATGGCGGCGTTGTCGCCGGAGGAGCGGAGTGCGCAGATCCGATCGATGGTGGATGGCCTGGCCGCACGGCTGGAGGATGATCCCTCCGATAGCGAAGGCTGGCTTCGCCTGGCGCAATCCCGGACCGTGCTCGGCGAGCCTGATGCCGCCAAGAAAGCCTATCAGCGGGCGATGGAAGCCGCGCCTGATGATGCTGATGTGATCCGTGCCTACGCTTCCAGCCTCTTAGGCGAGCCGCACCCGGAAACCGATGTCGCCACGGTCAGCAACGATGCGGCGGACCTCTACCGCAAGATCATCGCGCTTCAGCCCGATGATCCCGAGGCGCACTGGTATCTCGGTCTCGCCGCCGTCCAGGACGGCACGATCGACGACGCCAAAACTCATTGGAAGCGTGTGCTCGACGTCCTCGGTCCCGATCACCCCAACTACGCCGCCGTGCAGTCCAGCCTGGAGCAGGTGGAGACCAAGACTCAGTGACGGCTTAGGCCTTTCTCAAGCCTCGGATCCTATTGGCTTGCCGAATGTTGCCCGATCGGTGCAGGCTATCCTGGGCGGGCGTCATTCCATCACTGGGACGACGCTCAGGAGATGACGAGGAGTGATCGATGAGCGATGCGGGCAAAGGACCGAGGGATTGGGCGACGCAACCTCCTCTGATCCACCCGGACTATAAATCGACCCGCCTTCGTGGTCCGACCAAGCCGTTGATCCCACTTGCCGCCTCCCTCTCTGAGCTTAGCGGCCCGGTCTTCGGTCATGACATGGTCGATCCGATCGATGCCGACCTCACGGCGAATGCGCGTGTGAATGGTGAGCCGATCGGCGAACGCATCATCGTCGAAGGCCATGTGCTCGACGAAGACGGCCGCGCCATCCCGAACACCTTGATCGAAATCTGGCAGGCCAATGCCGCCGGACGCTACGTACACCGGGCGGAAATCCACGATGCCCCGCTCGACCCCAACTTCCTGGGTGCGGGACGCACCGTCACCGATGAAACGGGACGTTTCCGCTTCGTTACGCTGAAGCCCGGCTCCTATCCCTGGGGCAACCACAAGAATGCCTGGCGGCCAGCGCATATCCACTTTTCGCTGTGCGGTCCAAGCTTCGTCGATCGGCTGGTGACGCAAATGTATTTCGAAGGCGATCCGACCTTCCCCTTCGACCCGATCTTCAATGCCGTTCCCGAGGAGGCACGGGACCTCCTGGTCGCCAAATTCTCGATGGACCTGACCGAGCCTGAATGGGCACATGGCTACCGCTTCGATATCGTGCTGCGCGGGCCAGGCGCCTCGCCGATGGAGGGGTAGGATGACGACGACGAAAAGGCGACAGACCCCGTCCCAGACCGTCGGCCCATTCTTCGCGTACGGCCTGACACCGGCGCAATATGGCTATCCCTTCAAAAACCTCCTTTCTGGCGATCTCGCCGGGGATTTGACTGAGGGCGAGCGCATTCGGTTGATTGGCCGTGTGCTCGATGGTGAGGATAAACCGGTTAACGATGCCCTGGTCGAGATCTGGCAAGCTAATGCTCATGGCCGTTACCGCCAGCCGCCAGATGGTAGGCTAGATAACCGCAACGACCCGGATTTTTCAGGCTTCGGCCGATGTGGTACGGGTACCGATTCGGATGCGCGCTTCATATTCGATACCATCAAACCGGGCGCGATCGGCGACGGCCATGCCCCCTATCTGAACGTCATTCTGACGATGCGCGGCCTTCTGAACCACCTCTTCACGCGCATCTATTTCGATGATGAGGCGGCGGCAAATGCTGAAGATCCGATACTAGCACTGATTCCGACCGAGCGCCGAAGCACCCTCCTCGCCCATAGAGGCCTGGCAACGACCGGGAGCGTTTACCATTTCGACATTTACATGCAGGGTCCGAAGGAGACGGTTTTCTTCGACGTTTGAGTGGCGGGCGTTGAGCTACGTCCGAGAACGGGGGGCCCTTGGAGTCCCTCCAGAATCCGTTCAAAGAAGCCAAGGGCTTCGTTTCCCTTCACACAAATAACTTTTATGTGACCGGCCGTTTCGGCCTCGATGGTGTCGCCGGTCATGACGGCCGCATCATGGTGCGCTATAGAAGAAATGTGGAGTAACCACGGCCTAACGGGGGGTGGCGCGTGGAGGATATTATCGAGGTGTTGGCCTCGATCGAGATTTTTGCGGATCTGGATCGTGAAAGGCTGGGTGCGATTGCAAAATGCTGTCGTCATGACACTTATCGCCGACAGCAAACGATCGTCAGCTACGGCGATACCTCAGGCGACGTCTATTTCATCAAGTCCGGGCGCGTCGGCATCATCAACTTTTCGGAGACGGGCAAGGAAATCCTGTTCCGTCAGCTGAAAGCGGGCGATCTCTTTGGCGACATAGCGGCGATTGATCGCCAGCCCCGCTCGGCATCCGCGGTCAGTCTGTCCAGTCTTGAGCTTGTCCGCATGTCCGACACCGATTTTCTGAAGATCCTGAACGACATGCCGGATGTTGGCCTGCGCGTGATGCAACGCTTGGCGTTTTTGGTCAGAGCACTATCTGAACGAGTTTTCGAGTTCGGGACCTCCGGGGTGCGCAATCGCATTCAGGCGGAACTGCTAAGGCTGGCGAAAGCTAGCGGACAGCATACCGATGTCATCAATATTTTCCCTGCACCGACCCACGCCGACATCGCGAGCCAGGTCGCCACCCATCGGGAGGCGGTGACGCGCGAATTCAGCCATCTCGCCAGTGAAGGAATCCTGGAAAAGCGCGGACGCAATCTGATTATCCGCGATCTCGCTCGCCTTGAACAGCTGGTGAATGAAGTTGGTTAGGGATCATTTACCTTCTGAAGGGTCGGCTGTCGGCTGACCTGCAAGCGCACCATTCGCCTGGCTCGACATCTGAGTATACAGATCGACCACCTGCTCGCGCAGAGTGAGACTTCCCACCAGCACCGCTAGGCTCAGAATGCCAGCGACCAGAGCATATTGGATCGCCGCATCACCTTTTTGATCGTAGAATAAATCTCCAAGCAAAATCATGTGCGGCACTCCTTTTTAAACTGTAGAATGCAAGATACAATAATACTTAGTTTTTGTCAATAATTAATCAATATTTTATAATAACAAAATATTAACTATTAATACTAACCATGTGAACCTCTATGTATTTGCAAGTCACGCAGCTTCTGCTTCTTCTCGGCCGGTCCCCGAGCCTGATCGCGAACAGGCATTGGCCGTCATTGATGACGGCACTATGTTGAAAGGAGGACTGACGATCGCCTCCTGCATGGATTTGAATTGATGACCCTCGTCGAACCGACCCATAATCTTTCCCTCGAAGAGCTCGACCGACAGAGCGTCTTTCACCCCTATACCGCACTCGCCGATCATCTGGAAAAAGGCGTGCGCGTGATCAGTGAGGGTAAAGGCGTCTGGGTGAAGGATCCGAACGGCAAGAGTTATCTCGATGCGGTTGCGGGGCTCTGGTGCGTCAATATCGGCTACGGACGCACCGAAGTCGCTGATGCCATCCATGAGCAGGCTAAAAAGCTCGCCTATTTCCACAGCTTCTCGTCCATGGGCACCGAGCCCTCGATCCGCCTTGCCGACCGGCTTCTCCGCCTAGCGCCTGAAGGCATGAGCAAAGTGCTGTTCGGCAATACCGGCTCGGATGCCAACGACACCAATGTCAAACTAATCTGGTATTACAACGCGCTTCGCGGCAAGCCCGAGAAGGTGAAGCTGATCGCCCGCAATCAGGGTTATCACGGCGTCACGGTCGCCTCCGCCAGCCTGACCGGCCTCCCCTTGCTGCACAAATCCTTCAATCTGCCGATATCGGAGGTGCGCCACGTTTCCTGCCCGGATCCTTATCGGGTCAAGCCCGAAGGCATGTCGGAGCGGGATTTCTCGAAACAGCTCGCCAAGGAGCTGGACGAGACGATCGAGCGTGAGGGGCCGGATACGGTCGGCGCCTTCTTCGCCGAACCGGTGATGGGGGCGGGCGGCGTGCATGTGCCGCCGGAGGGATATTTCGACGAGATCCAGCCGGTCCTCGAGAAACACGACGTGCTCCTGGTCGCCGATGAGGTCATCTGCGGGTTTGGCCGCCTCGGCCACTGGTTCGGCTCTAATCTCTACAACATCAAGCCTGATATCATCACCATCGCCAAAGGGCTCACCAGCGGCTACATCCCGATGTCGGCGAGCCTGGTGGGGGATCGGATCTGGGATGTCCTGGTGGATCGATCAAGGGACGTCGGCCCCTTCGGTCACGGCTATACCTATGGCGGCCATCCGGTCGCTGCGGCCGCGGCCATGGCCAATCTTGATATCTTCGAGCGCGACGATCTGGTCGGCAATGCCGCCGATGTCGGCGCCTATATGCAGCAGCGCATGCGCGCGGCGTTCGAAGGGCATCCGTTGGTCGGCCATGTGCGCGGCGTTGGCCTGATCCTCGCGATTGAGTTCGTGGCCGACAAGGCAACCAAGCGCCCGTTCGAGGGGGCCGACAAAATCGCCCCGAAAGTGTCGCAGGCAGCGCATGTCCAGGGACTTCTGGCACGCCCCTTGCCGGGTGGCGACATCATCGCGGTCTCGCCGCCGCTTTCGATCACCAAGGAGGAAGTCGACGTCGTGGTCGAGCGCCTTTCGGCGGCGCTCGATGATACGGCAAACAGCATTTAGGTTTCCAGAAACTCTAGTTAAAAGAGACAACAGCCCCCTTCCAATCACGCCAGAAGCTTGACGGCGTGACCAGCCTGCGTCAGAGGTCAATCAGGCCGATAAAGTCAAAACAGACAAAATGGAGGGGCCTCATCATGAATCCGCTAGGTGTCCATGCGCTGGTTTTTGTCAGCGGCTGGAGCCAGAAGGAAGCCGCGCGCGCGATCGACCGTGCCCAGGCCTCCGGCTATCAGTATCTGGAGATACCGTTGATCGATCCGAAAGCGATCAACGTCAAGCGGACGCGAAAGGCACTGGAGAGCGCCGGAATCAAGCCCATCACATCACTGGGCCTCAGCATGGAAACCGATATTTCCAGCGATGACCCGGCAGCAGTCAGCCGCGGTGAGACGCATTTGAACAATGCACTGACCGTTGCAAGAGATCTCGGCTCGACCATGCTGAGCGGTGTTATCTATTCAGCGCTCGGCAAATACCAGAAAGCATCCACCGATATCGGGCGCTGGAACTGTGTTCAGGCCCTTCGACGCCTGGCCGAAAGAGCAAAGGCATCGGACATGACGATCGGCATCGAGCCGGTCAACCGCTATGAGAGCAATCTCATCAATTCCGGGGACGATGCGCTCAGCCTGATCGAGGCGGTCGGCGCGGACAACATGGTGGTCCATCTCGACAGCTATCACATGAATATCGAGGAAGGCGCGCCCGGACCGCTGATCGAGCGTTTGGGCAAGCGGCTTGGCTATGTCCACGTCAATGAGAGCCATCGGGGCTATCTCGGTACCGGCAGCATCGATTTTCATGGGCTGTTTCAAGCACTGGCCGATCATGACTATGACGGCGTCATTACGTTCGAGGCGTTCTCAGCCGGCCTCGGCGATCCGAAGCTCAATGCCGAGCTTGCCGTCTGGCGACCGCTCTTTGACGACCCGGACGAGCTTGCGCGCCATGCACGAAACTTCATGATAGAAGCCATGCAACGGGTCAAACAGCGACCATCGAACAAGATCGAGGAGGCCCGGACCCAGGCTGAATCAAGAGGACCAACACCTGCGCATGATCCAGAGCCGAGAGAGGGAAACGACGGACGGAATTTCGGCTGGTCCCGCCGCCCCGCCTGATCTCGTGCCAAACATGCTTCGGCAACACGCTCCTGCAGATATGCCAACAATCTAATGTATAATTTCATTAAAATCAGTTAACATTGCGCCTGACGCGATGGTGAAATGCGTCGCATAAACTAGGGATGGGAAGCGATATGGAACTCATTATCAGCCTTATTAGCGGTGCGATCGGGGGCAATGTTGCAGGGGCACTGCTCAAAAACTTCAGCCTGGGAACCCTGCTCAACGCCGTGGTCGGCATCGTCGGCGGCGGTCTCGGCGGTCACCTCCTCGGGGTCGGCGGCGCTCCGATGATGGGTGCCGAAGGTGGGCTCGACATCGGCGCGCTGATTGGCAATGTCGTAGGCTCCGGTGCCGGCGGTGGCATCCTCATGGTGGTCATCGGCTTGATCAAGAGCATGATCAGCAAGTCCTGAGACACAGATAGACGATGAGATGAGGAGAGGGGCGCCGCCGGGCACCCCTCTTTTTTTGATGCGTTCGTGCCAGGAGCTACGCCTTATCCGGCAGTGGATGGCCGGGCATCAACTCATAAGGATGGACCCAGCCCGGCAGCGCTTCGATGCGCTTCAGCCAGGAACCGATGGACGGAAAATCGTCCCAGTCCACATCGAACTCATCCGGCCAGAACAGATAACCGGCAAGTGAAATGTCCGCGATGGTCGGCCGATCAGCTGCCACGAAGTCACGATCGCTCAGGTGGCCATCCAGGACTTTGAGAGCGCTTTTCATTCGCCCCTTCAAAAAGTCCGTGACTGGTGTCTCACCGGTTTTGGCAAAGCGCAGCAGGAACCGATAGGTGGCGACATTGGCGGTCAACTTGTGATTGTCGAACAGGATCCAGCGCCAGATCTCTTGCCGCTCGTCGTCATTGTCATGACCAAATTTTCCGGACTTTTCGGCAAGATAATCCAGCATGATGCCGGACTGCGTCAGGATCTTGCCGCCGTGATCGAGGACCGGAACCTCCCCCATCGGGTTGATCGCACGAAAGGCCTCCGTGCGCGTCTCGCCATTGAAGAAATCGACGAAATGCGGTGCCCAGTCGGCGCCGCAGAGATTGAGCATCAGGGCGGACTTGTAGGCATTGCCGGATTGAGCGAAACAGTAGAGTTGATAGTCGGCCACCAGGGGACCTCCGGGTCATTGTCAGCGAACGGCAAACGCTATCATGCGACCTGATCTCGCACAGCAGAACCCGGTGCCGCCTGTTCTAATCGTGATAGAGTTTCGTTTCCGTCCACCCTTGCTGCCGTTGGATCACTGATCGTTCGATAACTTTCAAACAGGCTCTTAGTCCAAGGCGTCGTTATGCAGATCTTGTTGAACCCACGATTTCGCATTGTCTCTTGTCTCGTCTGGTGTCTTTCCTGGCCGGCCATCGCCGTCGCCCTTTTGACACCACTTCCCTTCGGTTTCATCTCGCGTTCGGACCTTCTTGGCCATCTTCTCCTGTTCACGGTGATGACCGTTACGATCGTCGCCTTCGCCCGAACCCGAACGCAAATCGTCGTCCTCGCTCTCCTGTCAATTGCCTATGGCATAGCGCTGGAATTCGGGCAGGCTTATGTGCCCAACCGCACCTTCGATGCCGCCGACGCCATCGCCAACGCGCTCGGTGGGATCGCAGGGTGCCTCATCGCGATCGTTCTCTTGGACCGGCTGGTCAACAAGGGCGCCCGAACACAACCTCCGACAACGCCGGCCAGCCGTTCGTCAGGCGTCTGACCAAAGCGATCTTGATGGGCTCCCCCGAGACCCGCTATCCTTTTTCGGACGTTCAGCGGCCGGAGAGCATTCCATGATCGATACGAGGGAACTCGAAAAACGGACAGTCGAGGTGCATGGCAAGACCATGTCCTATGTTGAACGCGGCAGAGGCGATCCCATCCTGTTTCTCCACGGCAACCCGACCTCATCCTATCTCTGGCGCAATATTCTCCCCCATCTCGAGGGCCTCGGTCGGTGCATCGCGCCGGATCTCATCGGTATGGGAGACTCGGAAAAGCTCGATGACAGTGGCCCGGATAGCTATCGCCTTGTCGAGCATCGACGCTATCTCGATGGATTTCTCGGAGCCATAGGCGTCGAGGAGCGCGTTACCTTCGTCGTGCATGACTGGGGCTCAGCGCTCGGCTTCGATTGGGCCAACCGCCATCGGGACGATGTCTTAGGCATCGCGTATATGGAGGCGATCGTCCGGCCGATGAGCTGGGAGGAATGGCCGGAAGGCATCCGTAAGCTGTTCTCCGGCTTTCGCGCCGAGACCGGCGAGGTGATGGTTCTCGAAAAAAACGTCTTCGTCGAAAAGGTTCTGCCGGGTTCGGTCCTGCGCGGCCTCACCGAAGCCGAGATGGCCGTCTATCGGCGCCC
>JBPCVQ010000151.1:0-30184 GCA_051010395.1 Geminicoccaceae bacterium | reverse complement strand
GCGGCGGGTGCGGGCATCGGAATCGGCGCCGGCATCGCCATGGGCCAACAAATGGCCGACCAACTGTCCGGCGCGGCCGGCTCGTCGACTTCATCTTCAAGTCAGCCTGGGGGTGCTGCCCCCCCGCCGTTGCCGGTGGACAAGGCATTTCATGTGGATGTCGGCGGCAAGGCCCAAGGGCCGTTCAGCGGGGATAAGCTCGCCGCCATGGTCGCTGACGGCACCCTTCGGCGCGATACGCTGGTCTGGTCGCAGGGCATGGACGACTGGCGGCCGGCAGGGCAGGTATCTGAGCTCGCAGGCCATCTCGAGGCGGTGCCGCCACCTTTGCCGAAGGCGTGAGCGCGCGGCCGTAGCCGATGAAAGGGAACTGAACCGTCGTGGCGATGCCTCAAGCCGAGACATCTGTCGAAACGCGCTTTCCGTGCCCGACCTGTGGGGCGACGCTGCGCTATCTGCCGGGCACGGATCAGATCCACTGCGATCATTGCGGTCATCAAAGCCAGATCGAGCCCAGCGGCAAGCCGATCGTCGAGCTCGACTACGATCATGCGATCGATGCCTTGCGAAGGCAGGCGCCGGAGGAAGTACGCAGTACCGTCAAATGCACAGGCTGTGCCGCCGAGTTCCACTTCGATCCGAACGTGCATGCCGATGACTGCCCCTATTGCGGCAGCGCCATCGTCGCCGGCACCGAGCAGCACAAGCTTATCAAGCCGCAAGCCCTGGTCGCCTTCGTACTCGACGAGAAGGAAGGGAAAGAGCGCCTGCAGCGCTGGCTGAGCTCACTCTGGTTCGCGCCTGGAGGCGTCAAGAAATACGCCCGCGGCGAGGGCAGACTCACCGGCGTGTACGTTCCGTACTGGACCTACGACGCCGATACGGCGAGCTCTTATGTCGGCCAACGCGGCATTGTCTATCACGAGCAGCAGACCTTCGTGGTGCGCGACCGTAAGGGCCGACGCGTTCGTCAACGCCGGATGGTGCCGAAAATGCGCTGGAGCCCGGCGCGTGGCCGGGTGCGAAGGCGCTTCGACGATATCCTGATCCTCGCCAGCCACACCCTTCCCCACGAGCTGACATCAGACCTCACGCCCTGGCTGCAGGAGCACCTCGTCCCCTACCAGGAAGAATATCTCGCAGGCTTTCGGAGCGAGACCTACCAGCTCGACCTCGATACCGGCTTCAAGGAAGCCACATCCGAGATGGCGCAGGTCATCCGCCGTGACGTGCGCCACGATATCGGCGGCGACAGCCAGCGCATCCACGACGTCCAGACCCGCTACGGCGATATCAGCTTCAAGCATATCCTCCTCCCGGTCTGGGTCGCCTCCTACCGCTACGGCGGCAAGGCCTATCAGTTCGTGGTCAACGGCCAGACCGGCGAGGTCCAGGGAGAGCGCCCCTACAGCTGGATCAAGATCGCGATCGCCGTGCTCATCGCCCTCATCCTGGCGTTCGTTTTCCTCATGATCGCCGGCAATGCCGACGTCGATGGCGGCGGATTTCCCATCAATATCGACCAGATCTTCGAGCTGGAGCCGGACTGGCCGAGGCGCTGAGACGAACGATGCAGGATTTGCGGCGTTGATTTGTGGATTGATGGCTGGTAAATATTGAAGTGTGGTCGTGTGTTACGGTCAACGGCTGAGAAAATACGTCTCTTAAATTCGGGTAGCGTCATGAATTTATCCACAAGACGTCGTCCTCTGACAGCGCTTCTCATGTCCGTTGTCATGATCTTCACGTCCCTGCCGATCGGCGTGGCACATGCCGGTATGGTCACGACCAAGGCGATCATCGAACAGCAGGCGCCTGAAACGATCACGGGCGAACGGGCATCGGCCCCGCGCGAGCGGATTCGTGATCTATTCACACGGGACGACGTCCGCACCGAGATGATTGCGCTTGGAATCGCACCAGCCGAGGCGGAAGCGAGGATTGCCGCACTGACCGACCGGGAGGTCGCCGACATCGCCGGCAAGCTTGATCAACTCCCCGCCGGCGAGGGCGTCGGTTCCATCCTGATCATCATCTTCATCGTCTTCGGTGTCGCCGTCCTCCTGGATGCGCTCGGCATGGTGAACATCTTCCCGTTCGTCTGCGGCCCTGGCCAATGTGCCGACGGTCAGGTACAGGCCTATTATCCCGAGCCCGCGGCCAGCCCAACCGTGGATGATCCTTACGCCCGCGAAGAACGACGCCCCGCTTTTCGCCGCGAGCGCTACGATGACCGAAGCCCGCGTGGCTACGACAGCAACCGGTATTACGAACCGCAAGCGCAACCCGAGCCGCGCACCCGCAACTACTACGAGGAGCGGTTTGGCACACAGCGCCATGTGCGCTGATCGGGTTCGCTCACACCAGCGATGCACATGCCTCGAAAGCTGCTCACCGCCGGCCTGTTGATGATCGGCTTGGCAGCTTGTGCCCGACCGGAAGCGCCAGTTGTTTCCGTCAACGCCAGTGACCTCGCACCGCGTGTCCTGCTGACCGCCGTCCCCTTTCATCCGCAGGCCGAGCGTAACGACTGTGGTCCGGCAGCGCTTGCCATGATGCTCGGATGGAGTGGCATCGACACTAATCCCAGGACACTTGCGCCAGCGGTCTACACCCCTGGCCGTGAGGGAACGCTGCAGTCGGACATCATCCAGGCAAGCCGACGCGCAGGACGTCTCGCCGTTCCGGTGCAATCCTTGCAGGATCTTCTTGCCGAGCTCGATGCCGGCAACCCGGTGCTGGTTCTGCAGAACCTGGGCCTCGATCGCTGGCCGGTCTGGCACTACGCCGTCGCCATGGGCTACGACCTGGAGCGTTCCACCCTGTTCCTGCATTCCGGGCGCGAGGCGCGTCATGCCGTGGATTTCGAAGCCTTCGAGACCAGCTGGCAATCTTCCGAGAACTGGGCTCTGACCGTCACGCGGCCCGACCAACTGCCGGCGACACTCGACGAGGCTCAGGGTCTTGAGGCAGCAAATGGACTGGAGCAGGCCGGCCGCGAAGGAGCCTCGGCAATGGCCTACAGCGCACTGCTCGATCGCTGGCCGGACAGTCTTCCCGCCCTGATGGGCTTAGGCAATGTCCGTTATGCAGCGGGTGACATCGAGAACGCGCGAAAAACCTTTCGCCACGCCACTACCCTTCATCCGAAAGCCGCCGAAGCCTGGAACAATCTCGCTGTCAGCCTCGCCGACGAAGGCAAACATGAAGAAGCTCTTCGGGCGGCGACAGAAGCGGTTCGTCTGGGTGGCCCGTATGAAGCTGTGGCTCAGCAAACACTTGCCGAGCTTGAGGTTGGTGCTCATTGAAGCGTTCGCCGATAGTGATAAGCCGATAAGCTGAAGATTTGAGGAGATGCTCGTTGGCCCTTTTGTTCCTGAGCGAAGCCGATCCCGTCGATCCCTGGCGAGCAGCGCTTCTTGCCGAGATGCCGGATCTCGACATCAGGGTCTGGCCGGATCATGTGGGTGATCCCGATGACATCGACGTCGCCATCGTCTGGAACCCACCACCCGGCGAACTCTCCCGCTACCAAAATCTCAAAGCCATTCTGTCACTGGGCGCCGGCATCGATGCGCTGATCCAAGACGACACCCTTCCCGATCTGCCGATGGCGCGCATGGTCGATCCTTCCATGACATCGATCATGGCGGACTACATCCTACTGGCCGTCCTTCGACATCATCGCCACTTCGACCTGTTCGAGCGCGAACAGAGGGCCGGACGCTGGACCTTCGTCTTTCCTAAACGCCCTGAAGACCGGACGGTCGGTATCCTCGGGCTTGGCGAACTCGGTGAAGCTGCAGCTTGCAAACTGCATGGTCATGGCTTCGACATTCGAGGCTGGAGCCGATCACCCAAGAGGATCAAGGGCGTTCAAAACTTCCATGGCCGAGATCAGCTCGCAAGCTTTCTCGAGGCCACCGAGATCTTGGTCTGCCTTTTGCCATTGACTGCGGATACACACGGCATTCTGAATGCCTCGCTGTTCGCCGCCCTTCCCAAAGACGCCTGCCTGATCAACGCCGCACGCGGCGGCCATCTGGTGGAAAACGATCTGCTCGTCGCCCTGGAGCAAGGTCAGCTGTCGGCGGCGACCCTCGATGTTTTCGAGACCGAACCACCGCCCGCGACCAGCCCGCTTTGGCTGCATGACAGAGTGCTGATCACACCCCATGTCGCCAGCTACTGTGCGCCGGAAACAGCGGCCAAGAGTGTCGCCGCCAACATTAAAAGAGCGCGGTCAGGCGAGCCCCTTCATCATCTGGTCGACAGACGCCGGGGCTACTAGTGGTGTGACCACTTCATTTGGTTCCCGCCACCTTCGCTGAAAGCGCCAAGATTCCAGGGGTCTGCGAGCTTATCTCGGCGAAACCACTGGGATCTTTCGTATCGAACATACCACAGGGCCATGCGATCTATGAGTTCCGAGCGGTCGGAGACGATGGAACCGGTTCCAACCGAGCGGGATCCACTCTAGAGTTCGACCAACCAAGAAAGATCGGGATCGGGTTTCATGCCGTTTTGGCTTCATGTGCTGGCTATTGCGCCCTCCCTGCTCTTGCTTTGGTATTTCACCAGCCGCGATCTCTATCCCGAGCCGAAACGCCTGATCTGGCTCACCTTTGCGCTGGGGTTCGGTGCGGCGGCACCGGCGGCCCTGATCGGCGAGACCTTGTTTTTTCCGCTTGCCGACGTCGCTGACAATCCCTGGATCGCCAGCGCCATTCTGGCTTTTCCCATCGTCGCCGGCATTGAAGAGCTGTCGAAATTCGCCGTGCTCTATCTCTTTTGCCGACGATGGAACGACTTCGATGAACCGATGGATGGGCTGGTCTACGGCGTTGCCGCATCCTTAGGTTTCGCGGCGATCGAGAACTGGTCCTACGTCTATCAGGCGGGCCTCGAGACCGCTCTTTGGCGAGCGGTCAGCGCCGTGCCCTTTCACGCCATGGCCGGCGCCATCATGGGCTACTATTTCGGTCTCGCCCATTTCATCCCGAACAAACGCTTCCCTTACTACACGCTGGCGCTCGTCATCCCGATCATGCTCCATGGCGCTTACGACTATCCGCTGATCCTGCAGGAACTACTTCTAGCGACAGGTCAGCCTGCGGATTGGCTGGGCATGGTCGTCCTTCCCGTCCTGGCGCTGGAGACCGGCCTCGCCCTGGCGCTCGCTCGGCGTGTGCGCGCCGCTCAGGAAGCGGGTCACCACGAAGCGGCTGATGATCCCGACTACCATCGCCTCCACCATCCCTATCTCGCTTGGTGTAGCAGACGTCACCTGATCGGCCCGGTCCTCCTCATGATCGGCGGCGCGCTGGCATGGCTGATCGCCACCGAACTAGCGGTGATGTCAACAGGTCTGATCGATATCTGGCGGGGAAGCGGCAGCACCAACGCCACCATTATCATGGCAAGGGATGAACTCGTCATACTCGGGCGCGACGGCATCGCGATCACGATCATTCTGGAAGTCTTCGTGCTTTTGACAGCCCTCTGGATATTCCGACATGGCATCCTGCTCTTGAACAGGCAGATCGAAAGCGAACACCCGACTGAGCCCACATGGCCTCAGCAGGATGATGCCGCCTGAGCCAGAAAGCGGCTAACCCACGGCCTCGCCCGCTGCCGCCTGACGTTTTTCGACGCCCTGCGCGAGCGCCGCTTCCAGATACTCGTCGATGTCGCCGTCGAGGACGCCTTGAGCGTTGCCTTTTTCGACGCCGGTTCGAAGGTCCTTCACCATCTGGTAAGGCTGCAGCACATAGGAACGAATTTGATGCCCCCAACCGATGTCGCTCTTCGACGCGGCCTCGGCATCCGCTGCTTCCTGCCGCTTCTGCAGCTCCAGCTCGTAGAGGCGCGCGCGCAGCATATCGTAGGCCTGGGCGCGGTTCCTATGCTGCGAGCGGTCGTTCTGGCACTGGACGACAATGCCACTCGGAAGATGGGTGATACGGATGGCGCTGTCGGTCTTATTGATGTGCTGACCACCGGCGCCGGATGCGCGGTAGGTGTCGATACGCAGATCCTTTTCCTCGATCTCGACCTCGATGCTGTCGTCGATCATCGGGTAGATCCAGACACTCGCAAAGCTGGTATGGCGCCTCGCCTGACTGTCAAACGGCGAGATGCGCACCAGGCGATGGACGCCGCTTTCGGTTTTCATCCAGCCATAGGCGTTGTGGCCCAGGACCTTGACAGTGACCGACTTCAACCCGGCTTCTTCGCCCGCACTCTCTTCGACGAACTCGAGTTTGAAGCCACGCTTTTCCGCCCAGCGCACATACATGCGCAGCAGCATCTCCGCCCAGTCCTGACTTTCGGTGCCACCGGCGCCCGCGTGGATTTCGAGAAAGCAGTCATTGGGATCGGCTTCGCCGGAAAGCAGGCTTTCGAGCTGCAGTTTCGCAAGCTGCAGTTTCAGCTTGGCGAGAGCGTCTTCCGCCTCTTTATGGGTCTCCTCGTCGCCCTCCTCTTCGGCAAGTTCGGCGAGGCCCACCTGATCGGCAAGCTCCTGCTCCAGCGCATGCTGGCGCTCGATCGACTCGGCGAGGCGATTGCGCTCCTTCATCAGCGCCTGGGCTTTGTCGGCATCATTCCAGAGATCAGGATCTTCGGAGCGCTGGTTCAGCTCTTCCAGACGTCGGTTGGCCTTATCCCAGTCAAAGATGCCTCCTCAGCAGGCCCAGACCCTGCTCGATCTCGGAGGCAAGATTAGCGATTTCCGCGCGCATGAACAATTCCTCGACGCAAAGCTGATGAAGCGGCGAACGACTTAGCACGATCGGTGACAGCCGTCACCGGTCTGCTTCAAGATAGTGGGATATCCGCCAGGACTCCGGGCTTTGCTCCGCGACCATCTGCATTGTCGCTAGGACGTCTTTTCGCCCGAGCGCTTCACCGTAGAACATGGGTCCGCCGAGCTTGCGCGGAAATCCGTAGCCGTGGATCTTGACCAGATCGATGTCGGAGGCCCGGCTTGCAATCGCTTCATCGAGGATGTGGCCGCCCTCGTTGATCAAGACGGCCAGCAGTTTTGCCCGAACCTCATCTTCGGAGAACTGCCTTCGTGTGATGCCTGATCTCGCCGAGGTCTCCGCGATCAGCCGCTCGACCTCATCGTCCCGGCGCGGTGTGCGATCGCCCTTTTCATAGCGGTACCAACCTATGCCAACGCGCTGACCGATACGCCCCACCTCGCAAAGCTGGTCGCCGATGTCGACATAGCGCTCATTGGGATCACGGGTCGCAGCGCCTCGCTGCCGGTTGGCATAGGAAATCTGCAGGCCGGTCAGGTCCTGCAGCTCATACGGCCCCATCGGCATGCCGAAGGCGCGCATGGCCGCATCGATCTCATGGGGCAGGCAGCCATCGACCAGAAGATAATCCGCCTGGCGTCGATAGGCCTGCAGCATGCGATTGCCGATGAAGCCGTCGCAAATGCCGGAAAGCACCGCGACCTTGCCGAGACGTCCTGCCAAGGCGAGTGCGGTTGCGAGCGTTTCTTCGGATGTATGCGGAGTCCTCACGACCTCGAGTAGCTTCATGATATGGGCGGGGCTGAAAAAATGGAGGCCGAGAATGCGCCCTGGATTGCCGATCCCATCCGCGATGGCAAGCGGGTCAAGATAGGAGGTGTTGGTGGCGATCGGCGTATCCTCGCCAAGCACTGCGGTGAGCTTTTGAAAGACCAAGCGCTTGGCCGCGAGATCCTCGAGCACCGCTTCGATCGCAAGATCGGCGGGTGCTGCCCGCTGCGTTGACGCTGTCGCGGTGAGCCTTGTGAGCCGTTCGTGCTTTTCCTCCGCCGTCAACTTGCCGCGCTTGACGGCACCGTCGAGCAGACCAGAGATACGTTCTGCGGCCTCCTTCGCGGCGTCACGGTCGCGCTCGATCAACGTCACCGAGAGGCTGGCGCGGAGACAGGCAGTTGCGATGCCAGCGCCCATCAGGCCGCCGCCAACGATCGCTATTCGTTCCACAGGCATGGCAAGGGACAGATCAACGCCAGGCGGCATCTTCGACGCCTGCTCGGCAGACGCCACATGCTCCAGCGCCAGGGCCTCTTCTTCTCTGCTGCTGCCAACCGATGTCATCATCAAGCACACCTCCACTCACCTCGAATCACGAGTCCTTGCGCAAAACGATCAGGACGTCAAAATCGGCGCATCATGAATACCGTGCCCCTTCGCCTCACCAATCGTGATGCCCGCCGGCTCTGGCTCCATGCCCAAGGCCTCGGTCCGCCGCCCACGGGGCCCCTGGACGTGCAGGGCATCATCGAGCGGCTGGGCTTCGTCCAACTCGACACGATCCGGGTAGTCGCGCGCGCCCACGATCATATTCTCTGGAGCAGAAATCAGCACTACCGCGAACCCATGCTGAACAAACTGCTCGCGAAGAAACGCTCTGTCTTCGAGCACTTCACCCATGATGCCTCGGTGTTGCCGATGTCGACTTTTCCGATATGGCGTCGCCAGTTCCGTCGCATGGAGAAGCGGATTCGCCATTCTTCTTGGTACACCTCAATGTTGGATGACGCCGGTTGCGCCGCGATCAAGGAGCGGATCTATCGTGAGGGGCCACTCTCGACCCATGCTTTCGATACGGAATGCGAGGACAAAACGGTCGCATGGCGCCGACCGCCGCACAAGAAAGCGCTCGATTTCATGTGGCATGCAGGCGAGCTTTCGACCTCGCACCGCAAGAACTTCATCAAGTTCTACGATCTGACCGAACGGGTCATTCCCGAAGCGATCCTCGAGGACGAACGTTCGGACGAGGAGCAGGTTGACTGGCTCTGTCGCGCCGCGCTCGATCGGCTGGCCTTTGCTGGTGACGGCGACATTCAGCGCTTCTGGGATGCCGCTGATCTCCCCGAGGTCAAGCGCTGGTCGGATAGGGTTCGAGGCGAGATGACCGCCGTGGAGGTCGAAACGGCGAACGGCGACTGGGTCTCGCTATTTGCACCCGCCGACATTGAAGCCCGCCTCGAAACGCTGCCGCCACCGACCTCCAGGCTGCGCATCATTAATCCCTTCGACCCCGTCGTCCGCGACCGCAACCGGCTGAAACGGCTCTTCGGCTTCGATTACCGCATCGAGATCTTCGTGCCGGCGGCGAAGCGACGCTTCGGCTATTACGTCTTCCCGATCCTCGAAGGGGACCGCTTTGTGGGGCGTATCGAGGCGCGCGCCGATCGCACGAAAGGCACACTCACCGTTATCGGTCTATGGTGGGACAAAGGCGTGCGCTACGGTGCTGGCCGACAGGATAAGCTGGAAGGCGAGCTCACACGGCTTTGCCGATTCGTCGGTCTCGACGATGTGGTCTGGACCGATCAACAGTTGATGCCGGTGATTGACGCCGACGCCTCAGCCACCGGCGGTGTCTTCTAAGAAATCAGAAGCTTGACCTTAACCAATCCGTACCTGTCTAATGGCTGACAGGACGCTCAAGCTTACTATCTCAACAGGGAGGTTTTCAATGCGTGCGTTTTTACCAATGGCCTTGGCAGCAGGCCTGACGGCCACTGCCTTTGGCGGCACACAAGCCCAGGCCGAACAGTTCATCACCATCGGCACGGGCGGCCAGACTGGCGTCTACTATGTCGTCGGTCAGTCGATCTGCAAGCTGGTGAACCGCGGCCAGGCCGATCACGATATCAAGTGCACGGCGCCGTCCACCGGCGGTTCGGTCGCCAACATTAACGCGATCAAGGAAGGCTCGATGGACATGGGCGTCGCCCAGTCCGACTGGCAAGCCTACGCCTATAATGGCACGCCCGAATTCGAAGGCGGCAAGTTCGAGGATCTTCGTGCGGTTTTCTCCGTTCATGGCGAGCCGTTCACCGTGGTCGCGCGCAACGACGCTGGCATCGAGAGCTTCGCCGACCTGAAGGGCAAGCGGGTCAACATCGGCAATCCCGGCTCGGGACAGCGCGGCACCATGGAAGTGGTGATGAACGCGCTCGGCTGGTCGACGGATGACTTTTCGCTCGCCTCGGAGCTTAAGTCAGCGGAACAGTCGGCGGCGCTCGGCGATAACAAGGTGGATGCCATCGTCTTCACCGTCGGCCATCCCAACGGCTCGATCCAGGAAGCCACCACCACCACGGACGCCAAGCTGATCGCGGTCGATGGAGCCGAGATCGACGGTCTGGTCGACGCCAACTCCTATTACGCCAAGTCCACCATTCCCGGCGGCATGTACAAGGGGTCGGATGCGGACACCAGCACCTTCGGCGTTAAAGCGACCTTCGTTTCCTCGGCCTCGGTTGACGAGGAGGTCATCTACCAGGTGGTCAAGGCGGTCTTCGACAACTTCGATCGCTTCAAGGGCCTGCACCCCGCCTTCGCCAATCTGAAGCAGGAAGAGATGATCGCCGACGGCCTCTCCGCCCCACTGCACCCAGGCGCCGAGCGCTACTACAAAGAACAAGGCTGGATGTAGGGGCGGCGCGCCCCTGCGTTGACTTGGGTTGGAGGCGGCGGGGCAGTTTGCGCCATCGCCTTCGGGCCTAAGTTTACAGAAGATTAGCGGCTGAAACCTCCGGCCTGTTCTAACGGAGGAGCACAAACAAGACCGGCGGTCCGAAAACTGCGGCGCAAACCGTTCCGCCGACACCGACAAGTCAACGATAAAAGCCGCGCTTTTGGGGATGGCTGATGAGCGAAGGTGAGCGCAGCGAAGGGCTGGCAGGTGCCACCGGCACGGATTTGGATGAGCTTGTTGCCCAGTCCGATACGGGTGCTCGTAATCCCACCGGGACGGTCGCCAAGGCGTTGTTCGGGGTAGCGCTTGCCTGGTCGCTGTTTCAGCTCTGGATCGCCTCACCCTTGCCGTTCATGGTCGGCTTTGGGGTCTTCAACGACACCGAAGCGCGTTCGATCCACCTCGCTTTCGCGATCTTTTTGGCGTTTACGGCCTATCCCGCCTTTGCGAACAGCCCGAAGGACTACATCCCGGTCCAGGACTGGGTCTTCGCGGTGGTCGGCGCGTTCGCGGCCGGGTATCTCTACCTCTTCTATGTGAGCATATCCGATAGACCCGGCGCGCCCATCGCCCAGGATTACGTGGTGGCCGTCGTCGGCATGATCCTGTTGCTCGAGGCCACTCGACGCTCGCTCGGCCCGCCCTTGATGATCATCGCCATGATCTTCCTGGTCTATACATTCTTCGGCCAGTATATGCCCTCGATCATCGCACATAAGGGCAATACGCTCGGCGAGGTCGTGAACCACCATTGGATCACCACCGAGGGTGTGTTCGGCATTGCGCTTGGCGTCTCCACAAGTTTCGTCTTCCTGTTCGTACTGTTCGGCTCGCTGCTCGATAAGGGCGGCGCCGGCAATTACTTCATCCAGGTTGCCTTCTCACTGATGGGCCACATGCGCGGCGGACCGGCGAAAGCAGCGGTCGTGTCCTCGGCGATGACGGGGCTGATCTCCGGCTCATCGATCGCGAATGTGGTGACCACAGGCACCTTCACCATCCCCTTAATGAAGAAGGTCGGATTTTCTTCGGAAAAAGCCGGCGCCGTCGAGGTTGCTTCCTCCGTGAACGGCCAGATCATGCCGCCGGTGATGGGGGCGGCCGCCTTCTTGATGGTCGAATATGTCGGCATCCCCTATTTCGACGTGGTGAAACATGCGTTTCTGCCGGCGCTGATCTCCTACATCGCCCTTGTCTACATCGTGCATCTCGAAGCAATGAAGGCGGACATGCAGGGCCTGCCACGCGCCTACGAGCCTGGCCCCTTGATGCAGCGGCTGATCATGTTCGCCTTCGGTGTGCTGGTGCTCTGCGCGGTCTCGTTCGCGGTCTATTACGGTATCGGCTGGATACGGCCTGCCTTCGGTGCTGCGGCAAGCTGGATCATCGGCGCCGGTCTCGTGATCGCTTATGTCGCCCTCATCGCGTTCGGTGCGCGCTATCCCGAGCTCAAGATCGAGGATCCCAACAAACCTGTGACCGACCTTCCCTTGCCGGGTCCGACGATCAAGGCGGGGCTGCACTTCATCCTGCCGGTCGTGGTCCTGGTCTGGGCATTGATGGTGGAACGGCTGTCGCCGGGCCTCTCCGCTTTCTGGGGCGCCTGCTTCATGATCTTCATCCTGCTCACCCAGCGCCCGCTGTTCGCCTTCTTCAGGAAGGTGGGAGACATCGGCGAGGAGATCAAAGCCGGGTTCACTGATCTCCTGGACGGCCTCGTCGCCGGTGCAAGAAACATGATCGGCATCGGCATCGCCACGGCGACCGCCGGCATCATCGTCGGTGCCGTCAGCCAGACCGGCGTTGGCTCGGCGCTCGCCGAGGTGGTCGAAGTCCTCTCCGGCGGCAACATCCTCGCCATCCTCTTCCTGACCGCTTTCCTATCGCTGATACTCGGCATGGGCCTGCCGACCACCGCGAATTACATCGTGGTCTCAGCCTTGCTGGCGCCCGTTATCGTGACACTCGGCCAGCAGAACGGCTTGATCGTGCCGCTGATCGCCGTGCATCTGTTCGTCTTTTACTTCGGCATCATGGCCGACGTCACACCGCCGGTCGGGTTAGCGTCGTTTGCCGCAGCGGCCGTGTCGGGCGGTGATCCTATCAAGACGGGCTTCGTCGCGTTCTTCTATTCACTGCGCACAGCAGCCCTGCCGTTCCTGTTCATCTTCAACACCGAGCTTCTCCTGATCAATGTCGGGTGGGTCGAAGGTATCTTCGTCTTCATCACTGCGACCATCGCCATGCTGGTGTTTGCGGCGGCGACGCAAGGCTGGTTTTTCGATCGCCTGAAGGCCTGGGAAATCCCGCTTCTTCTCCTGATCGCCTTCTCTATTTTCCGTCCGGGCTTCTGGATGGACATGATCGTGCCGCCCTTCAATGACGTCGCGCCGAGCGAGATCGCTCAGGCAGCCGAGGCGACCGAACCCGGCACGGAACTCCGCCTTCGGGTCGCAGGCCTCGATCAGTTCGGCTCGCCGATCGAATTCGTAGCACCGATCCAGATGCCGGAGGGCGCCACCGGCGAGGAGAAATTGACGGCCGCCGGCATCACCCTTCGCCAGGACGGCGACAAGGTCATCATTGATGACGTCAGCTTCGACAGTGCTGCGCAAAAGGCCGGCCTCGACTGGGACCAGGAGGTCTTGCAAGTTCGCCAGCCCGCGGATCAGCCGAGCAAATACTGGATCTTCATCCCTGTTTTCCTGATCCTCGCCGCCGTCATCTGGCTGCAGCGACGGCGTACGGGCACAGGATCCCGAACGGCCGAATCAACCGCCTGAGGAGGGGCGACCATGACCCAGCATGTGCTCTTGCCGGTCGATCCGGATGAGAAGGCCTCGTGGGAGCGCGCCTTGCCTGAAGCGATGGCCCAGGCGAAGCAACGCGGCGCTACGCTGCACATCATGACCGTGGTGCCGACATTCGGCTCCAGCATCGTCGCCAGCTATTTTCCGAAGGATTTTGCGGAGAAGGCGACCTTGGAGGCCGAAGGCGAGCTTAAGGCCCTGGCGGCGAGGGAGATTCCAGCCGATCTGTCCCACAAGCTGATCGTCACCCATGGCCGCATTCACCAGCAGATCGTCGATACCGCCAACACGATCAAAGCTGATCTGATCGTCATGGCCTCCCACAAACCGGAATGGAGCGACAGCTTCCTCGCGCCGAACGCAGCGCAGGTGCTGCAGCACACGTCGATGTCAGTGCTGGTCGTCCGCTAAGGGCGTGGCCCCTTCATGAACTTTCTGCCGCCTTCGACGAAAGCGCTAGGAAACCCGCGGGTATGCCGGTTCATCTCGGTGAAGAAAAAGAGCCTTTCAGACCGAGCGGAATGGACATTGTTTGGAGGCGCAAGTGCGACAGCACTATCATGCTATGTCCCCGCAAGTGAATTCACTTTACGGCCAGGATCGCACCGGGCAAGTATAACACCACGAAGTGACAAAAATTACGTGGCCCCGCTCTGCGAGCAGGCGCTGACAATCAATCTGTGCAATCGGGAGACCTAATGTGACTTTCCTAAAAACGAGCCGCCGCTTGGCCATCGCCAGTGCAGCCGCTTTCAGCTTGATGAGCGGCGCAGCCCTTGCAGACGGTCACCAAAAGCTCGACAGCATCCACTTCCTCATCCCCGGCGGTGCCGGCGGCGGTTGGGACGGCACGGCGCGCGGCACCGGTGAGGCGCTCACCGGATCGGGCCTTGTCGGTCAGGCATCCTATGAAAACATGTCCGGCGGCGGCGGCGGCAAGGCGATCGGCTATCTGATCGAGAATGCCGAGAGCAATCACGGCACGCTGATGGTCAACTCCACACCGATCGTGATCCGCTCGCTCACCGGTGTGTTTCCTCAGAATTTCCGTGACCTCACCCTCATCGCCGGCACCATCGGTGACTATGCGGCGATCATCACCAAGGCCGACAGCGAGCTGAACACCTTCGAGGATCTGGTCAACGCCTACAATGCTGATCCCTCCGCGGTGAGCATCGGCGGCGGTTCGGTGCCAGGCGGCATGGACCATCTAGTCGCGGCCATGGCCTTCGAGGGGGCGGGAGCCGATTCAACCGCCATCAAATACATCCCCTATGATGCCGGCGGCGAGATGAACGCAGCTATTCTCTCGGGCGAGATCACCGCAGGCTCCACCGGCTTCTCCGAGGCTGTCGAGCTGGCGAAGGCCGGTGAGATGAAGGTGCTCGCCGTCACCGCACCCGAGCGAGTCGATGCGCTTCCCGATGCGCCAACCCTGAAAGAACAGGGCTATGACGTCGAGTTCGTGAACTGGCGCGGCTTCTTCGGCGCCCCTGGCCTCCCCGACGAACAGGCCGAGGCTTATCGCGAGGCACTGGCGGCCATGTATGACACGCCGGAATGGGAAGAGGTGCGTGCAAGAAATGGCTGGGTCAACATCCACAATTCCGGCGACGCGTTCCTGAGCTTCCTCGAAGATCAGGAAGCAACCATGAGCGAGCTGATGAAGAAGCTCGGCTTCCTCTAGTCGAACGTCGACTTCGGCTAAGTCGAACGTCGACATCGGTAACTTTGGGTAAGCGCCACACTGGGAGTCGGATGTTGGTTTGTTCCGGCTCCCAGCCACGGCTCGTCGAAGAAACATCGAGGCCATGACCCTAGAGCGCTGGATCGGTCTGCTCTTCCTGCTGTTTTGCTGCGTCTACGGCTATGCTGCCCATTTCGGCATGGACCATCTACTACCGCCGATCCTCCAACGGGCGCCGGTATGGCCGAGTTCCTTCCCGAAAATGCTCAGCCTGATCGGCATCATCGTCGCTCTGGTCGTGATCTTCACCACGGGCCCGTCGAACGCCGCCAGCAGCGCCGAGAGCGGCATCGACTATCGAAAGCTCCACGAATACAAGCTCGGCCAGGCCCTGGCTCTTATCGGCGCCATGGTCGCCTATGCGGTCCTGCTGCGCCCGATCGGCTTCATAGCGGCGACCACGCTGTTTCTGGCCGGCAGCTCCTTCGTCCTCGGCGAACGGAGGTTTCACCTCATGATTCCGATCGCCGTCGTCGGCACCGGGCTCGTCTGGTACCTGGTGCAGGAGATCCTTGGGATCTTCCTCAGCCCCTGGCCCCGGTTCTCCTAATGAGGGCGTTCGAGAATAGGCTTTTCACTGACGGTCTCCCGAGCTGGCCGCATACCATTGAGCCAGGTGACGACGGCCCAAAGTCGATGAAGTGGACATTCCACTGATGTGGGAAGGTATCGTTCTCGGGCTCTCCACGGCTCTCTCTTTCAAGAACCTCTTTATGGTGGTCTCAGGTTGCCTGATCGGCACCTTCATCGGCATGCTGCCGGGCCTCGGCCCGATGTCGATCATCGCGATCATGATCCCGGTCGCGATCACCATCGGTGATCCGTCGACGGCACTGATCATGCTGGCCGGCGTCTATTACGGTGCCATTTTCGGCGGGTCGACTTCATCGATCCTGATCAACGCGCCCGGTGTCGCATCCACCGTCGCCACCTCCTTTGACGGCTATCCGCTCGCCCGCGAAGGCAAAGCCGGCAAAGCGCTGACCGTAGCCGCGATCTCCTCCTTCGTCGGCGGCACCATCGGCGCCATCCTTCTGATGGGCTTCGCCCCTGCCCTCGTCTCGGTCGCCCTCCTCTTCCAGTCGCCTGAATATTTCGCATTGATGGTGGTCGGCCTCTCGGCGATCGCAGCGTTCGCCGGCTCCGGCCAAGTCGCGAAAGCACTGATGATGACGGTGCTCGGCCTGATGATGGCGACCATCGGCGAAAGTGCGCTGTTCAACGCACCGCGCTTCACCATGGGCATCATGGACCTGCAGTCCGGTTTCGGCTTCATCACCCTTGCCATGGCCCTCTTCGCCCTGCCCGAAGCGATTTTTCTCGTTCTCGATCCTAATCGCTCCAAGACTGGGGACGAGGGCGGCAAGATCACCGGCCTTCGCATCAGCAAGGAAGAGGCCCGCGAGATCGCCCCGGTGGTCGGCCGCCAGTCGATCCAGGGATTTCTGATCGGTGTCCTCCCGGGAGCGGGAGCCACCATCGCCTCCTTCCTCGGCTACGCGGTCGAGCGCAACATCGCGAGCCCGGAAGAACAGAAAAAATTCGGCAAGGGCTCGCTGAAGGGTCTCGCTGCCCCCGAAAGCGCCAACAACGCCGCCTGCACCGGCTCCTTCGTGCCGCTACTCACCCTCGGCATCCCCGGCTCCGGCACCACGGCTATTCTGCTAGGCGCGCTGGTCGCGCTGAACGTGCAGCCGGGTCCGCGGCTCATGATCGAAAATCCGGAGATCTTCTGGGCGGTGATCATGTCGATGTATATCGGCAACGTGATCCTCTTGATCCTGAACCTGCCGCTCATCCCCTATATCGCGAAGCTGCTGGCGGTCCCACGCAACTACCTGATCCCGTTCATTCTCTTCTTCACGTTGATGGGCGCCTATATCGGCCAGAACAATGCGACCGAGCTTCTGTTCATGACCGGGCTCGGCGTGATAGCAACCATCCTCCGCTTCGCAAGCTTCCCGCTCGCCCCACTGCTTATCGGCTTCATCCTCGGCCCGATGATGGAGAACAATTTTGCCCGCTCCGCCAATATTGCCGACGGCATAAGCTTCATGTGGGAACGGCCGATGACCCTCGGCCTCCTGATTATCGCAGCCCTGCTGGTGTTCCTGCCAAGCTTCCGCGCCAGGCGTCAGGCCGTCAGGCAGAAAAAGAAGCTCGGCGACGAGTCTTAGCGGTGTGACCGCCTCATGGACTCAGATCTGTTTCTGAAGGCTGGACGCAGCGATGTTCCTGTTGGTATCGAAGGGAGCTTCCGGCCGCAACTCCGGCACGATGGCATCATCGAGATGAGCGTCACGCACATCAATGGTGTCGTCGAGCGGCGGCAGCGGCAGGGTTTCGCTGTCGCTAACGGACATGGGCGTCGAAAAGGCGTCATCCTCGAAGATAAGCGCTGTCGACCATAGCCCCACGAAACCGACAAAGACCATGCTGGCGAGACCGAGGGCGAGCCAGCTCATGGGCCGAAGGAATGCGTTGCGCGGAGGCGCCGAGGCTGGGCTGCCGACGACGACTGTAGGGCGTCGGATGCCTTGCGCCTTCGACCTTGCGGCAGGCGATTTGGCAGCCAAAGGCCGAGGCTTTTTCGGGCGTACGACCCAGTTATGGTTATCAGGCATCGAAACCGGGGATGCCGGCAGCGTCTCGGACAGCCTTGCCTGCTCGGCCTGAGGTCCCCGAGCAAAGCCGTATTGTCCTTCTGGCCGGCGATCTCGATCCGTCATTTTGGCCTGCCCCTCTTCTGCAGTAATGGAGACCGCTCTATTACAAGCCGGATCCGCTAATGCATCAAGGCGATGGATCGGTTAAGAAAAGTATCCGGATACGACGTTTCGGAAAAGCTCCTCGTTGCCAGGCGTCGCTCAAGCCGCTAGGCGCCGCGCGACATCGTCCAGCCCGGGCAGCTTGCCCACCGGTCCGATGGCGGCGAGGCTCGGACGGGCACCTTCGATCAGACGCTCGCCAACCCGCTTGATCGCCTCCGCATCAACCGCGTCGATCTCGGCGATCGTCTCCTCCTGAGGAATGCGCCTGCCAAAGATAAGCAACTGCCGTGCGATATCCTCACTCTGCGCAAAGCAACTCTCCAGCCCCATCATCATGCTCGCCTTGAGCTGAGCTCGAGCACGGGCGATTTCCTCCTCGGAGGCGCTGCCGATCAACGACGTCAGCTCGTCGCAGAGCACCGGCACCAGTTCGGCCGTCTGCTCCTCGCCGGTGCCGGCATAAATGCCGAAAACCCCGGTATCCTGATAACAGGCGGCGAAGGAGAATACCGAATAGGCGAGCCCGCGCTTTTCCCGGACCTCCTGGAACAACCTCGACGACATGCCCCCGCCAAGCGTGGCCGAGAGGATCTGCAGAGCATAGAAATCGTCATCATGATAAGAGATCCCCGGCAGACCGAGAATGAGATGAACCTGCTCCAGATCTCGTTCCTTACGATGATCGCCCTCGGCATAGCATCCGGTCTGGGCATTGGCGCCAGCAGATGAGGTGGCGGGGAGCTTTTGAAAAAGCTTGGCGCCAAGGTCGACCAAACGCTCATGCTCGACCTTGCCGGCCGCTGCCAGAACCATGCGCTCCGGCGCGTAATGTTCCCCCATGAAGCCGGTGAGCTGGTCACGGCTCATGGCGCTGACGATCTCCGCCGGACCAAGGATCGGCCGACCCAGCGCCTGGTCGGGAAAAGTCGTCTCCTGAAAGAGATCGAAGACCAGATCGTCGGGCGTATCCAGGGTCTGTCCTATCTCCTGGAGGATCACGCCGCGCTCGCGCTCGAGCTCGTCGGACTCGAAGGTCGAGTTCTGCAGGATGTCAGCCAGAATGTCGGCCGCCAGCGGCAGGTCATCGGCAAGGACACGCGCGTAATAGGCGGTGTTCTCGCGGGACGTGTAGGCGTTCAGCTGCCCGCCGACATTCTCGATCTCCTCGGCGATGACCCGCGCCGAGCGCCGCTCCGTCCCCTTGAACGCCATGTGTTCCAGCATGTGGGCAACGCCGTTGACCTCGGGCCGCTCATGCCGGGCGCCGGCATCGATCCAGACACCGATGCTCGCGGTCTGAACGCTCGGCATCATCTGGGTCGCGACGCGCATGCCGTTATCGAGGCGGGTAATCTCGGTGTTTTCATTCATGATGTGGGGCTGGCCAATTCGTCGATGTGGGACTGGACTGCTACGAGATCGTTGGGGAGGACCGCCATGCGTTCGGGCTTGGTCATGAGATCCTGAAGGTGGGGTGGCAAGGTGGGCGTGATACCTGTGGCATCTCTGACAGCGTCTGGAAATTTGGCAGGATGCGCCGTTGCCAGTGTCACGACAGGCCCTTCGGTTTCACTCGACGCAGCCTTGGCCGCAGCGAGGCCGACGGCGGTGTGTGGATCAACCACCTCGCCAGTCGCCTTGAGGGTTTCGGCCATAGTCGATCGTGTTTCCTCTTCCGAGACGCGATGAGCAATGAACAGTTCACGCCCGAGAGCCAGACGATCAGCACCAGCCTCGAAGCCCCCTTCCTCGGCAAAGGTCGCCATCAACCCGGTGACAGCATCACCGTCACGGCCGACCAGATCGAACAGCAGGCGCTCGAAATTGCTGGCGACCTGAATGTCCATGCTCGGACTGATGGTCGGCGTGACCTCACCCGCCCGATAGCTGCCGGTCTGGAAAAAGCGTGCGAGAATGTCGTTCTGGTTGGTCGCAACGATCAGCTGATCGATCGGCAGGCCCATCTTGGCCGCGGCATAGCCGGCATAGACGTCACCGAAATTGCCTGAAGGCACGCTGAAGCTCACCCGTCGCCAAGGCCCGCCGAGAGACAGCGATGCACTCACATAATAGACGATCTGGGCCATGATCCGGCACCAGTTGATCGAGTTGATGGCGGCCAGGCTGTGACGCTCGCGAAAATCCTGGTCGGTGAACATCGCTTTGACCAGCGCCTGGCAATCATCGAAGCTGCCTTCAACGGCGACATTGTGAATATTCTCGTCATCCACCGTGGTCATCTGACGCCGCTGGACCCCGGACACCCGGTCTTTCGGATGCAGGATCACCGTCCGCATGCGTTCGCGGCCGGCTGTCGCCGCAATCGCCGCAGAGCCGGTATCACCGGAGGTTGCGCCAACGATGGTGATCGCCCGCTCGCGCCGCGCCAGAAAATGCTCGAACAACCGCCCAAGCAGCTGCAGCGCCACATCCTTGAACGCCAAGGTCGGTCCATGAAACAGCTCCATCACCCACTCGCCGGCGGCGAGTTGCTTGACGGGTGCAATGGCTTGGTGGCTGAAGGGGTTGTAGGCATCGTCGATCATGCGGCGGAAATCGTCCGGGGGCAAATCGTCGCCGACGAAAGGTTCGAGAACGAAAGCTGCTACATCCTGATAAGAGGCAGACTGCAGTGTTGCCAGCCGCTCCCGATCGAAGGCGGGCCAGCTATCCGGCACATAGAGGCCGCCATCGGCGGCAAGTCCCGCGAACAGAACCTCCTCGAACGAAGCCGGCGACACGTGGCCGCGGGTGCTGACATAGCGCATGGTCATGACGGCAGCTTGAACCTTTCAGTCGACATTGCTGTCCGCTTGATCTAGTCAGAACCACCCGCGATCGCAAGGACCATCCGAACACCCAGCCCTCTTGTCACGCCATTCGACGCGATGTAAGCCTATGCTCGACTATTCAGCCTGTTGCGACCCGCAACCGGAGGGGTGCCAGAGTGGTTGAATGGGGCGGTCTCGAAAACCGTTGTACGGGCGACCGTACCGAGGGTTCGAATCCCTCTCCCTCCGCCAAAATATTTCATTAACATATTGATTTTATTGAATTAAATGGCAGAATATTTAACCTGCTCCCACGCACTAGGCGCGATTACCTAGCGAAGGCTTCGGCTTAAGCAGCATTCTTTTTATCGGATACAGGCGAGACGGCGGCTAGCACCTCGCGGAAACTGTTTAGCCCTGCTTCCAGGTTCTCGATGATTTCCTCAGCCAGCTCATTCGGTTCGGATCGGCAACCGCTCTCTTGAGCTGTGCGTTCTCGCGCTCAAGATCCTTGAAACGCTTCGCCTGATCCATCTTCAAGCCGCCATATTCCTTGCGCCAGCGAAAGTAGGTCTGCTCGGTCACACCGAGAATACGGCTAACCTCTGGCACTTTCCTGCCCTGTGCCTGCAACACTTCGGCCTCACGCAGCTTGCTGATGATCTCTTCCGCTGAGTGCTTCTTCCGTGGCATCGATAACCTCCTTCAGGGGGCAGGTCACGACCCGCCCTTCGGCTTGGCGAAGCTTGCTACCATGCCAGTCATCACGCAGATTGAAGTTTTCAGTCGCGAAACTCGCGGTCACCAGCTCAAACACTGAAAGTGGCACGCCGCCCGTATTTACCTTCTCGAATACCAGGCAGACGGCTTCTTTACTGATCTTCTTCTCTAATGCAATGACGGGAAGCTTATATAATTTGAAGTCTTCTAACACCTGGTCGCGGAAGTCTATATAGATGCCGAAATGCTTGGGCTTATAAGTATGAAGCGCTTTCTCCCATTTCCCCGCGTCCAGCATTTTATTGCAGGGGAAGTACAGCTGTTTGAATTTAAGCTCCGACGAAGACAAATCTAGGGAAATTTGTCGATCAAAATCCTTCTTCAAACGCCGGTCCTTGGACACCCTGCCGCCTAGCGCGGAGAATGTGCCGAACAGCGGACACAACTATGGGAAATCCCTTGGGGTTCGGGCTTTCCGCCCCATTCCGGCAATAAGCCTTCCTTCCGAGTCGTGCCAGAAGCAGTCGCTCAAGAATTTGCAAGCTTTGACCTTTCAACGGTTACGTGAATCGCTTCCGCCATCTTTCACAACGTTCTGCATCTCGTGCTTCATAGGCCTCCAGAGCAGCGGCAGGGCTCAGGTCAAACTGGCTCTCGGTGTCCTCACCAAGCGCAGTCAGCCGCATGGAGTACCACGCGGTTACACCGCCTCGGGGCGGCGCATCGAATACCGGAAATTCCGGATCGCCACCTGCATCGCTCAACCACGTATTCGCGAGCGAAGGGTTCAGCACCATCGCGCGGGCGAGGCTAATGGCATCGACGCTGCCGTTCTCCAGGGCCGCTACAGCCTGATCCCTGGTCTCAAACCCGCCGGTCAGCATTATCGGGATGGACGTCACCTCTTTGGCGCGTCGAGCGAAGTCAATGAAGTAGGGCCCGGACGAGGACGTACCGTCCGAGCTGGATGCGGCACCTGGGAAATAGGTGCCGCCGCTGACGTCGATGAGGTCGACGGAAGTCCGGTCGAGTAGTCGTACCACCTCCAGAGCATCATCTTCCGTGAGCCCGCCCACGAGTTTGTCCGTCGAGTTGATCTTGATGCCGATTGGGAAGGACGCCCCAACGGCCTGCCGCACGGCGTCGATCACCTCGCCGATGATGCGGAAGCGCCGCTCGACCGGACCGCCATAGGCATCGGTCCTGTGATTGAATAGCGGCGATAGGAACTGGCTGAACAGGAACCCGTGACCGGCATGGATTTGAACGCCGCCAAATCCAGCCTCTTTTGCGAGGGCCGCGGATCGCGCATAGGTGTCCGGCAATTCATGGATATCTTCCAACGACATGCCGTCACACAGGAGCCCCTCGACATCCAGAGGAGACGGCCCCTTCGGTCGGCTGATCGGCAAATGCGCAAGCGCACCGGCGTGACCGAGCTGTGGCCAGATGTGCGCGCCCCTGGCTGCCCCACGTTTTGCTAGCGCCTGCATGGCGTACAAATCGGCGTCCGGCACGAAAACGAGATTGCCGGGCTTCTCGGGAAAATACGGGCTTCCCTGCACCTCGCCAATCAGCGACAGCGAAGCACCACCTTGGGCCCACCGTTCATACAACCTCATCTGCGCCTCGGTGGGGTTTCCGACCCCATCCCCAAGGGAGTCGGACATCGCCGATTTGACCAGCCGATTTTTCAGCAGAACGCCGCATGGCAAGTCCAGGGGCTGCCCAAGGACGGTCTTTGCATCTCGGTCTTTCTGGCTCAGATCATCTCTCCATCGGGATATTTCGATATTTCATTTTCCTCAAGCAAACTCATTCGCGCCCGGCCTTCTTTCTCCGAGGGCTATGGCTTCAAGAGTTCATTCTGGACGGCGTCAAGAAACGCTTGAATGTTCTCTTCATCGCGCCGGTAGAAGGTCCACTGTCCATGGCGCTCGGCAATCACGAAGCCCGCCTGTTTCAGCAGTCCCATGTAGTTCGATATCGTGGACTGTGAGAGCTTCGCCTTCTCTTGAATGTAGGCAACACAGACACCCTCTAGGTCGGCATGCTCCGGCAGAGCGGGCGGAAAGTTGGAACGGTCTTTCAGCCATTCCAGGATCCTGCGTCGGACAGGGTTGTTCAGAGCCGCTATCGATTTTTCCAAGTCCATATATCGAAATATCTCGATATAACGTTCGAATGTCAAGCTGCTATCATTGCTCAGCTGCGCGACGCACTTCCTCCCCCCTCAAGTCCATCGACGCTTCGGAAAGCTTATGACCGGAAGGGATCAAACCGTTGCATTGGAGCGCCGCCACCGGGTGCCGGCTAAGCGCCCGAAACCAGCCTGCCCGGCAAGAATTCGCTCGGGACGGTCGGCAACCGCCCCAGTTCTGCCGGAAGCCTTCCGGTGAAGAAGTGCCATGCGTGTCTCTCGCGGTGCTGAAGACACCGCCTTTTGGCACATCGCGATGCCGGTGGAGGAGCCATCCACAGCATCAAATGCGGACCTATCGCTGGAAGGCTCTAGTCAGCGACACGCGAGGGATTCTATACGCCTACTAGCCGTCGAATACCTTTCTTGAGCACTGCGACATCCCTCGCCCTTGGATTCTTTCCTTCGATGGCGCAACGCATAGTAAGTCCCTCGATTAGATTAAGAATGAATTCCGCATAATCGCTGTAGGATATATCTGCGGCGAGATCGTCTCGCTCGATGAGCCTTTCTACAAGGACTGCGATTGACGAGACCAGTCGGGATCGATTTTTCATAAACCCAGAGCCGATTTCGGGATTGCGCAATCCTTCCGAAACAACCTCAGCAATGAGCAATGGCACGCCGGGTTCGCTACATTGGCGAGTGTATAGGGACACAAACCGATCCAAAGCCTTCGTCGGATCCGTGTTCTTCAAGAGCTCCTGTTCGATTCCATCAATCTGATCTGCTTCATAGGTCGCAATCTCAGCGATGAGGGCGCTCTTATTCTCGAAATGATTGTAGACGTTGCCAAGACTGATACCAGCACGCTTTGCGATGTCTCGGATGCTGGTCTGATGGAAGCCTTTTTCAACGAAGCACATGATGGCGGATTCAACGATCAGCTTCCGTCGTGCCTCTACGGATTGAGCTCGAATGGCTTTCACCTTCATCAACCTGCTCCAAACAACTCTTGCAAGGAAGTCGTTCATCATACATCAATGAACGTACGTTCGTTCAAGTATCGATGGCCCTGTGAGCAAAACATGGGGCGGTCGCGTGACGCGCTGATGCCGTTGGAGGCGATTTAACAGATCGATGCCCGGTTCCAGTCAATCGGGACGCATTCGCTCATACGATCAGCAGAAAAATTCTTTGATCCGAGAGATCACCTAGAGGGCAAGCGGTAATGTCACCGCGAGCACTGAGGGTTTGCTGACGTTTTCAGGCCAGAGGATAACATGACCAACAGTTCAGAATCGGAATTGGGCGCAGCTCGGGACCATCATGAACGCAAGAGCCTCCTTTCCAGGCGCTGGCTTTGGATAGTTCTGGCGTTTGCCATCCTCGGTAGCGTGCTGGTCTTTCTCAATAGCGTCGAGGATACAGTCGATGTCAATCGAGCGGAGACATCGCCGACTGCGCAGTTGGTATCGATTGAAATGATTGCTGTTGGCGAAGAAACAGCAGAGGTCATAGCCTTCGCAGAAGTACGGCCACGCTGGGCGGCGGAGATTCGTACAGCTGTTTCAGGGCGCATTAGCGATGTTCAGGAAAGTGCACTTGCAGGCGAGCGCGTCAGCGAGGGGGTAACACTCATCAAGATCGAGGATGCTCAATACGTGGCCGGGATTGCAGCTGCGGACCTTGCTCTTGAGGAAGCACGCTTTGATCTTCTGCGCGCAGAAAATGACGCGACGGTCGCAAGGAGACAGTTTGAGCGTGACGGCGCCACGGCGCCGAACGATCTCGCGCTCAAACTACCGCAGCTGCGTATAGCTCAGCGTGCGGTCGCTTCGGCTGAAGCACGGGTGGTGGCGGCGAGACGGCAGTTGGAGGACACGACCATCACGGCGCCGTTTTCGGGAATCGTTACCGAACGATTTGCGAGCCTTGGGCAAACCATAAATGCGGGCGAACGTCTCCTCATGCTGGTCGATGATAGGCGTTTCGATCTGACGGTTGAGCTGGGAAAAAACGACTGGGCGTTGTTGCAACAACCGGTATCAGGCTTGACCGCTCGTGTGCTTGATCAGGAGGGCGCTCTGATAGCCGAAGCCAGGATCAGGGAAGGCGGAGGGTTTCTCGATCAAGCCAGCCGACAATACAAGGTTTTTTTGGAGATCGCCGATGCTCAGTCCACAACAGTTCTGTCCGGTGACTTCTTGCGAATCGTGTTGCCGGGGAAAGCGATCCCGAAGGCGCTGAATATCCCCGAGACCGCCCTCACCCGGGAAGGATATATCTGGCATCTGGATGAAGACGACCGGCTGCAACGTTTCAACCCTCAAATTCTGTTTCGGCGTCACGACCGGCTTATAATCGAGCCGCCCGAAGACGCCGCCACATGGCGTATCGCAACCACCCCACTGTCCTCCTTCCTGCCTGGTCAACAGGTGCGAGGAAAAGACGTGGAGGATTGAGCCATGCATGCGTTGACTGGATGGTTCATCCGCAACCCCGTTGCGGCCAATCTGCTGATGGCGCTCATACTCTTCCTGGGTGTGTTGACAGCTCTTACCATTCGCATCGAAGGGTTTCCGCGTATACCGCCTGAGAGCGTGGAGATCATAACCGAGTATTCTGGAGCGCCCGCAAAGCAAGTCGACCAACTCATCACCCAGAAGATCGAAAAAACGTTGGAAGGTCTCGAAGGCGTGAGGAGCATTTCCTCGCAATCCGAGAATGGGGCTTCCATCATCTCCGTGCGCCGTGCCGGTGGGCAGGATCTGCAAAAGCTCCTGGACAAGGTGCGTATTCGGATCGACGGGGTTTCCGATCTTCCGAAGACCGCTCGGCGACCTATTATCAGGTCGAGCGGTTTCGAATTTCCGGCCCTTTATGTCAATCTTCACGGGCAAACCGACCCGAAAACTCTACAAACACTTGCAGAGCGGCTGAAGGAAGAGCTTCTGGCGCAGCCGGAACTATCGCGCTTGAAGATCTGGGGCCTGCAGCCGCGTGAGATGCGGATCGAAATCGAGCCCAATACGCTCCAACGGTTCAATATGACGATTGCCGACGTGATGGAGCGAATACAAGCGAACTCACTTGAGTCGAAGGCAGGTAGTCTCAGGACGTCCGGCGGCAATATTTTTCTCAGAGCCGACGACAGGGCGCGCTATTCGACCGAGTTCGCCAGGTTACCCATCATCGAGCGAGCCGATGGAACATCCGTGCCACTCAGCGATATCGCCACGATCAGTGACACGTTTCGTGAAGGAAGCCACCTCTATCGTCTTGACGGCGACCCCACCATCGGCATGGAGGTTTTGGTCGGACAGCGAGAAAACCTGCTGCGGATTTCAGAAGTCGTCCGTAGTGTGACTGATGAGTTTGCTCACCAATTGCCGCCTGGTATTCAGGCATCGGTCTGGGGCGACTCTTCCAGCTACATCGCCGACCGTCTCCAACTTTTGCGTTCCAACGGTCTTCAAGGTTTGCTGCTGGTAGGGCTGTTGCTGTCGATCTTCTTGAACGTGCGACTAGCATTCTGGGTGGCCATGGGCATCCCAATTTCAATGATGGGTGCGCTCGCGGTTTCCGGGTCAAAGTGGATCGACTATTCCCTGAATGACATCACCACATTCGGCCTGATCATCGTGCTTGGTATTCTCGTCGACGATGCCGTGGTTGTCGGCGAAAGTGTCTTCGAAGAACGTCGAAAGAACAAGGACCCGATCCGAGGCACTGAAATTGGTGTTTCCAATGTCGCGGTTGCAACCGTGTTTGGGGTGCTGACCACGATCGCCGCCTTCTTTCCGATGCTTTTGCTGGACAATCCCCTTGGCAAGGTGCTGGCCGGGTTCTCAGGCATTGTGATCCTTGCCCTCATCTTTTCGCTGATTGAAAGCAAGTTCATCCTGCCCGCACATCTTGCGCATATCAGCATCGATAGCCCTCCGCGCTCTGCCTTATCGAAGCTCTGGTCGAACGTTCAGGGAGCTGCGCGAGGAAGGCTGCTCTGGTTCAGGGATGTCGTCTATGCCCCGACATTGGCCGTTTCGATCCGACACCGGTACGCCGTCCTGATCCTGTTTCTGGCAGCAGGAGCTTTTGGGGTGGGATTGATCAACCTCGGCAAGATCAAGACCGTGTTCTTTCCTGAGGTTCCGGGTCAGCTCATCACTATCGCCTTGGAGATGGACGCTCGCGCACCCTTTCAGCTGACGCGACGCAATGTCGAGCACATTCAAGCGATTGGTGCTGACCTGAATGAGAAACTCCGCGAACGTGCAGCACTTGAGAGCCCACCTATTCGCACAGTGTTCGTCGTTGTATCCAGTGCGGAAGGAGCGCAGATCTTTGCCGAGCTCACGCCGGTTGCAGCACGTCCTGGTGTCGATGTTGTCGATATTGTCAGAGAATGGCGCGAGCGTACCGGGCAACTCGAGGGGGCGACGGAGCTTGAGTTCACAGGATCGGAAGAGCTCGCTGGGGGCTTCCAGATCCAGCTGTTTTCAAAAGATACGGAACTACTGAAGCAGGCTAGTGACGAGCTGCAGACCTTCATCGCCGAGATAGATGGTGTCAGCAATATCCGTGACGGCCTCGCAGGCGGCCAACCGGAGTTTCAACTTCGCATCAAGCCGGAGGCCCGAAATCTGGGCTTCACCTCCGAAACCCTTGCCTCGCAGATCAGCCACTCCTTTGGTGGCGCCGAAGTGCAGCGGATCAGACAGGATGGCAGCGAATTGCGGGTTCTGGTGCAAAATTCAGGTTCCGCGCGAGACACGATCGACGACCTGATGCAAGCTCGGCTGCGTAGCGACACAGGCGCCTGGATTCCGCTCCTGTCCGTCGCCGAGATCGAAGGCAGCTATGTTTCCGGAAACGTGTTTCGTCAGAATGGCAAGCTGGTCAATGTCGTGCGAGCGTCGATAGACCGCGCGCTCGTCGCCCCTGAAGAGGTGGGGCAAGCTGTTTTCGAGGAATTCGTCCCCGGACTGAGAGATCGATATCCAAGCGTGACGGTGGCGAGCGGTGGAGAACTCGAAGAAATCGGCGAGATCCAGGGCGGCTTGCTTCGAGCACTTTTGATCGCGGCGGTGCTGATCTATGTCTTGATGGCCGTTCCGCTGAAATCCTATTGGCAGCCCTTTGTGATCCTCGCCATCGTGCCCTTCGGGTTTGTCGGCGCCGCTGTCGGCCACCTGATCATGGGTGTTTCGCTATCACTTCTGTCCTTCTTCGGCATGCTTGCGCTCACCGGAGTAGTGGTCAATGACAGCTTGGTCATGATCACCCGATACAATCAGGCACGTGAGCGTAAACTTCCCATCGCGGAAGCACTAAGGGATGCAGGGATCGGACGGTTTCAGGCGATTTTCTTGACAACCGCGACCACGGTGATCGGTCTTCTGCCGCTTCTTACCGAAACCTCCGAACAGGCGCAGTATTTGATACCCGCAGCCATCTCCCTGGCTTATGGCGAGCTGTTTGCGACCGCACTGATGCTTATTTTGGTGCCTGTGCTGATCGCCATTGTCGAGGATACGAAACACGTTGCTCGCCGGTTCTTCTGATGGAGCTCTTCCACGGCTGCGCTGTCTAGCCTACCCATTTTCGGAGACAACATCGATGAATCGCTTTGAAGGTGACATCGGATTGAGGCTGTTGATCAAGGCTTTTAGGGGCCGTATCACAACAACTTGGCTCATCGTCCTGATCGAAAATTTTCTGATCGCTCTCATTCCCCTTTTCATCGGCCTTTCTATCGACGGATTGCTTGCAGGACGCTTGGACGAACTGATCACGATGATCGTGATCCTCGTCGTCTTGGGCGGTATCACGGTCGGCAGGCGTTGTTACGATACGCGGGTCTATGGAACAATTCGATCGCGCCTCGGCGTGGCTGTGGATGACAGAAACCCGGCCATTAAAGTCTCCACCCGTAATGCCCGTTTGGATATGTCGCGGGAACTTGTCGACTTTCTTGAAGAAGAAGCGCCCAAGTTGATTACCGCTCTGCTTCAGATCATCGTCAGCTTCGCCGTCCTGGCTTATTTTGACCTGCGACTCGGCGTATCTTCGTTCCTCGTCATCATCGCGATGATTGTCCTATATAGCTGCTTCCATCAAAGGTTTTACCGCTTCAACGCGCGCCTGAACGAACAAACCGAGCAACAGGTCGAAGTCCTTGCGGCAGGAAGTCGGTTGGGAGTTTTTCGGCATCTGCGAGCGCTGCGACGCAGCGAGGTCGCCATCTCCGATACCGAAGCCTTCGTCTACGGCGGCATTTTCATGCTGCAGATCGCTTTCATCGCCTACAATCTCTATCTGGGTGCTCAACTGCCGGGAATTACGGCAGGCAAAATCTTCTCTATCGCCTCCTACTCATGGGAATATGTCGAGGCTGCGCTCATGTTGCCGATGGCTTTGCAGAGTTGGACCCGCCTTAGTGAAATCACGACGCGGATCAATAGAGACGAGTGATCGTTGAAACAAAGCCGATTGCCCCCCATGCCTATCGAATGGCTGCGTCTTCCTTCCGCATTAGGGTCAGGTAGCCGGGCAAGCCTTGCGACCCACCCAGCCCCCTAAGAACCGCCTGTGCCGGTTTCCCGGCGAGCGGCTCAAGCCTCTGCAAAGCCCCGTTTGACCGGAGCCGGTTGTTCACGTCGTTCGAGGTGATGGACTTGCTGGTGGCAGTTTGGGTGCAGGAGCAGCAGATTGGCGAG
>JBPCVQ010000150.1:0-7438 GCA_051010395.1 Geminicoccaceae bacterium | reverse complement strand
TGACGATCAGGTTGGCTTCGCGGAGGGACAATTCGATGCGATAAGGGCCGGGAAAGCCATCGACCAGGGCGAAGCTGTTATTTTCCAGAAGATCGAAGATGGCGACCTGACGCTCATGGTCGACCTCCCGGCTCCAGCGGACGATGCTGCCGCGGTCCAGCTGGATATCGACGATACGGTTGGTAGCGGCCTCGCTCATGGCATCGTCTTCCTGCTGGTCATGCGCAATTCGACAGCGCGGGCATGGCCGACGAGGTCTTCGGCATGAGCAAGGGTGGCTGCCGCCGGCGCCAGCGCCGAAAAGCTCTTGGGACTACACCCGAGGAGCGTGGTTCGCTTCATGAAATCATAGACCGAGAGGCCGGAAGCGAAACGCGCGGTGCGGTTGGTCGGCAGCACATGGTTGGGGCCGCCGACATAGTCGCCGATGACTTCCGGTGTGTGTGCGCCCAGGAAAATCGAGCCGGCATGCCTGATCTTCTCGGCCAAGGCTTCGGGATCGGCGACCATCAGCTCCAAATGCTCGGGCGCCAGACGATTGACCAGGTCGGATGCCGACCTCATGTCGGATGCCGACTTCGTGTCGGATGCCGACTTCATGGACGAGATCACCACGACGGCGCCGAGCCTCTCCCAGCTTTTGCTGGCGATCTCCCGCTTGGGCAGACGTTCGAGCTGCGCTCGGACCTCCTCTTCGACCGCGGCTGCCAGCGCCTGGCAATCGGTGATCAGGATCGCCTGCGCCATCTCGTCATGCTCGGCCTGGCTCAAGAGGTCGGCGGCGATCCAGGCGGGGTCGTTGTCGGCATCCGCGACCACGACAACCTCGGAAGGACCGGCGATCATGTCGATGCCGACCCGGCCGAAAACCTGGCGTTTGGCCTCGGCTACGTATGCGTTGCCGGGACCAACGATCTTGTCGACCGGTCGGATGCTCTCCGTACCGTAGGCCAGTGCCGCCACCGCCTGGGCGCCGCCGATCGGATAGATCTCGTCGATGCCGGCGAGCCTGGCGGCGACCAGCACCAGCGGCGCCACCTCGCCGCCCGGTGCGGGCACGGTGATTGCGAGCCGCTCGACGCCCGCGACCCTTGCCGGCAGCGCGTTCATCAGAACCGAGCTCGGATAGGCCGCCTTGCCGCCCGGCACGTAGAGGCCGACGGCATCGATCGGCCGCCAGCGCTGGCCGAGCCTCACGCCCAGATCATCGGCATAAGCGATATCGTCGGGCCTCTGACGCTCATGAAACGCCGATATCCGCCTGGCGGCCTGTTCGAGGGCTTCCAGCAGGCCGGGATCACAGGCATCGAAGGCCGCATCGATCCGCGCTTTGGGCAGGCGAAGCTCGCCCGTTTCGATCCGATGCCGATCGAAACGTTCGGTGAGATCGACGACGGCGAGGTCCCCCTCGCGCTCGACCCTTGCCAAAATGGCGTGCACATCGGCGCCGACATCGACCGTCTCCTCGCGCTTGGTCGCGACAAGGGCATCGAAGCGTTCATCGAAGTCGGGATGGCTGTCATCAAGACGAAGCGGCATGGATCAGGAACCTCGGACCGGAACATCGGAGAGATCATGGCGGGGTGCGACGCCGGCGGCCCAGGCGTCACCGAAGTCCTGAAGCATGATCACCACATCACTTACCTGCAGCCGGAGTGCGACATCGCCTGCGAACAACAGGTTGATCTGATGGCCACCGGCATTACCGGGATGATCGGCGCCATCGGCAGGCTCCGTCATGATCGTGAGAAGCTCGAACTTGATCCCGTCCAGATCACCGTCCAGGCCACGATATTGCACACTGTTCACGTGATCCACGCGAAGGACCGACTGCGACAGCGTGAGATCGGCGACGTCGCCCGGATCTGTGAGGCGTTCCCACTGAAAACGATTGAAGGCCGCCATGAACCGGTGCTCGTCGGCCATATACGCCATCTCGCGAAGCGGCACGAGGGCGTCCTGCAAGCAGGCAGCGATGACCTGCAGATCGTCTCTGTCCCTGGCGCGCAGACAGAGGCGATCACCTGCTTTCCGTTGACGGTCCGGTGTCTCGGTCATTCCTTCATTCGCTCGATTACCGCGCCGCAGCTTCTGAGTTTCTCGTCGACCTTCTCATAGCCGCGATCCAGGTGGTAGACGCGCCCGATTTCGGTTTCACCCTCAGCCGCAAGGCCTGCGAGGATCAAGGAGACCGAGGCGCGCAGGTCCGTTGCCATGACCTGGGCGCCATGCAGCCGATCGACGCCGCGCACCAATGCCGACCCGCCATGCACGGTGATCTTGGCGCCCATGCGGCTGAGCTCGGAGACATGCATGAAACGGTTCTCGAAAATCGTCTCGGTGATCATGGCCGCACCATCGGCGATGCACATCAGAGCCATGAACTGGGCCTGCAGATCGGTCGGGAAACCTGGATGGGGCTGGGTCATGGCGTCGACGCCGCGGGGGCGCCCGCCGTTGCAGGAAACGATGAGCTCGTCACCTTCATCGGTGACGCTGACACCCGCTTCGACCAGCTTTTCGATCAGCGAGGCGATCAGGTCAGCACGGCCGCCGATCAGCCGGAGCTCGCCCGATGTGATCGCAGCAGCGATCGCAAACGTGCCGAGCTCGATGCGATCGGCCACGACCTGATGCACGGCGCCATGCAGCGCCGGCACACCCTCGACGGTGATCGTAGCGCTGCCGGCGCCATCGATCCTGGCCCCCATCGCCGAGAGGCAGGTTGCAAGATCGACGATCTCCGGCTCTCTCGCCGCATTGGCGATCACGGTTTCACCTTTGGCAAGGGAAGCCGCCATCAACAGATTTTCCGTGGCGCCGACCGAAGGCATCGCGAGCGCGATATGGGCTCCCTGCAGCCCCCTCGGCGCGCGCGCATGGATATAACCACGATCCAGCTCGATCTCGGCCCCCATCTCCTCCAGGCCCTTCAGATGCAAATCCACCGGACGCTGGCCGATCGCGCAGCCGCCGGGAAGCGAAACTTTGGCAACGCCTCCCCGCGCGAGTAGCGGTCCCAGCACCAGGACCGACGCACGCATCTTGCGCACCAGATCATAGGCCGCGGTGTGGTTGGTGATCTCCCGCGTCGACAGGGTCAGCGCGGAGCCGTCCCCCTCCCTCCTCTCGATCGCCATCCCGTGAGTCCGGAGCAGGGCCTCCATCGAACGGACATCGTCAAGGGAAGGAACATTGCCGAGCTGGAGCGGTTGGTCGCTCAAGAGACCGGCGGCGAGGATGGGGAGAACGGCGTTCTTCGCTCCGCCGATGCGGATCGAGCCCTTCAGCGGCTGACCGCCCTTTAGAAGAATTTTATCCATCGAATTCCTGCTGTTCTCTTCAAGTTGATGATCGAGATAGGTGCGAACGACGATCTTCGATATCGCGTCGTTTTAGGCGATCACCGAATGCTCCTCAAGCGAGCGCTTGAGGGTCTATGGGCCGCCCGGTGTCAGGCGCGCTCGTCCGGTAGGCTTTCATCAGCTCCATCGCGTTCGGAATTTTCCACCACTTCCCGCTTCTGACGCTTTCGCTTCATCAGGTTTTTCCGCATTTCGGCCGCAAGCCGTTCCGCGCGTGCTGCCTTGCCGGCGACAGTGCCCGGCGACAGTTTCGGTTGGTTTGGTGCTCGCTCATTCATGGATTGCATGCTCTCGACGTCCAACGCTGGCTGGGACTGACGTTTTTACGCGTTTCTCCGATCTCTGGACAAGAAGCATCGGTACTTGATGACGACGGGATAATCAGCCTTGGTCGGGCTTGCGTCGATGATCGGGCTGTGGCATGACACGAAGATCGCCGGAGCCGCCATAGCTCAGGGGTAGAGCGCACCCTTGGTAAGGGTGAGGTCCAAAGTTCAAATCTTTGTGGCGGCACCACTTTCTCTCCCGAAAAATCAAGTGGTTAGCCCAGCTTCACTTCGGTCACCTTGCTACCTTGAGTGGCAAGAAACCGCAAGACGTGACGCTGATGCGCCTATCAATGCGTGCAAAATCGGCGCAGGTCGATGAACGCCGCCATCCGGGCATAGCCTGGCCCTTTCCAAGCCCCAAAATTCGCTCGTTCGATCCAGATCCCCAATCTGGCGGCTTGAGGGCCATGCTGCGCCATGAAACACAAGAATTGAGCGTCATGAGTGACAAAAACCGATGATGACGGCAGCAAGCCCAAAAAAACCTCAAACCGCTCAGCCTTTGCGTACAACCAAGATCCAATTTGGCCATAGCGGTCTCACACAATAGGGGAGCCGCCTTGGTTGGTATTCCATCAACCGATTCGACAGATGGTATATGTCCAACCCCATCCAACTTTCGGGGATAATTCGAGATGCGCATATCAATGTCGGCGTTGCCAGTCGTTGGCGCAACAACGCCTATGGCCGCTGGCCCGGCCAGTCATGGCGTTTGGCCATTCGGACAAAGGCATCGATTGCCGGCGTGTGGCGGCGACCGGCAACAGTGACGAGCGACACGGTCCGCGAGACCGTCGGCGCCGTAACCGGTCGGGTCACGATTTCCGGCATCTGCGGGCCGAACTCCGGCATGATGCTGCAGCCGACACCTGCCAGAACCATGGCCTGGACCCAGTCCTCCCGCTCCGTCGAGTAGCGCACATTGGGCTCGAAGCCTTCCTTCATGCCCAGAGCCTCGAAATGGTCGGTGAACTCACAGTGCAGCCGGACCAGATAATCCTCGCCGTTCAGTTCGGCGACGGGAACCTCGTTCAACGTCTCGAAGCGATGTCCGCTGGCGAAGGCCACGGTATAGCGCTCGCGATAAAGGCCGGTCGCGCGGAGCGTATCGGGCAGTTCGGGCAGAGCCAGGAGGGCGACGTCGATGCCTCCCTCCAGCAGGTCGGTTACCAGGCTGCGGCCGGCGGCCTCGCGAATGGTCAGGGTGAGATTGGGCAAGGCTTTGTTCAAGGTCGCGACGAAGTCGATCATTTGCCGGGCGGCGATGGTCGACATCACGCCCAAATGCACGGTGGGATTCTCCAGAGCCTTGAACCCCGCCGCATCCGCTTCGGCCGCTGCCGCGGCTTCGCTGATCCGTTCCATATGGGGCAGCATCAAGCGACCCAGTTCAGTCAAATGGGTGCGGTTGCGCTCGCGATGAAAGAGCTCGCCTCCCAGCTTCGCCTCCAGCTTCTTGATGGCACTGGTCAGGGACGGTTGCGCCACATGGCACTGCTCAGCCGCCTTGGTGAAATTCAAAGTCTCCGAGACCGCCAGAAAGTAGCGCACCTGATGCATTTCCATAGATATCACCTTCTCCCATCATAGAAATTCGGAGAATATTGGCATTCTCATATCCATAACAATAGCTTTTATCTATCATACCAATAGAAACTCGATATTTCCCTTCGCCCTCCTGCGAGACCATCCTTGGTGCATCGAAAGGCAAGTTCCTCAACCAACCAAGGAAACCGAAGAGATGACAAACCTCGCAATCAACAGCACCCCCTCCGGAAGCCTATTTCGCACGATCTGTACGGTCGTGGTCGGCGTGGGGCTGGCTCTCGCGACGTTCGCCAGTTCGGCGAAGGCGGAGACCGAAGTCAACATCAACGGCGGCTATGCCGTGCACGGCTACGATGTCGTCGCTTACTTCACCAAAGGCCAGCCGACCGAGGGCTCCGACGAGTTTCAAGCGACCCATGATGGTGCCACCTACCGCTTCGCCAGCGCCGAGCACCGCAATGCCTTCACCGCCGACCCGGCGAAGTATGCACCACAATATGGCGGCTACTGCGCATTCGGCACCGCGATGGGCCGCAAGTTCGATGGCGACCCCAACGCCTGGAAGGTCGTCGACGACAAGCTCTATCTGAACCTGAACAAGAACATCCAAGAGCGCTGGCTGGCGGATGTACCGGGCTTCATCCGTGGCGCTGAGAACAACTGGCCGATCATTCGTTCCATCGGCGACGCCAGCCTGGAGTCCACCCCGCCCACCAGCCTGACCCAAGGTGCCATCTGACAAGTTCGAGAATGAAGGGGGCCGCGCAGTCGCGCGGCCCCACAACGGTAAGACCTAAAATGGGCGATTGGTCGCGGTTTGTTGCACTGGCAGAATGGTAAGCATGTCCAGTTGGCTGGCGCGATCAAAGCAAATTTGCATACTGCGTCTCCGGGCGAAGCCAGAATGCGCACCCATGAATTCTTCTCGATCTTTTCGCATCGCCATGATTGGCGAATCCGCCTCGTCAGGTCATCTCGCCAGAGACAAATCGGGGATCATCAAACTAAGAGCAATCCATATCTTTTCCGAAAGGTGTTCGCAACGAGCGAAGAAGGCTGGGATGGGAACCGGCCCTTTACGCCCTGGGGGACAGGTGTGATGATCGCGCCCCGTAAAGAACGCGCGCCGATGCATCAGGTGGTTGCTGATAGCGATGTTTGGCCACTGCATGAGGCATTTTCAGCACGCGAAGAACACCGGACTTGATATTGAAGGAGGACAACAATGCAGAAAAGTTTTGTAGCGCCAGCCTTGGCCGGGTTGATTCTGGCCACGATGGGGAGTGCTACCTCTGTGAGTGCTCAGGACGCGGTAGATGTGGAGAAGATGACGTTCTTCATCGCCAGCGTCGGCATGGGCAACGGCGGTGACCTTGGTGGCTTGGAGGGGGCCGATGCGCATTGCGGGGCGCTCGCCGCAGCAGCAGGATCGGCGCGCGACACCTGGAAAGCCTATCTCAGCACTTCCATGGTGGTCGAGAGGAGCGAAGGCAACCCTGCTAAGTTCACTCCGGGCGTCAATGCGCGCGAGCGTATCGGTAGTGGCCCCTGGCACAACGCCAAGGGTGTACTGATTGCCGAAAACATCGATGACCTGCATGGACCCGGCAACAAGATCGACATCGAGACCGGCCTCAACGAAAACGGCGAGCGGATCAAGGGGCGCGGTGAAAAGCCTAATCAGCATGACATCCTGACGGGTTCCGATCCCATGGGCATGCATTCAACCGCTGGCGGCGATACGACTTGCGGCAATTGGACGAGCAGCGGTGAAGGCTCCGCCATCGTGGGGCATCACGACCGTGTCGGGCCGATCGATGCCTGGAACTTGGTGTCCTGGAACTCGGCCCACGGCTCCCGTGGCTGCGGCGAGGATGACCTGCCGAAATCCGGCGGCGCTGGCCTTTTCTACTGCTTCGCGTCTGAATGATCACAATCCACGGGTGACAACGAGCTAAGAGGATACAAACCGAGACGCCAGCAGACGACTGCCCTGTTTGCTGGCGTCGACGAGGATGCTTTTGGGCAAACTATGCGAGGCTGACTAGCAAGACGCTAATGACCGCTCCTGGCAGATATTGATGAAAAAGTCGCTTTTGGTTCGAGCTGCGATGCTTGGCCTGAGATGAAGTCGCGGGCTCGGATCCGGGTTTTGCCCGGTTTGTTATTTTTCGGTGTCCATGATCTCTCTACTCT
>JBPCVQ010000149.1:0-9881 GCA_051010395.1 Geminicoccaceae bacterium | reverse complement strand
ATGCCCATGGCGGCTTGCTTTGGTCACCGTTCTCCAATTTCGTGAGAATCTGTCCGATCGGCAAGCAGCAGACGCGGTGCGCGCTCGAATTGACTGGAAATATCTTCTGGGCCTCGACTTGAGTGATCCGGGGTTCGATTTCTCGGTGCTGTGCGAATTCCGTTCCCGTCTGATTGCCGGCGAAGCCGAGAATCGCTTGCTGGAGCGGCTGTTAGTGCGTTGTCGTGACCAAGGGGTTTTGAAGGCCCGGGGCCGGCAACGGACTGATTCCACCCATGTTCTGGCCGCGATCAGGGAACTCAACCGGCTGGAGCTCATTGGCGAGACCATGCGAGCGGCGCTCAATGAGTTGGCCACGATCGCACCGGCATGGCTTAAAGGCATCGCGCCTAAAGATTGGTACGAACGTTATGGCCGCCGTGTTGAAGATAGTCGTCTTCCCCGCACGGCCGCCAAACGCCAGGCCTATGCAGAGATGGTTGGTGAGGATGGCTTCGTCCTGCTGGCCTTTCTCGGAGCGGCCGAGACGCCGTCAGAGCTGGGACAATTGCCGAAGGTACGGGCGTTGCGCACGGCCTGGGCCCGGCATTTCGAAGGCGATGCGCCGTCGAGTGGCAATCCGCCAAGCCTGCGCTTCAAGAGCAATCGTGAGGTTACCAAGGCGAAAGAGAAGATCGAATCGCCCTACGATGTGGAAGCGCGCTATCGTAATAAGGGGGGTGAGACGTGGACCGGTTACATGATGCATCAGAGCGAGACCTGCGACGATGATACCGTCAACCTGATCACCCATGTCCACACCACGCCCGCCGACGTCCATGAAGCGATGTGTACCGACAAGATCCACGCAGCACTCGGCAACAAAGGGCTGTCGCCCAAGGAGCATTTAGTGGACGCCGCCTATGTTTCCGCCGACCTCTTGATCCAAAGCCAAGATGATCACGGCATCGATCTGGTTGGTCCGCCACGGCCGAACCCAAATTGGCAAAGTAAAGTCGAAGGTGGTCATACCACCGATCAATTCACCATCGATTGGTCACATCAGGTTGCGCATTGCCCGAAGGGTGTCGCCTCAACATCTTGGAAAACCCATGCCAAAAAGGACGGCCAATCCTATCACCAGGTTCGATTTCCAACCGCCACCTGTCGCCGTTGCGATGCGCGATCTTTATGTGTTCGAGGCAAGGCCCAACCGCGTTACCTACGATTACGTCCCGAACGTCACCATAAAGCTATCACGGTAGCTCGAACTCTGATCGCGAGTGATGAAGGATATCGGCGCTATGCCCGGCGAGCAGGTATCGAAGGCACGATATCGCAGGCCGTCAGGGCTTTTGAAGCCAGGCAATCACGTTACTGCGGCCTGGCCAAGACCCATCTGCAGCAACTCGCAACCGCCGCAGCTATCAACCTTGATCGCCTGGCCGCATGGATGACCGGCCGACCGAAAGCACCAACACGAACTTCCCGTTTCGCCGCACTGGCAACATGAACAATCATTTCGCCAACAGTATCCGGCCGTTCTTGACATACGTTCGATGAAAGTCGAGCACAGGCTGGGCACCATATTCAGGAATTGACGGAGCCTAGCCGCAGCAGGGCTTATCCGCCTGAATCGGCGGGCAAGGAACCGTGCCGTAGGAGCAATAGACACAGCAATCACCCTTTTTGGGACGCAAGAGAGCTTTGCAACCCTTGCAATCGTAGAACCACTGGCATGCATCGGTCGGCATCATCTCAGCTTCCACGTGGCCACATTCGGGGCATGTGATGGTAGACTGGAGAATTAGCTCGTCCGCTTGCGTCGCCATAGCGCGTACCCCGTGATTGCTAGGAAAACAGCCATGAGTGGCAAGAGCAAATCGTCGCGATATACATAGCCGATCACGCCCGAAAGGCCGATGGCGCTCAAGATCCAAGCCAGTATTGGCGTGAAGCAGCAGAGTGCGGTGACAGCTGTCCCGATGACCCCAACACCCAGAAGCTTACCCTTCATGGTCGCTCTCGCTCGATGAACAGATAACATTCTTGTACATAACGTGTTATGCATCCTGTAGTGACTATAGGGTCAAGATGAGATGAGCGATTTTGCAATAGGCGAAGCAGCCAAGCAAAGCGGCGTCACGATAGAAACAATCCGCTACTACGAGCGTGAAGGTATCGTGCCTGCAGCTGAACGGTCTGCAAATGGCCATCGTCGCTACCATACTGAAGCGATTGTGCGCCTTCGGTTCGTGAAGCGTTGTCGTGATTTGGGTTTTTCGATTTCAGTAATTAGAGCGTTACTGTCGCTCGCTTCCGATGAGGACTCTAACTGTGCCAAGGTCAAGAATATTGGCGAGGCTCATCTTGGTGCCGTTCGTAGCAAAATCACCGATCTCGAGCGTCTCGAAACCGCGTTGATCGAACTGATCGCACATTGCGAAGCAGGAAGATCGGATTGCCCGATGCTCAAAGAGCTGCTTGCGGATTGAATGCGTGTAGTGATTGGCGATTTTGGATCTGGTTTTCTGGAACGTCCTAAAACGCCCGTTCTCGCCAGTCCTTTCGAAAACACCATACCCGTATGAACAGCCCTCAAGCCTCCCGCGCTTTGATCCAACCACCGCGGTCGTTCTGCTGCCAGTAGACCAGCTTCTCGCCCTTCTCCTGATACGCCTTCCAGCTTGCGCGCGCATGAGTGAGCGAGGCCTGGTCCTGGCCGTCGAACATGATCAGCACACGCTCGATGCCAACCGGCACCGGATCGACGGACGCATTGTCGACCAGGATGAGCACCGAAGCGCCATTCGGCACGTCAGGTTTCTCGGTAAGGTAAACTGGCTGCTCTTCCGCGTGGCCGTCTTTCGACGATCCATGCGGAAGAAAACTGTCGGTCCTGTAGGTCCAAAGGCCCTTCGTCAGCGCCTCGACCCGCTCCGCAGACGAGGCCATGACCACGGCGCGTTTGCCGCTTTTCAGAACCTTGGTCAGAAGCTGGCCGAGTGCCGGCTCGAGCGCCGACTTGGTCAGGTGATAAAATCCGACCTCCGCCATTAGTGGTATGACCACGTCATTGGGTCTCGAACACTTTCGCTGAAATCACCCTGACCTCGATGGTATGCGGGCAGGTCTTGCGCCTCGCTACACCCATACCACGAAGGCAACATTTTCTTAATATTCCTTCGACATGGTGTGGTCCTGGTCCACGTGACCATGGGAATCCGCGCCGAGCGTTCCTTTATCCGCGATGGCCAGACTTCCAAGATCGCTCGGCAGCGTCAAAGCGCCGTTCCATCGACAAAGGCCTGCCCTTGTGACCTGCTCGGTCGTGACCTGATCATTCGCCAATTCACGGATCGCCGGCCGACTATCGGGTCACCAGATCAACACCAGCAAAGGCGGGATCGGCGGATACATGCTCTCATCCGCCGAACACATTCCCAGCCCCCCTCAAGACGACTGCCGGCATACCTTCATATCAAGCGTGCGTTCATCGACAACGCCCCCAAACCCAATGAAATGGTCACACCATTACGCCACTTCGTGGTGGTCGGCGATGAAGCGATCGAGCAGGCGGATGCCGAAGCCGGTGGCGCCTTTGGAGGCTAGCGACAGATCGCGTTTGGACCAGGCAACGCCGGCGATATCGATATGCGCCCAGGGAATGTCGCCGACAAAATGCTGCAGGAACACCGCGCCGGCGGTAGCGCCAGCCTCGCGCGCGCGACCGGTGTTCTTGATATCGGCGATTTCGGATTTGATATGCTTGGCGTAGTTGCCGTCCATCGGCAGGCGCCAAACCCGCTCGCCCACCGCCTCGCCGGCTGCGGTCAACTGCTCGGACAGCGTATCGTCACTTGCAAACAGGCCTGCCTGCTCGTGGCCGAGGGCGACGATGACCGCACCCGTGAGCGTGGCGACGTCGATCATCAGCTTGGGCTCGAAGCGCTCCTTGGTGTAGTGCAGCGCATCGGCGAGAACAAGGCGTCCCTCAGCATCGGTGTTGATCACCTCGATCGTCGTTCCGGACATGGCGGTGACCACGTCGCCAGGGCGCTGTGCGTTGCCGCCGGGCATGTTCTCGACGAGACCGAGAATGCCGATGACGTTAGCGCGTGCCTTGCGGCCAGCGATCGCTTTCATCGCACCAAAGACCGCGCCAGCACCGCCCATGTCCCATTTCATTTCTTCCATGCCACCGGACGGCTTTAAGGAAATACCGCCGGTATCGAAGCACACGCCCTTGCCGACCAAGGCCACCGGCTGCTCGCCTTCGGCGCCGCCCTTCCAGTTCATGACGACGACGAAAGGATCCTGGACACTACCCTGAGCGACACCAAGCAAAGCACCCATGCCCAGTTTTTCCAGCGCGGATTGATCGAGCACTTCGACCTCCAGGCCGACCTCGTCGCCCATCCTTCGGCATTCCTCGGCAAAGGCGGCGGGGTTCAGGACGTTGGCGGGCTCGGCTACCAGATTGCGGCCATGTTCGACGCCGGCAGCGATCGCTGACAGGCCAATCCAGCGTTCAGTCGCTTCATCCGAAGAGTCGAGGTGAAATGTCAGACCCTGTACACCCTTGGGTTCGCCGTCGCCTTCTTCCTCCGATGCGGTCCGATATTTGTCGAAACGGTAGTTGCGCAGGCGAGCGCCGCTCGCGAGGGCGAGTGCAACGTCGAGATCATCGAGACTAAGATCGCCCGGAGCATCAATGGCGACATGGGCCGCCTTGACACCCAGCACGTTCAGCTTGATCGCCATCCTCCCGCCAAGAAGCTCGATATCGAGCGGTCCGGATTCCGCGGGATCGTCGATGGCGAAAATGACCACCCGATCCCACTCGACACCGCCTGGGCAGACCAGGTCGATCGAGCCACACTTGAATTTGTCGCCAGCGAGTTCGATAGCGCGTTGGATGGCACCGTCGGTTCGTTGATCGATACCGCCGGCTATTTTGCCGAGCTTGCCATCAGCCGTACTGAGAAGGACGAGGGTTCCACTATCAGGGAGGACGTCGAGTGGGGCGAATTCAGTCTTCATTTATCGCGGCTCCTATCCGCATTTTTGATGATCAATCAAGCGTCGATCAACATGACGTGGGCGCTCATTTTGCCTTATGGCTTGTTGAACCTGTCTCTGTATGATGACTGCCGATGAAAATCTATCTTAGATATCTGATCTGGCAGCTCATACTACCGGCTTTGATCGCAACGTTGGCGTTCTCCGGTGCCGTCTGGTTGTCACAATCTCTGCGATTTGTCGACCTTATCGTCAATAAAGGGTTGCCACTCTCGACCTTTCTCTATCTCACAGCGCTGCTCTTCCCGTCGCTTCTTCTGGTGATCATGCCCTTTGCATTGTTTTGCGGGGTTTTGTTCGCCTATCACCGCATGACCATCGAGAGCGAGCTGGTGGTGATGCAGGCGGTCGGTCTCAGCAATCTTCAGCTCGCCATGCCCGGTCTGATCCTGGGCCTGTTCGTAACCTCGATCGGCTACGTCAACAGCCTCTATGCCATGCCGGCGGCGTTCCGCAACTTCAAGGACCTGCAATATCAGGTGAGCCGGGATTTTTCCCACCTCCTGCTGCAGCCGGGCGTGTTCAATGCGCCCGTTCCCAACCTTACCGTCTATGTGCGCGCCACCACCGAGGATGGCGATCTCGCCGGCATCGTGGTCCATGATGAGCGGGTCAGGGAACTCCCGGTCACCATGATGGCCGAGCAAGGCGTGCTGGTTCAGGGCGAGAATGGCCCACTGTTCGTTCTGGAGAACGGCAACCGCCAAGAGGTCGATCTCTCCGATCCGCAAGCGCGTGAGCTTTCAGTCCTGCACTTCGACAGCTATACCCTCGACCTCGCTGCGACCGCGGCACCGCCGGAGGACCGCCATCGAAAGCCGAAAGAGCTCTTCATCCACGAACTGTTCAATCCGACCGGCGAGGGCTTGAGCGAAGACCAGCGCCAAGAGCGGATGACCGAAGGGCACAAACGCCTGACCTGGCCACTTAACGCCTTCGTATTCGCGCTGGTCGGCATCACCATTCTCCTGACCCGGAAACACGATCGCCAGGGGCCCTGGCGCGGCATGCTGCTGGCGATCATCACCGTCATATCGGTACAGGCGCTGAGCACGGCGGCAGCGAGCGTCGCCGAGCGCACTCCCCTCCTCGTGCCCCTCCTATATCTGGTGCCGCTGGCGCCGATCCTGGTCTGCAGCGCTCTTCTTCTCGGCAGCAGACCTCGGCCATTGCGCCAAGACGATCTAGCTCTGCGGCCGGCATGAAGGCAGCCCCGACTTCAGTGTGGATGATATGAGCGAGCGCGACCTCAGCCTGCCGCTTTCCGTCCAGGGTCCGCCGCAACGAGCGGTTCGGCTGTCAACGACGCTGTCGGTCTACATCGCAAAGCAGGCATTCATCGGCGTGATGATCGCCCTCCTGGCACTGGGCACGATCGCCGTGGTGGTCGATCTGATCGAGCTGCTACGACGCGCCGGCAGCAGGCCTGAGGCGACCTTCGGCGTGGTGTTCACCATGGCCTGGCTGCATCTGCCGTTCTTCCTCCAGCAGCTTCTGCCGTTTGCGGTGCTATTCGGCGTCATGTTCGCCTTCCAGCGCCTAACCCGCAGCCATGAGCTGATCGCCGCACGGGCGATCGGTGTTTCGGTCTGGCAGTTTCTCGCACCAGCCCTCGCCGTGGCCATTGCGCTTGGCGCGATGACGGTGACGATTTTCAATCCGATCGGCGCTGTGCTCGTCGCCAAATACGAAACGATGGAGCGTATCTACTTCTCCCACCGCGCCTCGATGGTCGCCGTGTCTCAAGGCGGCCTCTGGCTGCGCCAACCCCAGGGCGATGGCGATCTCTTGCTGCACGCCCTTCAGATGAAACGCAACCCGCCGACGCTTAAAGCGGTTACGGTATTCTTCTATGACGGTGAAGCACGTTTCACCGCGCGTGCAGATGCGCATGCCGCTCGCCTCGAGGCCGGAAATTGGGTGATGATCAATGCGCTTCATTCGCTCCCCGACGGCAGCAGCAAGACACTTGCAGCTATGAAAATCCCGACCGATCTCACCCCGGATCGGATCAAGGACAATTTCGAAGCACCGGAGACGACATCGTTCTGGGACCTTCCGGGCTTCATCGAAAACCTGGAGGCCGTCGGCTTTTCGGCGACCGAACATAGGCTCTACTGGCACCGTCTCTTGGCAATGCCGTTCCTCCTGGCGGCCATGTTGTTGATCGGCATCGCCTTTTCACTCAGACTGGTGCGTCAGGGTGGGACAGGAATTCTCGTCGCCGGCGGCTTGATTACCGGCTTTGCTTTCTACATTCTATCGGACGTGATTTTTGCGCTTGGCCTCTCCGGCCGATTGCCGCCGGCGATGGCGGCCTGGACCCCTGCTGGCATCGCGATCCTCTTAGGCGTGACCACGCTCTTACATCTGGAAGACGGCTGAGTGACAGCATCGATCGGCAGGGAATTACGTGTTGATGTCGGTAAGGCAGGTGCATGGGCCGTCTGCCGGCGCCTCGCCGTTCTTCTTCTGTTGACGATCGCCGGTCAGCCTCTGGACGCCGCCCGCGCCCAGTCGGTCGATGCCGGTGAGGGCCCGGTCCTGCTGCTCGCGGACAAGGTGAATGTCGATGAGCCGCGCCAGATCGTCACCGCTGAAGGCGACGTCGAAATCACCCGTGGGAACCGTCGCCTGCTCGCCGATCGGGTACGGTATTTCCAAGCCGAGGACCGGATCGAGGCGATCGGCAATGTGACACTGCTGGAGCCCGGCGGCGAGGCTATTTATGCAGAGTTGATGTCGGTCAGCGGCGATATGAAGGACGGGATCATCGAGGGCCTTCGCGCCCGGCTCGACGCGGACTCGCGCCTCGCCGCGACATCGGCCAAACGCATTGATGGCACGCGCACCGAAATGGATCAGGCGGTGTATTCACCCTGCCCGCTCTGCGCAGAGGGTGACAGCCCGCCGCTCTGGCAGATCAGCGCCTCCAAGGTCACCCATGACCAGGAGGCCAAGAACGTCAGCTACAACAACGCCTTTTTCGAACTCCTTGGCGTGCCAGTGCTCTACACCCCCTATTTCTCCCACCCGGATCCCAGCGTAAAGCGCCGGTCCGGCTTCCTTTCCCCCTCGGTCGGCACCGACGGTGAGCTCGGTTTCACCCTGAATACACCTTATTATTTCGCGCTGGCGCCGAATTACGACGTAACGGTGGAGCCGATCGTCACCTCAAAGGAAGGCTTGGTGCTTGCCGGTGAATTTCGCCATCGGCTGCACAACGGTCAATACGATATCGGCGGCAGCCTCACCCGCGGCAGCGAGGCGGAGAACAGCAATCGCGACGAGGCGACCCGGGACGAGTTTCGCGGCCATGTGGTCGGCAATGGTGACTTTGCGCTCGGCGGCGGCTGGGGGTGGGGTTATGACCTGTCCCTTGCATCCGACGACACCTATCTGGAACGCTATGACTTCAGTGACCTGGATATTCTCGAAAACCGGCTGTTCGTCGAGAAGATCGACGGCCGCAACTATTTCGCGGCCAACAGCTATGGCTTTCAGGGTCTGCGCGAGACCGACGATCAAGGACTGATCCCCGTCGTTCTGCCGCTCCTCGACGTCGAGCTATCGAGCGATCCGCTGCTCTTCGGCTCACGCTTCTTTCTGGACAGCAGCTTTTTGGCCCTCAATCGAAGCGACGGCCTGGACACGAGGCGTCTTTCGACGACTGGCGGCTGGGAGTTGCCCTGGCTCGGACCGCTCGGCGATCAGTATCATCTGACGCTCAGCCTTCGAGGCGACTATTACGACCTGAACGGCAATCCCGACACGCTTGAAAATGACGGCAGGCGAACGGAAAGCCGCCTGATTCCGCGGGCGACGCTCGATTGGCGCTGGCCCTGGATCGGCGACACCTTCGGCCTGACCCCGGTGATCGAGCCGATCGCCAGCCTGGCGCTCGCGCCCAATGGCCTGAACGACGACGACATTCCGAACGAAGACAGCCTCGATCTCGAATTCGACGACACCAATCTCTTCGAGGAGAGCCGGTTTCCCGGGCTCGATCAGGTGGAGGAAGGCTCGCGCGTGAGCTACGGGATGCGCTTCGCCGGCATTGGCGAGACCGGCGAGGTCGTGAACGCGCTTTTCGGTCAAAGCTGGCGTTTTCAGAAGGACGACCAGTTCGATGCGGACACCGGACTGGACGGGCGGTTCACCGACTATGTCGGCCGGATCGAATTCACACCCGCTGACTGGTTCAACGGCCGCTATCGCTTTCGCCTTGATCGCGACAGCTTCGTGCCTGTGCGCAACGAGGTGCGCGCAGCGCTCGGCCCCTCTCGACTTCGGCTCGACGTCAACTATCTTTCCCTCGAAGATGACCCGTCGGTTTCCGAAGAGGAGTTTCGTAAACGCGAAGAAATCACCGCCGGGCTGCAGCTCGGTCTGGGCGGCGGCGTGACCGTGAGAGCGCAGACAAGAAGGGACCTTCGAGCCAATAGGACGGTTGCCAACACTTTCGGCCTCATCTATCGACATCCTTGCCTGGTCCTGATCGGCGGCGTCGAACAGCAGTTTACCGAGGACCGCGACGCCGGCGACGGCACCACGATCTCACTCAGGCTGACGTTCCAGAATCTCGGCGAAGTCGGGGGTGAAACGTCCGTCATCGGTTTTTGAGCCGCCCGGCAAGGCGGACCGATCCGGATCTGGAGGACGGGACTTCTCATGAGTCGCTATTTCGTTCAGCTATTGCTCCCTACATTGCTTTTGACCTTGTCGATCGATGCGTCAGCAAATGAGCAGCGCATTGCAGCGATCGTCAATGACGACGTGGTCAGCGTTCAGGACTTGAACCAACGGCTAGGCCTCGTTCT
>JBPCVQ010000148.1:0-3013 GCA_051010395.1 Geminicoccaceae bacterium | reverse complement strand
TGGAACCAACGGGCGACATCGGTGCTGGTGATCCGGTCCAAGGGCATGTCACCGAAGAACGGCAGCAGCGTGACGCGCAGATAAACCGCTGTGCTTCGTTGTCCCGATGGCTTCCATGTCATCGCCTTTCGCTCCTGATAGGTTCGGGCGAAAGTGGCGAAGGTCGGAACCACCATGCCGTCGGCTTTGACCTTGTCGACGACCAGCGGCGCTGGCTTGCCGTTGGCGAGCAGTGCATGGGCCGCTGCTCGCGCCTCTTCCACCTTTACCCATCTGGCGTCGCCAAGCGTGACCCTCTTGGGCTTGCCCTCGATCTTGGCGCGCAGGACCCAGCTTTTTGCGCCGGATGGCTGGATGCGCAGGCTGAAGCCTTGGAGGGTCTGATCGAGCAAATTGTACTCCTTGACCTTGACCGCCGCTTGATGGGCTACGCGGTCGGTAAGAAGCGTCCTGTTCACACTCATGACAGCACCGCCAGCTGCGCTGCCCGTTCCTTTCGCCGTTTGAAATGCCGCGCCAGCGCCTGGCCCATCTCTTTGGGATCGAGCCCTTGCTCGGCACAAAAAGGATCAAGGCGAAGCGGGCTCCTGTGAAAGGCCTCGATGTGCTTGACCCAAGGTTTGTCGCGTTCAGGCAACGGCGGTTCTGGCGGCAGGATCGGTTCAGGCTTGGGCTGGCTTGATGGTCGCGGCGGCTTTGGTGGCTGCGGCCGGATCGGCGTTACCGGAACGGACGGGATCATGGCGTCGGCAAGCCGCCTGGAGACACGGCCGGCGGCCTCGGCAACCGGCTTCTCCACGAGATGGGCGTAGCCGGCGGTGGTGCCGAGATCGGCATGGCCAAGCAGCCCCGCAACCGTGCGCAACTCTTCGCCTGTCGAGACTGCAATCGAGGCGTAACTGTGACGCAGGTCGTGCAACCGCACGCAACCGAGGGCTGCAACCGTTCGGACCCGATGCCAAATTCGAAGGAGGCTGTTCTTGATCGAGCGGCCATCGGGATGCGCGAACACAAGCCGCGACGACGATGGGCAAGCCAGACTGGCGAGCAACCGTCGCGCTGCCTTGCATAGCCAGAGCGTCTTGGGGCCGGTCTTGCTGTCCGGCAGCACGGCGCGCGCGCCCTCGATGAAGGGCCATTCCAAGGCCAGCACTTCGCCCCGGCGAGCACCGGTCAGCAGCAGGAAGCGGATCGCTGCCACCTCGACAGGATGATCCGACGCGAGCCTCTTGAGGACGCCGCCAAGACGAACGAAATCATCACCCGTGAGATAGCGCGCCTCGAAGTGTGACCGGCGATACTGAAGACCGATACAAGGATTGGATCCTTTGGGGCGAAGGCCGAGCAGCTCGGCATGCTGTATCATCAAGGACAAAACCGAGAGTGCCCGGTTGCCGCTTGCCGTCTTCGCGCCAACACCCTCGAACCAAGTGACGACATTGGCGCGCGTCAACGCATGAAGCGAGATCTCGCCGAGAGCAGGTAGCACCATCGACATTAGATTGGAGCGATGGCCCGAAAGCGTGCTCGGTTTCCATCGACCGGCACAGTCATCGAGAAACACCGGGATGAAGGCGGCGAGAGTGGGCGATGCCGCCGGGAGCGTTTTGCCGAGATCGTCGAAGAGGTTTCTTGCCGCGTCGCGCGCTTCCGATAGATCCATTCGATCGAGATCGCCGAGCGTGCGCTTGACAGTGCGCCCTTCAAGCCGGCGCTGCACAATCCAGCGGGGTTGCCAGCCGCGCCGACACCGAAGGCCGAGACCGAGGACGCCCTTGTCCCAGATCACCCGCTCGATGCTCTCAGCCAGTACCGCGTCGACGGAGAGGCCTCCCGCAACCAACGTTTCCAAGTCAACATCGAGCTTTCCCATAAGCGTTCAATCCCTGCTTCCCGCCAGGACAAAATCCGTGCACATCCTGGGAAGCGCTCAGGACATCACGGGAAGCAGGGAAAGCTCGCTCGATGAAAAGGAAAGCAGGGGATGCACAGCGCCTCCCAGCAAGCTGGGAGCAGGCTCTACGACGCTAAGCTCGCTACGCTCACTAAGCTCTACGGAGCCTGCAAGCGGCCTTCGCCAAAGGTCACGATCCGTGGCGCAAACCCACGGAATCCGCCAAAAATGGCGTTCCCGTCGGGATCTCGGCCCGGAAACCTGATGACACCCCAGCGCAAGCGCTGGGGCCCCGTTTCCGACTTGCATCGCGGCTTCGCCGCGGTCGGCCGATAAGGCGGCTCCTTCGTCGCCGCCTCACCGCCCTCCCTCGCACCGGTTGCACTAGCGTGCCGCTGTCGCAGCTCTAACGCTTTGAAAACCAACGACCTTTAAGTCGGCTTGGCTGCCGACCGGCTGCCACGCGATGGCAGCACACTGATCTCTCTCGTCTTTTGATGTCGATTTGGCTGCCAGCGGCTGCCGCCCTTCAAGCGTCCTGGCTGCCACCAGAAAACGGGTTGGCAGCGCAAGTCAGGATGAAAAAAGTTTCTTTTAAAAACAGTGTGTTAGATGAATTTCGGGGCGAAAAACGCAAAAGGCTACGCAAAAGTGGGCCGCTCAAGCGTCTGTATTTATCGAGGACCAACCTATCGATTGAGGAGACCAATCCATGGCAGAAAATAGAATAACCACCCGATTTGATGAAGAGACCGACGATCGAATTGCGGCCGCTGCCGAGCGTTGTGATCTCGCAAAGGCCGAGTGGCTGCGCAATGCAGCCCTGACCGCCTTGGCCATGGAGACCTCGACGTCTCGCGATCTTTTGTCGTTTGTCGACTTGTCCAATCAGGTTCGGGATCTCCACACAAATCTCGGTCAGATCGCGACAATCAGCAACAAGATCAAACAGGGTATCGGCGATCTTTCGAGAACGATCGCCATCGAGCGCGCCGCTGATCGTTTCATGAACGAACAGATCCTTCGGATCGCCGTCCGGGCGGCTCATGCTGCCATGACCGTCGCCTCAAATCGTGGCTTCGACGACAAGGAAGATGTCTTCAAGCTGCTATGCGATGA
>JBPCVQ010000147.1:0-36370 GCA_051010395.1 Geminicoccaceae bacterium | reverse complement strand
CGACGAGCCGCGTTCGAAGAGCTCTGACGCACCTTCCAGGAGCGCCTTCTTCCATTGATGGATCCCAGTAACGATTCGGGGTCGGGTGAACGCCAAACAGGCTCGCCAGCTCCGACACCGTCTGCTCACCCTTCAGCGCCTCGAGCGCCACCTTCGCCTTGAATTCCGGCTTGTACTGCTTCCGTTTCGACATCGTTGATCTCCTCCAATTGGCGACCAACAGACACGGATCCGCAGCTTACGTCACTGTCCGGTTATAGGGGAGCGGTTCAGGCCTTTGCCATTCCGATCTTCACGTCAAGAAGGGCCATATGGACCTTGGCGAGGAGGGCAAGCTTCGGTTTTCTGACCGCGGCGCCGTGCTGCCGATGACCTTCGGCCATGAGATCGCTGGCAGCGTCGAAGCGATCGGATCGGATGTGAATCGGCCAGCAGGTTTTGGTGTTCCCCTGGGTCGGCTGCGGCGAATGCCTCGCCTGTGAGGAGGAGCGCGAGAGCGACTGCATGGCGATGCGCATCATCGGGTTCAAGAAAAAGGGCGGCTTTGCAACCCATTGCCTGGTTGAGCATGAAAAATTCCTGGTCGACATTGAAGGGCTCGATGCTGCTGACGTCGTGCCTCATGCCTGTTCCGGGATAACTGTCCTGAACGCGCTCGAAAAGCTCGGACCGCTTCGGGACGGAGAGTGGATGGCGATCATGGGCTGCGGCGGGCTCGGCATGAACGCCATCGCCATCGCTTCAGCTATGGGCTTTCAGAACATCATCGCTGTCGATATCGACGACGCCAAGCTCAAAGCGGCGCGGGACATGGGTGCCGTGAAGGTGATGAACGGCCGTAGCAAAGACGCCGTCCAGGAATTGCAGGCGCTCGCCGATGGGCGGTTGATGGGCGTCATCGACACCTTTGGCGGCGACAGCACCGGCAGGATTGCCGTTCGCAACTCGCCCCAGCTCCGAAAGCTTATCGCCATGGTGCGCGACGGCAAGGTCAAGCAGATGCCTATCGAGCGCCGGCCGTTGTCCGAGATCAATCAGGCGATGGATGACCTGGAAGGAGGCAAAGTGACCGGACGCATCGTCTTCCTTCCCGATCACAGCGAAACCTGAGACAAGAGGCCTGCCCACGAAGACCTATCACCACTAAATCGACGGCGCATGGGTAGAGCCTGCATCAGCCGCGTATGTCGATATCGAGAACCCCTATACCGGCGAAGTCTGGGCGAAGATTGTGTGCGGCAATGCTGACGATGCGAACTACGCGGTCAAGGCCGCCAGGGCGGCGTTCGAAAAACCGTCCGAGTTCACCTCGGCCTCGACGCCCGAATTCATGGAGCTGATCGCCGAGGCTGGGTTTCCCCAAGGGCGTCATCAACTGCATCACCGGCATGAGATTGCCCAGGCGGTCAGTCTAACCAAACCGTCTTGGCATAGAGGTCCCTGCCGGGACGAGGCTTGGATGATCCCGATGGGTATGTTGTGGCGATCAAGACTCCGTTACCCATATAGGAAACTCAGTCTCCAGAGCCCCTGTTGCGGCGGCTAATGCCGACCACGAAGAGAACCGCGGGCCCGGCAAGACTTGCAGAAAATCCCTGCGCGATTAGAGAACACCCCCACTGCAAACAATAGCAGCAGCAGGATTACACCTTAGCTGAGCAAAAAGCTGTCCAAACAAACCAGACCACCTCAAATGACCTATCTTGATGATGCGTTGGAAGCCATCCGCAAGGTGTTGCGTTTTTCCCAACGAGGTCGGCCAAATGCATCGGGAAGCCGATTTAGAAGGAGCGTATCGCTAAAATCGAAACTGCCATTGCGCGCTTATCCTGAACGACGCCACCCATAGCTCACCCAACACCTCCAGGCTTAGGCGAGCCCAAGTCGAGGCTGGCCGACCTCCGGCCAAGGGCTTATATGTGGGGGCATGGGATAAACGGGAAGAGAGCGTCTATGTTGAATACCGAGCTTTATATCGATGGCCAGTGGCAGTCTGCCATGGCTGGTGGGACCATCGACATCATCGATCCTGCGACCGAGGAGGGGGTGACCAGGGCTGCTCAGGCGGATCGTGGCGATGTCGATGCGGCGATCGCGGCGGCGCATAAGGCGTTTTTGAGTTGGCGGCAGGTGCCGGCCTGGGAGCGTTCCAAGGTTCTCAGGAGGGCGGCGCAGCTTCTGGTGGAGCGGGCGGACCGGATTGCGCATCAGCTGACGCTTGAATGCGGGAAGCCCATTGGCCAGTCCAAGGGCGAGATTGGCGCTGCGGTCGAGCTGATCGACTGGTATGCGGACGAGGCGAGGCGGATTTTCGGGATGACGTTGCCGGGCCGCACCGGCAATAACCGTTTCATGACCACCTACGAGCCGGTGGGCGTGGTGGGGGCGTTCACCGCCTGGAATTTTCCGGTGTTACTGCAGGCGCGAAAAATTGCGCCGGCGCTGGCAACCGGCTGCACGATCGTGACCCGCCCAGCCGAAGAGGGGACGGGCGCGGTTGTCGAGCTGATCAAGTGTTTCATTGATGCAGGGGCGCCTGCAGGTACGGTCAATCTGGTGACGGGCCTGCCTGAGGTGATTTCCGAAACCATCATGGACAGCGACCTGGTTCGAAAAGTTACGTTTACCGGATCCATTCCTGTCGGGCAGCATCTGATGCGGCGTGCTGCTGATACGGTGAAGCGCATGTCCATGGAGCTTGGCGGTCATGCGCCGGTGATCATCCATGAGGATGTTGATCCGGTGAAGACGGCGATCGCCGCCGCGCAAGGTAAGTCCCGGAACAACGGTCAGGTCTGCGTCTCGCCGACCCGCTTTTATGTGCACAAGAAGCATGAAAAGGCGTTCAGCGAGGCGTTTTCGGGGGCACTTTCCGAGATGAAGATTGGCCACGGCCTCGAGCCCGACACCGAGATCGGCCCCTTGATCAACAAGAAGCGCCTCGATTTCATCGAGCAGATGGTCGAGGACACGGTGGGCGAGGGGGCGACGGTTGCGACCGGCGGGCGCCGTCCTGCTGACAAGAACAAGGGCTTTTTCTACGAGCCGACCGTCTTTACCGATGTGCGCGACGACATGCGCATCATGAATGACGAGCCGTTCGGTCCGCTGGCTCCAGTCACCACCTTCGAAGACTTCGACGAGGTCATCACCCGCGCCAACAGTCTCTCCTACGGGCTTGCGGGCTATGTCTTCACCAACAGCCAGTCGCTGGCGATGAAGACGATGGAAGGGCTTCGGACCGGTATCGTCGGTGTCAACAACTATGTGGCGGCGACCGCCGAGATGCCGTTTGGCGGCGTCAACCATTCGGGCTTCGGCCGGGAGAACGGGCCACACGGTCTCCTCGACTACATGGACGTCAAGTTCGCCAATATCGTCATGTGACTGGCGACGCGCCGGTGCGTTGACATGAAAAATGAGGCCGGGCGCGTCATGCGTCCGGCCTTTCCACATTCGAGCGTAGGGCTGGACAGCCCGAAGGCGTTTATCCGCCCGTGGCTTCCTTCAGATAGGCGATCACATTGGCGCGATCTTTTTCCTTCTTGAGGCCGGGGAACGCCATCTTGTTCTTCGGCACGTAGCCCTTGGGGTCGGCCAGATATTCGGCGATGGTCGTCTCATCCCAAGTGATGCCCGCTTCGATCATCGCCTTGGAGTATTTGAAACCGTCGACTGAGCCGGATTCCCGGCCGAAAATGCCGATCAGGTGCGGCCCGAGGCGGTTCTTTTCCTTGTCGATGACGTGGCAGGCCTTGCATTTCTTGAAGACTTTCTCGCCGGCAGCAGCATCGCCTTCGGCAAGGGCGAGCGGCGCCGCCAAGGTCAGAGCTGCGGCAAAACCGACTACTCCCGCAGCTTTTTTCATCATTGTCATCAGTTCTCGATCCCTCTCTGGTGCGCTTCCAATCGGCAAAGTCGGACAGCTCGAAACATACATTGCAGCTTTGCAGCTTGAACCTGAACGAAAGCTGAAAGTTCAGGATCTCGCGGCATCATGAATAAGACATGGCTCCAACGGACGGTGCCGTCAAATCCATATCCGCGTCAGGATAGGATGCTGCAAGTCTCTTTATGCTTAGAGGCTTTCGATCGCACGTCAATGCCGGCACCGCCTAGCGTGATGCGGCGTTACTGGATCTCCATGGTGCGCATGAAGTCGATCGCTTCGTTGCTTTTGATCTTGTAGTTGAGTGCCCATTCGCTATCGGAGAGAAAGACCGGCATCTCGTTTCGATCCAGCACGACGTGGGTCTTGTTCTGTTCGATGAATGTGTTGAGCGCTGCCTCATCATCCGAGCGCAACCAGCGCGCTGTGGTATAGGCAACGCCATCGAAGCCGATCTCCACTTTATATTCCTGCGCCGCGCGCGAGGTCAGCACGTCAAGCTGGAGCACCCCCACAACGCCGACGATCCAATTGCCGCCAATCATCGGCTTGAAGACCTGAATGAGCCCCTCATCGGCGAGATCGTCGAGGGCGGCTCTAAGCTGCTTGATTTTTCGCGTATCACCGAGGCGGACCCGGCGCAGGATCTCCGGTGCGAAAACAGGCAGGCCGGTGAATCGAAGGACCTCCCCTTCGGAGAAGGTGTCACCGACCCTGATGGTGCCGTGATTGGGGATGCCGATGACATCGCCCGGTCTTGCATTCTCGACGATTTCCCTGTCTTTGGCGAGGAACAGGATCGGGCTGTGGACCATGACGTCCTTTTGGGTCCTGACCTGCCGGAGTTTCATGCCGCGTTCGAAAGTCCCGGAAGCGAGGCGCAAAAAGGCGACGCGATCGCGGTGGTTCTTGTCCATGTTGGCCTGGACCTTGAAGACGAAGCCGCTGACATCAGGCTCATCCGGCTGGACGGCGCGACTGTCGGCGGGGCTGGGGCGCGGGCCGGGCGCCTCGCTCGCGATCAGATCGAGGAGCGATGCGACGCCGTAATCCTTAAGCGCGCTGCCGAAGATGACAGGCGTCAAATGGCCCTCCAGATAGGCGCCGCGCTCGAAGGTCGGATAGGCTCCCTGGGCAAGCTCGATATTCTCTTTCGCAGGTTCGAGCACACTTTCGGGCACCCTGGCCGCGAGCTTGTCGTCGTCGAGATCCTGGCAATCCAGGGTCAGATCGAAGCGTTCGCCGTAGCCGGCGCTACTGGTCAGGAATCGGTTGTCATTGAGATCGAAGCAGCCGGCAAATCCGGTGCCCATGCCGATCGGCCAAACCAGCGGGGCGATATCGAGGGCCAGCTTGTCCTGCACCTCGTCCAAAAGCTCGAACGGATCCTGCCCTTCGCGGTCGACCTTGTTGATGAAAGTGATGATTGGGATGTCCCGGAGGCGACAGACCTCGAACAGCTTTAGGGTCTGGCTTTCGATGCCTTTGGCCGCATCGATCACCATGACGGCGCTGTCGACGGCGGTCAGCGTCCGGTAGGTGTCCTCGGAAAAATCCTCGTGGCCGGGAGTGTCGAGCAGGTTGAACACCAAGCCCCTATGCGGAAAGGTCATGACCGAGCTGGTGACGGAAATGCCGCGATCCTGCTCGATCTTCATCCAGTCCGAGCGCGCACGCCGACGCTCGCCGCGTGCCTTGACATCACCCGCAAGATGAATGGCGCCGCCAGCCAGCAGCAGGCGTTCGGTCAGCGTAGTCTTACCGGCATCGGGATGCGAAATGATCGCGAAAGTCCGCCGGCTCGCATGGTCGGTCGAAATGGCGAGATCTCATTCTGAAGGTTGGAAACTTCCTATTTAGGCAACCTTCCAGGCGATGTCGAGCGGCGGGTCCAGGTCAAAGGAAGCATGGTGTGGGTGACGAACTGGAAGACGGCGGTGCTATGGGCTGCCGCTCTTGACAGGTCTCATCAGCACAAAGGGACGATTGTCCGTTAACCTTTTACTATCGATTTTTTGTTAAGGCTTGTTTTCCGGGCGGTGTACTTCTTGTCACCGTGGCCGGTGGTCATTCACTGCTTTGGTCGAAAATGCAAAGAGCTGGCGCACAAAAGGGTGTTCTTTCCACGGTCCTCTGGAAGGTGGTGCCGCCTTCCTGCGTGGCGCTTTTGGCCATCTGGCTGCTGGTGGGCATCGGTGGTGTATGGGTCCTGAAGCAACAGAGTACGCAAAGCATGCAGGCGGCCGCGGAGCAGCAGACTTGGGCTGTGGCCGACAAGATTGATTCTTTCTTCGACAGCCTGCGCGGTGTTGCCGATAACGCTCTCACGATCAATGCGTTTGTCGACCCAATGTCGGTCCAGCATTTCCTTCAGCCTTTCTTCAGATCTTTTCGCATCGGCGAGTACAGCTCGCTTGAAATTACCATGACGGACTTCACCGGAGTGGTGATGGCATCGAATCAGCCGATAGACGATGTTGGCTTGCCACCCAAGGATCTCTGGCTGAAGCCAGCGATTGATGGCAAGGATGTTCTGACCATCGAGAACGGCGGGCTGATAGCGGCCATTCCGGTCAGGGTTGGAGCCCTTCCGGAAGGGGCCATTTTGGTGACGCTGTCGCCGGCGGACACGCAAGCGTTCTTTTCCTCTCACAAGCATAATGGCCAGGTCCAATTTCGGGATGAGGACCGCGGCATTCTATTCGAGGCCAGTGCTGAATCAGTATCTTCGGCTGACCTGATCGAATCGGCGACGATCGACCTTCCCGGTTTTTCGGGACTGGCGCTCAGTTCGATCATCCACCCGGATCAAGAGGCGCCGCTTATCAGCATCCTCCATGGATTCTTGCTGGTCGCATTTCTTGCCGATCTCGTCGCCTTGGTGTTCGGCATCTATATGACGGCAAGCTTGGTCGCCGAGCCGCTCAATCGGCTGGTTGCCAAAATTCAGTCGATGCAGAAGCTGACGGATCCAAATGAGCGTCTCGTCGTCGAAGGGCCTCGCGAACTCAGAAACCTGGCTTCAGCGTTCAACGCTGCCGCTGGTCGTCAGGCAGACCTGACCTCCTCGCTTGAGGATGCTCTTAGCAACGAGAAGGCCATCAACGAAACGCAGCGACAGTTCGTGTCCTTGGTGTCTCACGAATTTCGGACGCCGCTTGCCATTATTGATGGTCAGGCACAACGCACCATCCGTAGGATCGACAAGATGTCGAGGGAAGACATCAAGACATCGATGGAGAAGTGCCGATCGAGTGTTGCGCGTCTCATCGGCCTCATCGAAAGTGTCCTGAGTTCTTCGAGGCTTGAAGCTGGTGCCATCGCTTTCAACCCGGGTCCCTGTGGCCTGACCGAACTCCTGGCTGATGTCGCTAAAGGTCAAGAAGGCATTGATGTCAGCCACAAGATTGTTCTCGACATCGAGACATTGCCGGCTCAGGTCGTCGCCGACGAAAAGCTGATGCGTCAGGTCTTCACGAACCTGCTATCGAACGCCGTCAAATATTCCCCCGGCGCATCGACCGTCTGGGTTGATGGATATCTGGATGGGTCCCATGTGGTCGTCGCGGTTCGTGATGAAGGCGTTGGTATTCCTGAGGACGAATTGAGCAAGCTGTTTAAGCGATTTTTCCGAGCTTCCACCGCCAGCGGCATCGCTGGAACCGGCATCGGACTCCATCTGGTCAAGCAGCTGATCGAGATGCATCGTGGCGAGATTTCGGTGACCAGTATTGCTGAGCAGGGAACGACGTTCATCGTTCGCTTCCCCTTTGAACCGCCGATGGAAAAGCAGGCTGAAGCCGCCTAGTGGTGTGGCCACTTCATCGGGGTATTCGTGAGAAGATAATAAAACCGCACATCAAGACGGGCGGTTGGAATGCCGAGCCGAAGGTTGAACTCGTCGAAGATTTAAACTCGTTAGTGCGTCGATTCAAACAGGCCGACCGGGTCGTTCTGATCTGATGCAAGGCCAATAACCTAGCGCACCATCAATTGAAGCTCTTGAATGTGTCGGTGCACTGGGTGGGCTTTTCGTGCGGCGAGGGCGTGGCGGCCTGTCAACGTATCAGTACCTGGTAGGCGCAGAGCTGATACTCAGGCTGGTTGGTGCTGAGTTCAGCCGCGGTTGGTTCGTTGCTGGCGTAGTGGATTTCCACGCCCGGCAGGCTGCGGTGCGGAAGAGGACCGCTGGTGTCGCTCGCGCCGCGCATGCGCAGGCCCACGGCGATCGGTCGTGAAGGCTCGAAGGCTGCGGTGATGGCATCGAGTTCGGGCATGGATGAGGTCGACACCACGAGATAGATGGTGAGCGGCATGACCGAGGCGCTATCGGCGCGGTAACGCAGGCGATCATCCCGATCGATCACCTCCAGCGGCCGACCGCGTTCATCCAGTGCTGCAAGGCCGCTTCCCGAGCTCAGCTGCCAAGCGAGATCGTGATCGATCACGGTGAAGGCATAGTATCTCCAGGAGCGATCGGGGGCACCATTGAAGGTGATCTCATAGTCGGGCCGATCGCCGCCTATCGTTTCGCTCGGCTGAACGATCCAGGGGCAGTTGGCGAGTACCGGTCCACTGATCAGCCCGGTGATGAGCGCTGCAGCCACCGGGATCTTGAGCCGTTGCAGGGCTGATTGCAGCTGGTGCATCAAGGGTCGCATCGATCTTCCCCTTCCACCGTCCTTACGTTGAAGCGCACCGAACCGGGCGCGAGTGAGCTCAGAAAATTGGCGGCTGCCGTCAGATCCAAACTGCCGTCGATCCGATCGGCAGGAAATTGCTCGACAAGGGCATGTCGGATCTCCGCGGCGTCGAAAGGTTTTTCCGGCTGGGCGAGCAGCACCAGCATATTGTTTTCCGGCTTTTCGTTCAGCTTCCAGCCCCATTCCCAAGCGCCGCCCGGTGGAAGCTCGACCGGCCGTCCGTCCGGCAGCGACGGCGTCAGCACCTTGGCCGGCGACGAGCTGGCGAGCATGACCTGGGCCAAGTGATACTGGGCAGGTTGTGTCCACTGACCGAAAAGATGATCGTCGGTACCGGGATCCTCGATCCTGATATTCCAGCCGAGCGTCGAGCCCGCCGGCATGGTACGGCCGATGCCGTCGCGATCCAGCGGTACTGGGTAATAGCCGCCATCGGGAGTGAAGCAGGTCAGATAAGGCTCGGCCGCGAGCGCCATGCCGCCTGCGGGGAGGAAGGTCATGGTGATCCTGGGGCTCGGCCAGAGATGCCAGGCGATGCCGGCTGCAATGATGCAGGCCATGACGGCGGCCGCTCCCTGCAGCAGGCGATCGGCCGCGAGATGACGGGCGCGTCTCGCCTTAAGGATGGTTGCTGCCTCACCCAGACGACCGACCGGCACCACCCGAACGCCATATTTCAATAGCTGCTCTACCGCCGGCAGCGAAGCGACCTCGCGCTGCTCGCCGTCGTCCTCGAAGGTGAGTGGTGTGAAGAAGAGAAGCTCGCGCTCGCGATCGAAGCGCGGCAGGTTGTTGTGAATGGCAAGGGTGAGCACCAGGTCCAACTTGCCCGGAAGGCTGCCGACCGGCAGAATCTCGACGTCGTCAGTTGCGTGACCGCTTGGCTGTCCACCCAATGCGCCTGTGGCGATCACTTGGCGATCTGGACTGCCGCTCGCACCCATGAGCAGGATGAGGGCGAGACCGAGTTCGGCGCTTCGGCCTTCGCTCGGCCCGGTCGGGCTTGCGGACTGCAGGCGTTGCGCTTCGATCCAGGCTAGCCTCGCCACCTGCTGATAAAGGGCGCCGATCGGCGGCTCGATACCAAGCTTCCTGACGGCGCTGGCGGCAGCGCAGCCTGCCTGATAGAGGCCGACTTTGCGAAGTGGGGCGGCAACCTGATCCCAATCCTTGTCACGCGCCTTCACGTCGATTTCCGCGGCTTTCGCAGCTTCGGCACTGCTCAGCGGGCTCAGCCCCTGATGCTGTGTGTAGATCTCGATCAGCCGATCTTCCTGACGCTTGGCGCCGGCATCGGTAGCACCTGGCTGAACGATCGGGATCTGGACGGTTCTTCTGCTCTTATGCATGGCTTTGCTGCCCGGACCGGCGACCGGTCTTAGACGTCGTCGATCGTGCCGAGCACGGGGCGAAGCAGCGCCTTGCGCGTGGCCTCGTCGTCATGCAGGCGGATCATACCGTCGCCGTCCTCATCGAGCTCGACAAGGCCGATCAACGTCTCGTAGTTGCCCTCGGCAGCAAGGCCGATCAGACGACCTGCAAGCGCATCACTGGCATCACCGAGTGCCTGGATCAGGACGCGGATCATCTGATCATCCACACCCTGGATGTCGAGGCGGAAACGACCATCGCTGGTCTCAAGTGGTGCTGCGGGAAGCGGTACTTCGCCGGCACCACTATCGGCGGCGAGCCTCGTAAACTCGGCGATCTGGGTGAAGCGTTGGCGTTTTGGATCAAAGCGGATCACTTCGGCCGTCTGGCTATGATCGACTGCACTTTGCTCGGCTGCGCCCTTCAGCCAGTCGCCGGTCTGCTGGTTGTCGCTGCGCGGTCCAAGCTGCTGCAGCAGCTGGTCCACCATGTCGGCGGTCACCGGCGGTTCGACGTCGACGAGCTGCAGGCGGTGTGCCGCCAACTGCCAAAGCGACTTGCGCTCATCGTCGTTCAAAGGTTTGGTCGTCATGGCTTCTGTCTCCTGGCCCCAACGTTATGCTGACGCCGAAGCCTGGCGGTTCAGGCCTCGCTTAATCAGCTTTTGCGCGCGGCGATACAAAGCAGCCGCGAGGGCTTCATCATCCTGTCCATCAAGCTCGTCATCGCCGGCGATCAGTGCCAGAAAGTCCGGGTCGAAGAGGACGCCCTCGTCATCTTCTTCGGGATAGAGAGGCCGCCCTTGGCCCAAAACCTGCTCGAAAAAATATTGCATGGCAGGATCGAACCAGCCGGGCCGGTCTTCGATCAGCCGGGCCACCCAGTCACCAGCCGCTTCTTGCCTGGCGAGGCGCTCCTCGATGTCCTCGGCATCTTTATCCGCCAAGAGGTCGTGGCGCGAGCGGTCATCATCGTCGTCATCGCCGCCGACCGCATCATCGAGTGACTGGATGGGATAGCGGAGGATGGCCATGCCGACCTCGCTGGTGGCGAAGTCATCGAAACTTCCGAAACCGGCGATCTGACCGCCATCATCAGCAAGGTCGTCGAATGCACGGCGATAGGAGCGCACCTGTTCGTCCTCGATGCTCTGGCGGAGATAGTCTTCCGCCTGGCGGCGAAGGCGTTTCAGATCGCGCAGCTTCGCGATCGATGGCGTTTCGCGTTCATGCCAGCGTTCCGGATCCAGCCCGCAGCTTCTAAGGAGCGTGTAGCGCTCATTCAGCGAATCGAGGACTCGCACGACCAGTCGCTGCGTGTCGACATTTCCTGTGAAGTCTGCGGCAAGCGGTGAAGGTGCGGCATCGATCACGTCGAACCAGGACATTTCCTCCGGCATCTCGGCTGAATTCGGCGGCCGGATGAGCCAGAGCGGTCCGTATTCATCGCGCCGCCGTCTGGCCTCGTTACCGAAATCGTCGCCGAGTGCTGTTCGCTGGGTCGCAAGTTTGGACGCAAGCCGGCTCTTGAAATCATCCACCCCTTCATCCGCTTCGAGCGAGAGGTCACGGCGGAGTTCGACCGCGGCCCAGCCGCCTTCGCCGACACCAAAACGCGCGAGCTGTGCTAGCAGCAGGTGCATATTGCCGGGCTCGTGCTTCAGCCGCCTTGCAAGCCTGAGGCGGCGCATCAGCACTTGGTGCAGATAGACGATGCTCTGCTCATGGACCTTGGCGACCTTATCGCCGGAAAGCTGATAGTGATGCCATTGCTGATCGCCTGCAGCGCGGAAATCGCGATAGAGCAGCTGGCTGATATAGAGTTTCTTCGAAAGCGTGAGAAGAATGGAAAGATAATAGCGGTCCCGATCGAAATGCCCCGCGGAAAGGTGGCTTTCCACCAGACCGAGCATATCGACGGCCAAGCGATCAAGAATCGTGTTGATCTTGAACCCTTTGATCGCCTGATCGGCCATGCCGTTTCTCCCCTGTCGACCTATTCTGGTTCAATATGCCGTGCTCACCGAACCGCCTGGCGGCAGACGCCATGCCTGATGAATGGTCACTAACAAGCCTGTTTAGCAAAGCTTGGCCATGAGTGCATCAATCGTTCGCTCGGAATAGTCGGTACCGAATGAAGCCGGTCCCCAAATATACGAAGCCGGCCCCTTCACCCCGTATTCGCGAGGCAAAGGAGCCGGTTGGAAAGAGCGTCCACTCTTGATCGTGCCGATCGTCCTATCGCCGAATCCACGGTAGGCTCTGGGCAAACGGTACCGACCATCACATCTACAAGGGCGCGCGTACCCTTGGATTTCCTGACGCTTTTTTCGAAGGTGGTGGAAACCAAATGCTGTGGACAATCCACTAATCCGAGAGGTTGGTGAATTCCACGCGGCGGTTCACCGATGCGCGCGGGTCAGCGGCATCGAACGGATCCAGCTCACCACGGCCGACTGCTTGCAGACGCTCACCTGGAACGCCGTAGGCCGACATCAGATATTGGCGCACAGATCTGGCACGGCGCTCGGACAGGCTGAGGTTGTAGCCCTCCTTGCCGGTGGCATCGGCATGGCCCTCGAGCAGGATGACCTTGTCATGCATGATATCGTCCTGGAGAACCTGGGCGATCTGACCAAGCGTGGTCTTCGACTCCGAGGTAAGTTCAGCCGAGTCGAACTTGAACTGGATGCGCATGGCGATCGAGAAGGACTGCGGCTCGCTCGCTGCAGTCGGCTGTCCGGCATCGGTTTCGGCGAGACCCTGGTCATTGTCCTTCAGGCGAATGCCGCGGGTTTTGCCGAGCCCGCGTGGTGTCGCGAGCCTGCACTCGCTCGGCACGTCCGGACTGATCGCGCGAAAGATCTCGCAACGGGATGCGCTGTTCTCCAAAAGCACGGCGTCGCCGGCATTTGCGGACAATGGAAGCAGGCCCATCAGGCCTGCAAGAATGGCGAAACGGCTGTAGCGTAGCATGGACGCTCTCCTAAGATCTTTAACTCGGGGAAGGCATTCGGGATAGCCAGACGCTTCACCGATTTTTTTTCTTCCCGGACCTGATTGCCGGCCTTCCGAAGGATCGAGGCTTGAACGGCAAGGCGCAAGCGTCGAAAGTGAGAAGGAGGCTAACGACAGGGTTAAAACAGTTTTTATGAAAAATGGCTGGCGCACAACGCGTTTTCTATCCCGAAGGTGATTTCTAAGCGCGCCGACACTGCGCCGTGAAACCTTAAAGCCGGAGCAAACCCATGTTGAAATTGACCATTCCCACCCTGATCGCCGTGTTTCTCACGGCATCCTTTGCCGAGGCCGGCCAGTATAATCAGCCCAGGCATCTGAAGGTTGACTCGAAGGCCAAAGTCAGCCGCGTCATCGCTAAATCGAAGACATTGACCAGTCAGTCCGGCAAAAATTCGTCCGAAACACCTGGCTGCGGCGAAGAACGCAACGGCGTCATTATAGATCGCGGCCTGGGCAAAGAGAAGATCGTGGTGGTGACCAAGGACATCATCAACACCGGCGGCAACGTCGAAATCGGCCGGGATTGCGAATAGGCCCAAGACGCTGCCGATTTCGATGATCGGTCGGCTGACAGAGGAGTTGGCAGTCATGTTGAAAAATGTTCTGAAAAACCGAACTGGCTTGGCCGCAACGGGGCTGGCGCTCCTCATGTTGGCCGGTTGCGCGTCGGATCCGAAGCAGGCAATCGAGATCGCCAAGCCGAAGACGCTGCCGGCCACCAATCTCACCAATTTCAGCGAATCGCTGCGCTGCATGGATGAACTCCTGCTCTCCTTCGGGCGCAGCGACATCGTCGTGACCAGTGCCGGCATACCCGATGCCACCGCCAATGTGTCCGCCGGCACCAAGGACATGCTGATCTCGGCCATCTCGCGCATGTCGGTGAAGAGTGGCTCCTTTTCCTTCGTCGACTACGACGCGACCCAGGCCGATGTACATGACCTGCAGAGTCTGATCGGTTTCACCGACGATTTCGTGGTGCCCAATTATTACATTCGCGGTGCGATTACCCAGCTGGATGAAGGCGTTCTCGACGAAGCGCAAGCGGCGGCCATCGGTATTCCGGAGATTCAGGTGGGAGCGTCCAGGGATCAGACGGTCTCGGTGGTCTCGCTCGATCTTAATATCGGCAATCTGGTGAACCGCCAGATCATTCCGGGCGCATCCGCTCACAATTCGATTGCGGTGGCGCGTAAGGGCATTGCCGGCGATCTTGCAGGCTCGATCAGCAAACTCGGGCTGAATTTCGACGTCGTGCTCAACAAAGGCGAGGGCATGCACCAGGCGGTCCGCACGCTGGTCGAACTCTCGACAATCGAGGTTCTGGGCAAGCTCGCCGAGGTTCCCTATTGGCGCTGCCTGCAGATCGAGCAGACCAATCCTGCGGTCGTCGAGGAGGCGAAGGACTGGTATAACGAGATGGAGCTGGAAGAGCGCGTGACCTTCGTCCAGCAGGCGCTTGCGAGCGAGGGCTATCTGAATGGTGGCATTACTGGCAGGCGCGATGCCGCGACCAAGAGCGCCATCGCGCGCTATCAGAGCGAGAACGGCCTGCTTGCGGATGGCCGCATCACCTTCCCGCTCTATGCGAGCCTGATCCACGAGGATCTGAGCCTCGGCCGTCAGCCGAAGCTGACGCAGGCAAGCCTGGAAGCGGAAACTCCGCCCGAGATCCGCCCCAACCGGTTGAAGCTGTCCCTTCGTCCGCTGGGCGGCGACAGCAACGCCTATCCGCTGGGCCAGACGCTCGCAGTCAGCGCGACGGCCAGTCAGGACGCCTATCTCTACTGCTACTATCAGGATGCGGATCAGAATGTCGCGCGCATCTTTCCGAACCAGTTCGATCCGGATCCTTATGTGATCGCTGGCAAGCCGGTGGCGATCCCCGGTGATAACGCGGGCTTCGACATCGTGCTCGATCGGCCAGGTGCGAGAGAATCGATCGCCTGCCTCGCCTCCGAGGTCGAGGTCGGTCTTCGCCTGCCACCGTCGCTCAAGACTGCCGATCTGGTGCCGCTGCCGGTCAACTCGGTCGACGAGGTCGTGAGTGCCTATCGTAAGCTCGGCCGGCAAAGCGTGACGGAGGCCAGGCTTGAGATCACCGTCGCCCGCTAACCGTCGCCGCTGCCGGTTGGCTTGACCTAGGGACAGTGTGGTAGGGAATTGGCAGGAGGGTTCCCGTCTCGGATTTGGACGGGAACCTTCTGGCATTTCGGGCCGAAATCGGGCATGAGTTGGGGCGTCATTTCAGTTGTTGAGTGGATATGAAGACCCCATCTTTCGACATCGTGATCATTGCTGACTGGCGCCAGGCCGGGCCGGTTTTCTGGTATCAGCGGAACCTCGCCGAGGCGGCCCTTGCCGCCGGCTACCGCCTCGCCACCATCCAGGTCGATGGCGAAGAAGGCGAGGCGAGGATCGGCTTCCACACTTGGCTGAAGCGGATGATCGAGGACGGGCGAGTAGCCTGGCTCGATCCGCTGATCGAGGTCGATGCCGTCCTTGCCATTACCGTCGACGCGAGGATCGTCCAGCGGCCACTCAATCTGCCGCTTCGGCTCAAATGCGACATCAATATCGTCATCCACACCCAGCACGACGATGCCATGTCTCCAAACCGCGAGGGTGGCTCGCTTCTCGACCGGCTGGAGACCCAGTTCCGCGGACCGGTGCGACTTGCAGCGGCGACCGATCTGATTGCTGGCGAGCTTTTGGGCTTGAGCCCGGAAGGCGAGGGCTATGACGCCATCTGGCGCCCGGCCATGGATCTGGATGCTATTCCCCTGGATGATGCGAAACGGACGACCCGCGAGGGGCTGATCGTCGGAACGGAGGTCAGTGCGGCGGGCGAGGTGGAGGGACGGCTTTTCGGCTGGCGGCACCGGCAGCTTTGGCTGCTCGGCCACAAGGCGGAGCTCTTGGACCGAGGGCGATCCTTGCCGCTTTCCTGGCGGATCGACGATATCGGCGATGTGTCGAGAGCAGCGTTCTGCCGGAAGATCGATGCGTTTCTCGAGGGGTTTCAGCCCGGATATGGCGGGGATGCGCTTTGCATGGGCTCGATCATGACGGCGGCGCTCGGCGGGCTGGTCGTTGCCTCCCCGAAGCACAAATCCTATCTCGGCGGGCTGGCCGTCATGAGCGACGCGCCGTCTTCCGTGTTGGATGCGCTGGCTGTTGATGAGGCCAATCTAACCCGCACACGCGAGAAGGCTAGGGCGGCGGTGAGGGAGCGCCACGCTCTCCAATGTCATATACAGCGCTTCGCCGATCTGATCGGCGCGCCGAGACCGGTTTCGACCAGCCTTGGTTCTGTCCGCTCAGCGCCGAAGCGACGCGCGCTGTTCTTTTCGACCAACGGCGTCGGCATGGGCCATCTGACCCGGCAACTCGCGATCGCGCGCCGGATGCCGCGTTCGATCGAGCCGGTGTTTCTCAGCATGTCGCAGGCTTGTGGTCAGGTCGAAAAGTTCGGTTTTGCCGTCGAGTTCACGCCCTATCACAGCTATTATGAGGGGCATGTCGATCACTGGAACGCACATCTGACCCATTTGTTGCACGAGATGATCGCGTTTTACGATCCGTCCGCGCTGGTGTTCGATGGCAATTATCCGTTCAGGGCGCTGGTCAATGCGCGTGAGCAGCATCCAGGGCGGTCCTTCGTCTGGTGCAGGCGCGGCCTTTGGCAGCCCGGCCAGAATAAGCGAGCACTCGAGCGTGCCGATATTTTCGACCTGATCATCGAGCCGCTCGATCTGGCGACCGTTTTCGATCGCGGGCCCACAAAGAGCGAGCAGCCAGGCGTTCGCTGCATACCACCGATCCGCCTCCTGGAGGATGATGAGCTCGATGACCGCGAGATCGCAGCTCTGGCGCTTGGCCTCGATCCGGCGAAGCCCGCTGTTCTCCTGCAACTCGGCTCGCGCAACAATTACGATCTGGCGCCGCTTGTCGACCGCCTTTTGCCGGCGCTGCGCGCGGTCGACGGTTTGCAGATCGCCACTGTGAAATGGCTAATCAGTGAGCAGGATCATGGCTGGCCGGATGATGTCCACGTCTTGAGCGGCTATCCCATCGCCCGGCATTTCGCCGCCTTCGACTTCTCGATCGCCACGCCTGGCTACAACACCTTTCACGAGCTGGTGGCGCATGCCGTGCCCGCGATCTTCATTCCGAACGAGAACCCGAGCATGGACGACCATGTGCTGCGCGCGGCGTTTGCAGAGCGCCAGGGCTTCGGATTTAGCCTGCGTCGATCGGAAGTCTACAAGATTGCATCAGTCATCAATGCGATCAGCCGTCCGGAGACACGAGCGAAGATGCGAGACGCTGCAGCCGAGCACGCCTCACTGAATGGCGCCGGCATAGCGGCCTCCGCCATTGAGGAGCTGGTCCGTTCAGCGAGAAGTCTGGACGCCGATCTCGACCTCGACATCCACCGCCGCGCCGTCGTCTGACGAGTGTGTCAGGAGGAGCGTTCGAACTCAGTAGCGCATTCGATGCGAAAGTCAGCCGAGATCATCCCGACAAGAAACCGCATGCCGTTCGGCTTCTTGGCACGTTCTTCGAAAACGGTCGAAACCCAGTGATGTGGTCACACCACTGGTCAGACCACCACTAAGAGACAGCCGTTTTGGCGAGTTCCTCGAGGACACCGGTGCTTTTGCAGCGGTGGCCGGTCGATGTCACGGCGGAACCGCCGCTTTCGAACTCCAGCCGCTCGGCTTTGTGGCCGATCCGTTCGTTCAGGTTATAGACCTCGGTCACCATCGAGACGATGTAGCGGATTTTGGGCTCGACCTGAAGCTCCTGCTGTCCGGTCTGCACCACGACGTTGGTCAGCGCATCCAAGCGGACCCAACGCTCGATTGAAACGGGTTCACCCCGATTGTCGATCGTCTCGAAGGCGGCGCTCTCCGAAAGGTTGACGTCGACGACGCCACCGCCCGGGACAAGCCAGCCCGCGGAATCACAAGCGACATAGCGTTCGGCTGGTCCTGCATAGTGAAGGTTGACCAGGCCTCGATCACCTGCGACCTGCACACTCAGAATGTCCTGGCCTTCGGCCGCGGCCTCCAGGGTGATCTTGCCGAGCGCTGATCGGACGGTTTCACCGGCTGCGAGCGGTTTTGGCACCTCCAAGGTTTCCGGAACAGGACCGGGACCGCCGGAGCAGGCGGACAAGCCGAGGAGGGCTGCGCAGAGCAGGCCGGTGCCAACATTACGGCCCCAATTAGGTGCGGTGTGGGTTCGGGTCATGGCTGTCGCCTTTCCTCCAACGGTTTGGCCGTGTTTGTTCATCATGATTTGTCTGCGGCTGCTGCCGCGATGCGGCTGAGCAGGTCCGGCGTGATATTCTGCATATCTGATGCGAGGCCGGTATCGGCCTGAAAGCGCTCAACGGCTGCCCTTGTCTGGGGGCCGAGACTGCCATCTATGCTGTCGACTTCATAGCCTCTATTCTGCAGCAGGAGCTGCGCACCGGCGACCAAGGCTTCCGCGGGCAGCTCAAGCAAGCGCTTGGTCACCAACTCCTTAAGCTCTGCGTCGCCGGCACCGTTGGCGAGCGCTGTCGCATACCAAAGGACAGCCTGCTCCATCGAAGGTTCGACCCCCTTACCGGCTTCATAGAGGCGCGCAAGATCTCTTGCCGACCAGGGGACGCCGCCTTCGGCAGCGCGTCTGTGCCAAGTAGCGGCAGCAGCGAAATCGTGATCCATCTGCTCACCGCCGGCAAGCAGCTTCGCCGCATCGCGCGCCGCCCAGGGATTGGTGTCGGCGACCTCAAGATAATGCGCGAGGGCGCTTTTTTCGTCCTTGGGGCCGGCGAGGCCTTTTTCCTTCATCTTGCCGAGGTCCCTGAACGCATCCCTCTGACCGTTGTCCGCGGCCTCCTGCAGCAATGCCAGCGCCCGTTCGACATCTTCCTCGACGCCCTTGCCGTCGCGGTAGAGGCGACCAAGGCGAAGCTTCGCCTCAGGGTCATCGAGATTGGCAGCGCCTCGGTAGAGCTGCCACGCGCCGAGCAGATCGATCTCGCCGATTTGGCCCCGCTCGCTCATCACACCGAGCCGGGTCATGGCATTGGGCACACCCTGACCGGCGACCGTCCGATACCAGCGCTCGGCCTCGCTGAGATTGCTGCGCACACCCAGACCCTGCTCGTAGATCTTGGCGAGCCTGTATTGCGCGGTCAGCTCACCGCTCCTGGCGGCGCGTGTGTACCAGCGGACGGCTTCCTCGATATCCGCATCGACGCCTTTGCCGGTCTCGTGCATCTCGCCGAGATTGTACATCGCCCAGTCATTGCCGCGCGACGCTGCATCCCGATACCAGCGAAGCGCTTCGCTGTAATCCTGCTCGACACCCGCACCTTCCCGGTACATGGCGGCAAGCGCTGTGCCGGCGGCCGACTCGCCGCGATCCCAGGCTTCCTCGAAAAACAATTTCGCGCGCGCCAGATCCTGTTCCACGCCTTGCGCGGCCCAATGCATCAGGCCAAGCACCACCATCGCTCTGTCATGGTCGAGTTCGATGGCGCGCAGATGTTCGTCAATCGACTGTTCATAGTGTCCCGCCAGACGGTAGGCGCGGGCGAGTTCGGCGGCAAAACGGCCGTTTTCCGGATAGTCGGCGGTCGCAAGCTCACAGACTTCGATCGCCTGCTCGGCGCGCATCTTGAGGATGAACTCGCGCGTACCTGCGGTGACCCGTTTGGTGTCCTCGGGCATGCCGGCCAGCATGTCGCAGGCATGAATCCAGGCTTCGAGACCGATCTCGTAATCGTGGCGCGCACCTTCCTTGTCGAGGACCGAGAACTGAACCAGCTCCTTGCCGCCATGGGTGCCGACCGTCGGGCGAAAGCTCGCCTTCAGGAAGGCCCGGCCATCGATGGTGTCGCGTGCTCCGACGGCGCTGCCATCTTCGAGAACGAGCTGGCCAAATTTCGGCGCTTCGCCGAGCTGCACCCAGAACTGACCCTCATGAAGTTGATCGAGGGCCGGCAGTTCGAGTGGCGTGGGTGCGACGCCGATCGGCGTCGAGGTCAGCCATCCCGGCGTGAAGCCATCCCCTTCGGCGGAGAGAGCGGAGTCTTCACTGGAACGGGAGGCCGGGCGTTCCGACCATTCCTCCGTGGTCGGTGCTGCGCCCGAGGCGGAAGGCGTTTCACCCGCGAGCACGGCGAGGCGCTGCATGACGGATGCGCGAAATTTGCCCTCGGGAAACACCTCCAGATAGGTGGAGAGTGCGGTCGGGCGCTCGTGATTTTGGATCGAGTACCAAAAGGAGCGATCCAGCACCTGGCGCGGCGGCAGGACACCGAGCGTGTTGGTCGCGACCTGCATGCCAGTGACCGCGTCAGTGGCCTCGGTGACGTCGGGGCGGAAATAGAATTCCTGCTCCAGCGTGCTCGACGTCCAGGGGATCTGATAGCCCTCGGTGCTCTCGCGCACGGCGCCGCGTACACGCCTGAACAGCATGCCGATCTCGAGGCCCGGTTCGTTCAGGTGCTGGAGCAGAGCTTCGGTGTAGGGACTATGAGTCGCCTCGCCATCGAGGGCCACTTCACCGGGTGCGGTCGCATAGGCGACCAGGGTTTCCGTCCGGCCGCTGGCGTTCATCTCGACCAGGCCGCCAGCGGCGGCGCGCTCAACTCTTCCAGACTGGCTGGGGTCCTCCACCTCGACGCCGCGGCTGGCATCGGCCGTCTCTTGGAAGTTCGGGCCCTGATTGAACGGGTTGTTGCGGCACGCATCCAGGATGACCACGTTGAAGTCGGCGCCGGACTGCTCCATGGTCTGCAGGACAGTGCGTGCGGCGATGCCGGTTCCGGCGATCTGCGCCTCCGATTCCACTGGTGTCGCCACCGGGATCAGATAGTTGACGTTGTCGACGGCGACGCCGTGGCCCGCATAATAGAAAACTGCCTCGGCGCCGGGCCTGAGCCTGTTGGCGAAGGTCGCGATGCCGTTGATCATCTGCTCGCGATCGGCATCGATCAGCTCGATGACCTCGAAGCCGGCATTCCAAAGCGCTTCTGCAAGCGCTGCGGCGTCATGTGGTGGGTTAGGCAACGGGTCCAGGGTTTCATACTGGCCATTGCCGATAACCAAGGCCACTCGATTGACCGGTCGGGCTTCCTGCGCCTTCAGCGGTGCGGCGGCCAGGATACAGCCCACGAGTCCAATCCAGGAGGCGGTCACGCGCAGCCTGCGCGTCAAAGATCGCCTGTTGCTATCTGCCGTTTTTCGGTCTGCCATGATCCCATCCCATGCGTTCATCGCAACGGGTGGCGGATCTCAGTAGGGACCTCGCCCACCATCCGACGCCAATGTCGGCTGAAGCGGTGCGGGCATCAGGCCTTCGACCAGAAGCTGGTTGTCGAACGCCGGCTCGAAGATCGGCCGTTCTGACTTGACTACGGCGCCAACCAGATCCCGAAACGCATCAGCGGTAAACTGACTTTCGGGATAGCGCCGCAGGAAGTCGCGATAAGCCGCCTCGGTATTTTCAGCGCGAGCCTTTTCGAACGCCCTGAGCTCGCTGTTGGTGGAATCCTGAGCAAGCCCGCCTTTGGAGACGGAGCCAAGGATCATGGCGACAACCAACGCCCACCAACGTGTCACCGACTTTGCCATTGTGTGCCCTCTCGTCTGTTTTTCTTTTATTTGAATACGGGATAGGTATAAGCCTCAATCGATGAAACGTCACCCTGAGGATGACGGCACCGGGTATCGAAGGGGCGATTTTTTCAATTTCCGGGCCCCAGTTGGAAAATTTCGGCCATGCATCAACTGATATTTTATCCGGATTACCGGCGTGCCAACCCCTATCAGACACTCCTGTATGACCATGTCGATCCGGCGTTCGCCGTGAGGTCGGCGACAATCGAGGAAGCGAGGCCGCTGGTCGGCCTTAAAGGTCGCCGTGACAGCGAAGTCGTGTTCCATCTGCATTGGGAGGACTCGGTTCTACGTTCGATCAAGAACGCCAATGAGGCGGCGAGGGCGGCGAGACTGTTCACCACCGAGCTGGACCGGTTCGTCGAGGCCGGAGGCCGGCTGGTCTGGACCAAGCACAATCTTCGCCCCCACGACTTCGTGCATGCGGACCTGGCCGAGGAGATCAGCGCCGTCGTCGCCGCCCATGCCGAGGCGATCATCGTACATTCGCCTGCAGCTATTCATGCTGTCAGCGAACATTATCGGATCGATCGAGAACGCTTTTCTCTTCAGGTGCATGGAAACTACCGTAAGCACTATCCGGCCGTCGCGCGAAACCGCGCGCGAGAAAAGCTGGGCTTGGATGATGATCGGCGGTGCCTTTTGCTGTTCGGCAGGATCACGGCCTACAAAGGCGGCGATCTCCTCATTCAGGCGCTGAACGATCTTGATGATCCGACACTGCATCTCCTGGTGGTCGGCAAGCAGCCCTTCGACCGTCTGGACATACCGAAAAGGCTTAATCATCGGGTGACGGTGATCGATCGGTTCGTCGAGGACCTGGAGGTTGCCGAAGTTTTCGCTGCCGCGGACGCCGTCGCCTTGCCGTATCAGGAAATTCTGACCTCGGGAACGCTGTTCCTCGCCATGGGCACCGAGCGCCCGGTGATCCTGCCGCGCCTTCCGACCCTTCTGGATGTTGCCAATGAGGAGATGGCGTTCAGCTATCGCCCAGGCGACGTCGCCAGCCTCGCCATGGCATTGCAGGCTTTTGCCGGGGCATCCGACGAAGCGCTATCAACGATGGGGCAAAGGGCTGCCATGTACGCGATCAGCCATGACTGGCACCTGGCGGGACGTCAGCTCAGCGATATCATTCACGGTCTCCTGGCGCGTCGTAGCCAGGGTAGTTTTGGCCGGCTGCCCGCAGCCGGTCGGCAGCATGAGACAGCACCCGGCTATTTGACGAGGCTGACCAATCCCTTGCTCGATGCGGCGGACTGAGCCGTGACGGAGCGCGCGCGTCATGGCTGGTCTTGGTGGCGGGATGGTGGTGCTCGGGAAGCCGATGCTGCCGAGCCGAATGAAACCGACGCCAGCGTAAAGGCGCCGATCGTCCTTCTTGAGGCAAGTGCCCTCCGCTCCCGTTACCAGGTATCGGCCTCGCCGTCCTTCATGTTCATCAGCCTTTTTGGCATGACCAGTGAGGCGATAGCCGAGCGCGCTGAATTGGTCGATGAAGAGTTCCGCCAAAAGGGCCTCATTCCCATCTATCTGGTCGATGAGGCCGAGTTCTCACCGCTTCGTGCGGAACAGAGGCTGTTCGAATATCTGCCAACACTCTGGCGGGGAACTCGCCAGTCCCCCGATCTGGACTGGCCCTTCTATCTGCGTCGGCGCTATCTCCTCCTTCAGACGAAATGGCAGCCGGTCGGCAGGATCGATTTCGGCGACATTCCCGATTGGCTGCCCGTGGCGTGACCACCTCATCGGGTTGTGGTCGTTTTCGAACAACTCGAAGGCAGCGCTAAGCTGGACGCGAAAACGCCCCGGTCGCGGACCGAGGCGTTTTCTTAGCGGGGGAGGTTCGTGATGTTTGCCGTTCGGGGGTGCTCCTAGCACTCCTGGCCGACGAACGAGCCGATGTCCTGGCAGGCCTTGGAGTTGTTGCCGGAGGCGGTGTTGTCGTTGTCGTAGGAGTGGGTCGTGTTGGTGACGTTGCCGGAGATGTCGACTTTGCCGACAAAGCTGCCCACGCGCTGCTTGGCAGTGGCGCCGTTGCCTGAGGCGATGTTGTCATTGTGATAGGCGTCGGTCGTGTTGTTGACGGTGCCGTTGATCTTGATGCCGCCGCTATCGGTGGCGAAGGCGCTGCCGGCCGAGGTCAGGAAGAGGGCAGAGGCGAGAACCAGGGAAATGCGCTTCATAGGATGTCTCCGTTTTGATCCTTGGGGAGGCTCACTGTGGCGTCCCTCATGGTCGATTGGTTCGGGATAGGGATCGACGGCCGCTCGAAATTTTTTTGAGAATTTTCCATTTTTTGATCTGCACAGGCCAATCTCCGCATCATTGGGAGATGATCAAGCGAGCGGACGCGAAAACGCCCCGGTCGTAGACCGAGGCGTTTTCTTAGCGGGGGAGGTTCGTGATGTTTGCCGTTCGGGGGTGCTCCTAGCACTCCTGGCCGACGAACGAGCCGATGTCCTGGCAGGCCTTGGAGTTGTTGCCGGAGGCGTAGTTGTCGTTGTCGTAGGAATGGGTCGTGTTGGTGACGTTGCCGGAAATATCGACCTTGCCAACGAAGCTGCCCACGCGCTGCTTGGCGGTGGCGCCGTTGCCTGAGGCGACGTTGTCGTTGTAGTAGGCGTCGGTCGTGTTGTTGACGGTGCCGTTGATCTTGATGCCGCCGCTGTCGGTGGCGAAGGCGCTGCCGGCTGAGGTCAGGAAGAGGGCAGAGGCGAGAACCAGGGAAATGCGCTTCATAGGGTGTCTCCGTTTTGATCCTTGGGGAGGCTCACTGTGGCGTCCCTCATGGTCGAACGGTTCGGGATAGGACGGAGCGGCTCTGCAAAAAATTTGGAGGAGGCCCGATCCAAAGTTTTACTGTCCATGTGCGCTCCTCGTTATACTAACGATCTTCTGACAGGAGGTTTCGTTGAACCACACGCGCATGCCTCTGGACAAAACGGCGTCGGACGATCCGACGAAGGCGATCTTGTCGATCCAGTCCGAGGTCGCTTATGGACATGTCGGCAACAGTGCTGCCGTCCTGCCGCTGCAACGCCTGGGCTTCGAGGTCTGGCCGGTCAACACGGTGCAGCTCGGCCATCACCCCGGGCATGGTAGTTTCCGCGGTTATTGCGTCGAGATGGAGCGCCTTTCGGCCATTCTCAATGCCGTTCTCGACCAAGCGCCGCTGGAACGCTGTGTCGGTATGATCGTGGGCTATCTCGGTGATGCCGGGATTGCTGGTCCCGTGCTGCAGGCGCTGGATGCCGTCATCGCCAAGCGGCCGGATCTTGTCTTTCTTCTGGATCCGGTGATCGGTGACGATGGGGCCGGCGTGTTCGTGCGTCCGGGCGTGCCGGCGGCCATAGCGGATGAGCTTTTGCCGCGTGCCGCCATCATCACGCCGAACCGTTTCGAGCTTGCTCATTTCAGCGGATTGGAGGTCGATGATCTCCGCCAGGCCGAGCTTGCTGCCGAACGCCTGCTGAAGCACGGGCCTCGTCTCGTGGTGGCGACAGGCCTCTTGAGCCCGGGCTGGCCGGGCGAACTTCTCATGCTCGCGGTTTCCAGCGAGGAGCGCTGGCTAATCCGAACGCCGAGGCTTGCACGAACGTTTTCCGGCACCGGTGATGCGTTCAGCGCCCTGTTTCTCGGGCATTTTTTGCTGGCGCCGGATCTCAAGACCGCGTTTGAGCGAGTGACCTCGGCGATCTTCTCGCTCGCGGAGATGACGGCGGTGCGCGGCGAGGACGAGCTCGCCCTTGTCGCGGCGCAGGACGTGCTAGCAGCACCTGCTGTTCGTTTTCATGCCGTTCAGCCCTGAGGCACCCTTCTATGAGGGCTCAGAAAGAATTGGCGATCGCCTGCAGGTGGCGGTGGCGCCGCTGGTTCATCGATTGCACACGCAGCACGTAGAAGATGCCGTCCCGCTCGACCAGGCGAACCGTCAGGAGTTGGTGGAGCGAGCCGATACCCCAATCGCAATCGATAATCCAGCCGTCATCGATGCTTTCTCGCGGGTCTTCGCAGGCATCCAGCGGCAGGTCCGAGATCGAATGGACCACGTCTTTCAACCCTTGAAGCGACGTCCACCAGCCTTCGTCCGAAAACGGGTTGTCCTCGTCATCGAGAAAGTTGGTAAGGGCGTCTTCGAGGCCGGTGACGTCGATCTTGATCTGGCGTTGCAGCCAGCCGGCCGGGTCGGCAACGGTTTCGTCAACCGGCCTGAGCGTGAGTTCGCTAAGGCCCGCGAAGGTGCCGTCTGTGGGATGAACGGAGACTTCCCAGGCATCATCGCCCGCCTTGCGTTCCACGGTGCAGGTCAGCTCATAGCCCTCAGGCACGAAAAGTCGATCGCAGGCTTTCTCTTGAGCGGTGGCCTGTCCAGAAGACAGCCCACCGATCGAGATCCAACCGAACGTCAAGCAAGCAATCCAAACCCATCCATAGCGCAGCATAAGGCATTCCCATCAAGTCTCTGTGCGCCGGAGGTTCCGGGGGCGATGCCAGAGCCGATAAGGCTCTGGCGTTCGACCCGTAAAACCGATCTTCAGGCTGCCGCCCGGCGCTTCTCCGAACTCAATATTTGGGTAACCATGATCATACGTTCCAGTTTTTTCTCGATGAGATGGGCATCCTCGTCAGCGAGATCGGCGATCTGCAGGTCTATCAAGAGGGGCCGATCGGGCTCCAGGTCGGACCTCGAAACGTGGCACCGATACGGTATCAGATCGAACATCGCGATCATATCGAGGATGCGCGGCAGAACCGAAGGGTCGGCTTTCGCCATGATCGAAAAGCAGCTGATGCGAGCGGGTTCGGACGGGGAGGGGAGGCGAAAGCGCGCCTGGCTAGGCGGCATTCCAGCAAGCGACATGGCGGATATCCACTTCATTGGGCTTTGACTTCGGGCGAACAGCACGGTCCCGACCTCGAAATGAGGTCGGGCAGCTAATTCGCGCCTGAGCGCAATGATGGATCATCGACATAGATGGGAGCCTAGACCGTCCCATGACCGAATTCAAGCGATTGACAAGTGGGGAAAGTCAACGCTGCCGGGCGTCCCCGGCTATTCGAAGGCGGGGCCGAGGAGCTGGCGGAGCTGGTCGTGGCCTGTCTGCGAAACGCGGTAGCGGCGCTGGTGCTTGAACACGCGCTTGGCCACCAGGTTTTGCTTCACGCATTGGGACGGATTGCCGACCTTGATGCCCTGATCGGTAAGTAGTATGGCGGCCTCGCCGGTGCCGAAGGATTGATCGCCGGAGCGAAGCTGGGCGAAGTAACCCGCCAGCAGCATGCGATCGACGTCGGTCGCCGAGCGCGGCATATGTTCCAGCCATTCGCCAATGTGCGATGGCGCGGTGGTCGTGGCCACACCGTTGACGGAACGATTGGGGCTGACTGTGGCGCTGTCGCTTGTCGACGATGGCTCGGTAAGTGCAGGTGCGGTGTTTTTGCCGCTCGCCAGCTTTGCAAATAACGCATCAATGCGCTCAACATAGCGTTCGACGAACGCTTCGCTGCCTTCGACCTCGAATTCGCCCGTCGAGAGATTGATTTTCAGCCGCGTTCTGATTTCGCTCAACAAGCCCTCCGATGCTCGAACCAGTGGCTGCGCCACATGCGATCGCACCACCCATGGTGGCCGGCAGCAATTTAGCGGTAGTCGGGGCAGTGAGGCAAGCTGATCGATCTGGCGTTTTTGGATCAATCCGCTTGATCGGTAAGTGCAGAGACGGCTTTGCGGATCGCATCGGGCAGCGGCGATGGTATTTGGGTTTCACGATCGACGAACACGTGGACGAAATAACCGTCTGCCGCGGTCGTTTCGTCATCCTCGCGAAACAGGCCAATTTCGTAACGAATGCTGGACTTGCCGACCCTGGCGACGCGGAGGCCGGCGGTGATGGTCTCCGGAAACTGGATGGCCTTTCGAAAGCGGCAGCCGCTCTCCACGCAAAAGCCGATCACCTCGCTTTTCCAAGGATCGAGGCCACCTCGCTCCATCAGGTAATGGGCGATCGCCGTGTCGAAAAAACTATAATAATTGACGTTGTTGACGTGGCCGTAGATGTCGTTGTCCATCCAGCGGGTCGGCAGGGTGAAGAACGCCTTGTAGCCATTTCGAGGCGAGGGTTGGTCCTGATGCATGATCAGGATACGGGCGAAAAGCGGCTCTTGATCATGCCAACGAGGGCGCGAACGGCTGTGGCCTCGCCGCCCTTCGGCCGTCCCGGCTTGGCGCTCGGCGTCCAGCCGTAAATGTCGAGATGCGCCCAGCTCTCGGTCTCGGTCACGAAGTCCTTGAGGAAGAGGGCGGCCGTGATCGTGCCCGCCATGCCGCTGGCGCCGGCATTGTTGATGTCGGCGATCGCGCTGTCGATGATGTCTCGATAGGGCTTGTGGAGCGGCAGACGCCAGAGCGGATCCTGTGCATCTGTCCCTGCGTTCAGCAAATCGGCTGCCAGCCGATCATCGGGCGTGAAGAGGGCAGGGAGGTCGGCGCCGAGGGCGACCCTGGCGGCTCCTGTCAGCGTCGCGCAATCGATCATCAGCTCCGGCTTTTCATCATCGGCGAGTGCCAGGAGATCAGCCAGCACCAGACGGCCTTCGGCATCAGTGTTGCCGATCTCGACGGAAAGTCCCTTTCGGGTCGAGATGACGTCGCCTGGTCTGAAGGCATTGCCGGCGACGCTGTTCTCGACGGCGCCGATCAGGAGGCGAAGGCGGACCGGCAGCTTGAGGGCCATGACAGCCTGTGCGACCGCAAGCGTGGTCGCCGCACCACCCATATCTTTTTTCATGATGGCCATGCCGGCGGCGGGCTTGAGATCGAGGCCGCCGGTATCGAAGCAAACGCCTTTGCCGACCAAGGTCAGCTTGGGAGCGCCTTCGTCCCCCCAGGTAAGGTCGATCACGCGCGGTGCTCGATCGCTTGCGCGTCCGACCGTATGCACGGCGGGGAAATTCTGCTCGAGCAGCGCGTCGCCCTCGATGGTCGTTACATCGGCGCCGAACCGTTTCGCGACGTCGCGCGCCGCGACTTCAAGTTCGGCTGGGCCCATGTCGTTGGCGGGCGTGTTAACCAGATCGCGACCGAGATAGATGGCCCTTGCCAGGATGTTGGCTTCGGCAGAAGGCTGATCGTCACCAAGCAGCAGACGCGAAGTCCCACCATCACTCTTCTTGTAGCGATCGAAACGATAACCGGCGAGTGCCCAGCCGAGCGTCGCCTGCAGACGTTCATTGTCTTCGAGGTCGGAGGCAAGGCGCCAATTGACCGTGGGAAGCGCTTTTTGCAGGCGTGAATAATCCCAAAAGCTCGCAGGATCACTCGGGATCATCACGGCGCCGGACAGTTTGCCGTCATCGTCAGGCATGATCGCCGATCGGCCCGCCTTGCCTTCAAAGCCGATGCTTTCCAGCCAGGCTTTCGCGCCGTCGGACTGGGCGGCAAGCCAGGTCGCATAGCTGGCGGCGGAGACCGCATGGATGGGAAGGCTGGGTTTCTCGCCTTCGGTCTTGATCAGGCAGTCCGGCATCCAGGCATCCTCGGCGCTTTTAGGACGATCATCGTTTCGACATCAGCAGGCAATACGGGCGAGAGCCGCCTCGAGCTTCTCTTTGTTGCGCTCCATTTCCGTCTGGCGCGAGCGCTGCTCCTCGACCACGTCTGCAGGGGCGCGGTCCAGAAACTGCGGATTGGCCAGCTTCTTCTCGATCTTGGCAAGGTCGGCGACGGTCTTGGCCAGCTCCTTTTCGATCCGCTGGCGTTCCTGATCGAGATCGATGACATCGGCGAGCGGCGACGAGAACGTCACCTCGTCGACCACCACCTGAAGCGAACTCTTGCCGATCGGCGCATCGCTGGGCCGGATGCCATCCAGGCGGGCAAGGCGCTGCATGGCGGTGTCATGCCGATCGATCCGCGCCTTGGTCTCATCCGAGGCGTCGTGGACGTGAAGGGTGATCTTGGCGCCTGCCGGTACACCGATCTCGTTGCGCGCCGTGCGAATGGCGCTGATCGAACGCACGAGCCAGTCGATCTCGGTCTCAACCAATTCGTCCCGGAGAGCATCATCCAAGTCGGGCCAAGTTGCCGTGATCAGCGGCCCGCCCGGTGCCCCGAAGCGTCGTTGCCAGAGTTCCTCGGTCACGAATGGTGTCGCTGGATGAAGAAGATGAAGCATCTTCGCCAGCACCCAGGCCGCAGTTTTTTGTGTCTCGGCTTTCGCAGCCTCGTCATCGCCTTGCAGCATGGGCTTGGCGAGTTCGAGATACCAGTCGCAGAACTCGTTCCAGGTGAACTGATAGAGCAAGCTCGCCGCCTCGTTGAAACGATAGGTTAGGAAGGCAGTTTGGGTCCACCACACTACCTGGCAGAGCTTGCTGACGATCCAGCGGTTGACGATGTTCGTGCAGGACGCGGGATCAAAGTCGGGATCGAGCGTACAGCCGTTCATCTCGGTGAAGCGCGCGGCGTTCCATAGCTTGGTCGCGAAATTGCGATAGCCCTGGACGCGGCTCTCGCCGAATTTGATGTCACGCCCCTGGCCGGTGCTGGCGAGGATGGTGAAGCGAAGGGCGTCGGCGCCGTATTTCTCGATGAGATCCAGCGGATCGATGACGTTGCCCTTGGACTTCGACATCTTCTGGCCGTGCTCGTCGCGCACCAGGCCGTGGATATAGACATCCTCGAACGGCACCTCGCCCATGAACTTCAGGCCGAGCATCATCATGCGCGCGACCCAGAAGAAGATGATGTCGAAGCCGGTCACCAGGACGCTGGTCGGGTAGTAGCGCTTCAGCTCCGGCGTTTCGTCGGGCCAGCCGAGCGTCGAGAAGGGCCAGAGGCCGGATGAGAACCAGGTGTCGAGCACGTCCTCGTCCTGGGTCAGCTCGACCGTCTTTCCATAGTGAGCTTCTGCAAGCTTCGCCGCTTCTTCTTGATCTAGGGCGACGAACACCTTGCCATCGGGGCCATACCAGGCAGGGATCTGATGACCCCACCACAGCTGGCGCGAGATGCACCAAGGCTGGATGTTGCGCATCCATTCGAAATAGACGTTTTCATACTGTTTCGGCACGAAGCGGGTCCGCCCGTCCTCGACCGCGGCGATCGCCTCCTTGGCGAGTGTCTTGGCGTCGACATACCACTGATCGGAAAGGAAGGGCTCGACCAATGTACCGGAGCGATCGCTGACCGGCACGGCGTGGCGGATCGGCTCGATCTTTTCGATCAAGCCCGCCGCTTCCAGATCGGCGACAATTTTTTTGCGGGCTTCGAAGCGATCCATGCCCCGATAGGCTTCCGGCGCCTCATCGTTCAGGCGGCCTTCCACATCCAGAATGTTGATCATCTCGAGATCATGGCGCCGGCCGACTTCAAAGTCATTGAAGTCGTGGGCAGGCGTCATCTTGACCGCGCCCGAGCCTTTTTCCGGGTCGGAATAGTCGTCGGCGACGATCGGTAGATCCCTGCCAACCAGCGGCAGCACGGCATGTTTGCCGACGATATCGGCATAACGCTCATCCTCAGGGTGCACGGCAATGCCGCTGTCGCCGAGCATGGTCTCAGGGCGCGTGGTGGCGACGGTCACGTGCTGGCCCGGCTGATCTTTCAGCGGGTAGCGGATATACCAGAGGTGGCCGTCCATCTCCTCCTGATTGACTTCGAGATCGGAGATCGCGCTCTGCAGCTGGCAGTCCCAGTTGACCAGCCGTTTATCCTTGTAGATCAGGCCTTCGCCGTGCAGCTGGACGAACACTTTGCGCACGGCGGAGGACAGGCCCTCATCCATTGTGAAACGGTCGCGCGACCAGTCTGGCGAAACGCCGAGGCGGTGGAACTGCTGGCTGATCATCCCGCCGGACTGCGCCTTCCACTCCCATACCTTTTCGACGAAGGCCTCTCGCCCGAGATCATGTCGTGTCTGCGGGGCGATCTGGCGCTCGACCACCACCTGGGTCGCGATACCGGCGTGATCCGAGCCCGGCTGCCACAGCACGGACTTGCCGAGCATGCGGTGAAAGCGCACCAGCGTATCCTGGATGGTCGAATCGAGCGCATGTCCGAGATGCAGGCTGCCGGTGACGTTCGGCGGCGGCATCATGATGCAATAGGGATCCTTGCTCGGATCCTGGTCGGCCTTGAAGTGGCCGCTTTCCTCCCAGAGCCCGTCGTGCCGCGGCTCCACCTCGGAAGGTTGATATGTCTTGTCCAGCATTGCTGAACCACCCCGATGATCTAACGAGAAATCGGCACGGGAGCGCGCCGACACTGGGCTATAGGGGAAATCGGTCCGTCGGGCAAGCGGACAACGAAAATTTCCACGGCTTCGATCGCCACCGCAGCAGTAGAATATCCAGGCCGACCTGTATCGGCTGGCCTCTCAGTTCATAAGGCGCAAAAAAGCTTGGGAGGCCTCTTCAGACGCTCCCGGATAGTAGGCTGTTGTTGTTGCGGAACTTCTAGAGAAGTTCCGCGCGGCGGGCGATTTTCTGGATCTCTTTTTGCACCAGACGCTCGACGATCGCTGGCATGTTTTCGTCCAGCCATTCCTTCAACATGGGCCTTGCCATGTCTTCGATGAACTGCTCGACGGTTCGACCTGCACCGTCGGCAACCGATTCTTCGACGGGTGTAGGCCTGAATGCCTTGGAAAGCTTGGCGAAAGCGCCAGTGGTGGTGCTGGCGGTGCCGGTGGAAAGAAGGGTTTCAGTCTCGGCCTTTTTCGTGCTCACGGCTGGTTCGTCCTCCTGACTGGTAATCGTCTCTATTACATCGATCTCGTCGTGATCATCGTCGACACGCAAAAGCGCTTCGTCGATCTCAGGCAAGGCGTCATCGGTTTCGATAAGGTCGTCGTCAACAAGATCGACCACCTCCGGCAGATCGTTGATCTCGGCCACCTCGATGTCATCATCGTCGATCGTGTCATCGACGAGTTCGAGGGCAACAGGTGGCGTAAAGTCTTCAAGAGGCTCATCCTCGACGGGCTCGTCGACGCGGCCTTCCTCGACGACCGATGTTAGTTCGAGAACATCACTGCCATCATCATCGTCGTCATCCTCAAGCATTTCCAGAGCATCGAGCGCACCAGCATCGGTGTCTGCCGCGACGGCGCTGCCATCGTCCGAGTTTACGCCTTCGCTCTCTTCATCCGCGATGATCCGTCGTATCGATGACAGGATCTCCTCCATGGACGGCTCTTGGTCTTTCGGTTGCGTACTCACACTTTTCTCCCCCTGGGAGTCTCGTCCCGGCGCTCCATTGAATGGCCTTCCGGCCAATGTCTACCCGGGAAACTGACCATCAATCCTGGTGCTCGTCGCTCAGATCGTTTCCTAAACCAAACCACCGACTGCGTACGTCTTTATAATTAGCTTCCACATCGTAAGGCTCGACCGGCAGGTCGATATCTTCTGCTCTCAACGCGCCCACCGCTGCCTTTAGTCGATAGCTGGCGACGATTTCATCCCGCTGAGCGCTCACAAGGTCCACCTCTGCCTGAAACAGGTCGTTCTCCTGATCAAGCACGTCCAAGGTCGTCCGTTGTCCAACCAGGGCTTCCTGACGTGACCCATCCAAAGCTATCTCTGCGGCACGCACCTGCTCGGTGATCGATAAGATGCTGGACCGTGCCGTCAACAAAGCCTGCCATGCGGCCGTCACCTCTTCACGCACACTTCGGAAGACAGCATCGACATCAGCTTGCCGTTGCTGCACCGTCTGTTTGCTCTGTCGTATCTGCGCATATTCTCCCCCACCCTGATAGAGTGGCACCGCCAGTGTCGCGGCAATCGATGCCACACGCTGCCAGGGCACGGACAGACTAGGCTCATCGGTATAGTTCAATTCGCCGTTGACGGAAAGGCGTGGATAGAGGGCACTTTCGGCAACGTCGACATCTTCTTTCGCAGCTGCGAGATTAAACTCTGCGGCCAAAATGCTGGGATTTAAGGATTCTGCCTGCTGCTGTGCTTCGGCTTCGCTGGTCGGTAAATTCTTGAGCGGATCGGGCGGAATTAAGCTTTCCGGCTCAAGATTGATCACATTTCGAAAGGCTGCGCGCGATGCTTCGATCGTGCCGGCGGCACGCACCCGCTCAGAAATTGCTCCTGCGACGCGAGCATCGGCCTGGGCAACATCCGTTCGCGTCACTTCGCCGACTTCGAATCGATCTCTCGTGGCTCTAAGCTGACGTCGCAAGCGGTTCTCGTTCTGCACGGCGAGCTCAAGCACTGCGAGGTCGTTGATTAAGGTGGTGTAAGCCGTGGCGGCGCGCAACAGCACGTCCTGTTCGATTGTCGTCAGCCGCGCCCGTTCGACACGAACCAGGCGTTCCGCCCTGCGGGTGTTGGCAACCGTAGCGCCGCCTTCATAGAGATTCTGATCGATCGTGATTGCATTCGACGTGGAGTTGACACGGCCACCACCGATCGGACTCTTGATGTCGGAGGCACTGGCATTCGATGTAATCTGGAGGGTCGGCCGCCAGCCGGCGAGGGCTTGGGAAACAAGTTCGTCGGTCGCGCGCACGGCAGCACGCTGCGCCTCGATTTCCGGGTTGCTCAGATAAGCTGACGCCAGAGCCTCCTCAAGGCTTTGTGCCTGGGCGGACATGGGCGAAGTGAGCGCAATACTGATACCCAGGAAGGCCGTGATCGGCGACAAGGAGGGGGGGCACGCAAAAAAAACTGCCCTATGGCATGCGTTGATCACATGGATCTCCCGCAAAGCGAAGTCAGAATGACAGGCACAATCACGACCATCCCTGCCTCATGTCAGCCTTCTTGACCGCAAACTGATTCCTGCCTTTTACATGAGTTGATCGTGTGACGCCAGAAGGTAGAACTTCTGCTGCGGTCGAAACGGGGAAACAGAAAAAGATCCTGTTTTCGTGCTGACGTTTCCGGCCTCTCAAGAGGAGAACGCCACCGTTCCGAATTAGCCTTTCCATGACATTCAAAAGGCGAAATCCGTTTTGGACTGCATACCCTTGAAATCCGGACCGTGGGCATCGAACAAATCAGTCCTGGCTGCCGTCCCGCGGATCTTGGTGAGGAGGGTGCCCTTGCCCACACGTCCACTCCCTTCAACTGCGACCAGCCGTCCGTCGTCATTCAGCTGATCGATCAATGTTTCCGGGACCGTGTTGACCACCCCAATCACGATGATCACGTCGAAAGGCGCTTGATCGGGATCGCCGCCAGCCGGATTGGCATGCACGGAGGTTACGACATTGTCGGCTTCGAGCTGGTCCAGGATCGGCTGGATACGCGTCGCATCCTCTTCGTTCTGTTGAACGAAAATGACGGTGGCTGCAAGTTTCGCAGCAACCGCTGCTGCATATCCTGTATCGCAGCCGACCACGAGCGTGATGTCATCAGGGCCAATCGCAGCAGCCTGCAACAGCCGCGCGAATACCAGTGGCTCGACCAGAAACTGACCGTCCGGTAGGTGGAGGTTCTCATCGGCATAGGCCACGCCGTGCAGCGCTTTCGGGAGGAAAAGTTCGCGCGGCACGGTCCCCATGGCCGCGAGCACTTCTGGATCGTTAACCCGGTTGGTCCTGAGCTGATTGTCGACCATGTTGGTTCGAGCTTGAACAGTGTTCATTGTTGCGCTCTTCACGATGGTAAATCCACGCCGGCATACCGGCGTGGAAACCGCTGATGAAAAAACCGGTCGGACTATAGACAGTTCGTTAGACGGGGGCAATCATGTCTCGATAAGCGATGTGAACGACCATTGATCAAGGGACATTGACCATCCGAGGTTGCCCGGATAGGTTCTGCTTTATCGAGAAATGGCCGGGTAGCAAAGTGGTAATGCAGGGGACTGCAAATCCTCTATCGGCGGTTCGATTCCGCCCCCGGCCTCCAGCAGCACCGATCCGTTCCAAGCCACAGTGTGGCCTCAGCAGCTGCATTTAATCTGCTGATCGTAACGGCAATATGGGCTTGTTTTCAAAGGCGGCTCTCTGCTATAGCATCATCATCAAATGTTCCCCGGTAGCTCAGTTGGTAGAGCGAGCGGCTGTTAACCGCTTTGTCGCTGGTTCGAGTCCGGCCCGGGGAGCCAATCTTTTCAATATGTTAGACGCAATTTGGCCAGTTCGATTCTTGGGGTATTTTGGAATAGGTAACACATAGGTAGCAAATATCAGTCTCAAGACTGCTACCGAATGTTGCTCTCCTTCCGCGCTTCAAACCATGCATCTACCTCGGCTCTGTCATAGACGCTGACATTCGGGGCAAGCCGAATGGCTTTTGGAAATGCCTTCGACAGATCCCTGCTCCAGCGCCATGCTGTGATCCGGTCTATGCCATATCGATCTTCGAGCTGCTTTGCCCTGATATATTTCACCTGTTGATCTTCTTCCATGATGATCTCCTTGATGCCAAACGGCAGTGTTAGCTTGTCGGATTCCTAGTGCGACGTGGGAACTTGATTAGTGGGAGGTATGTGCCCAAAATCTGCGAAGATCGAATGAGCCCAAACTGCCGACTGTCCAAGCTGTTTGGCACATGGGTCGATAGCGCAAAGATCTCGCCATCAACCAGCGTCCGACAGCCTCACCATTGGGGCAGCAATCCTTCAGCAGTTCAGCGTTTCTGACGTACTTCCCGGGTGGCAGGCTAGGCGTGATTGGATAGAGGATAAGAGGTGCCTCACTGGCCATCCCGATGGCTAGCATGCTGCAAATGGGC
>JBPCVQ010000146.1:0-3238 GCA_051010395.1 Geminicoccaceae bacterium | reverse complement strand
GCATCCTTAAGCTACTGTCGGAGGAACGGCAGGTCTTGTCATCGCCTCATGCAGTCACCTCCATAAGAACGTGCAAAACAGTCACTCACACGACTTCACGTCGCACTCAATAGTGTGAACAAGCGGCTTGGTTCCCCAAACGGGCTTTGTGGCGGTAAGCTGCCATTTCGGCATGATTTTGCACGGAACGCCGGCTTTCAAGTAGTTTTCGACCACAACGCTGGATGCAGAGGAATGCCAGGTCTGGACTCTCAAAAATTTCCGGTTCGCCTTTTCGTTCATCATAAGCAGATGCTTCGTGGGGTCCGACACCAACCGGGATGTGATCGTCCGCTACATCGTCGAACAGGGCGCGATCAATCCGTCGGCAGACAGCAACTGGATCTTCAAGCCGATGGCAGCGACCACGGTCCTGTTCGATCTCCGGACATGTCGCCTCGGCGCTGTCAAGAGCGTCGCGATTGAGCTGGCGAAGCCGTTACCTGTGATCTAGCCGTTGTCGGCTAGCTCGAATTTCCTGATCAGCCCGCGCAACTGATCGTAGGTCAGCTTCAGATAGTCGGCGGTCGCGCGCTGATGATGGCGATTTCGCTGGAGGGCATCGACGATCAGCTCGCGTTCGATCCTCTCCACTTTTGCCTTGTAGTCATAGCTGCCGTCGGGCGGTCCACGCGTCGCCGGCTGCTCTGTTGCGATAGCGGACGCTTTGCTCGCAGCACGCGATGACCAGAGCTTGTGGAATGGGTCGAGGATGACCTCCTTGACCTGTTCGGATACATGATCACTGGTGAGGTGGCGGTAGACAGATCGTTCGACCGCATTCTTCAACTCACGGACATTGCCAGGCCATGGATGGGAGAGGAGCTTTGCGCATGCGCTCGGGTGAATCTCGGGCGCAGCGGCTTCCAGCTCACGGGCCATGGCAGCGGCGAATTGTTGTGTGAGGAGTGCAATGTCGCCCGTTCGGTCACGAAGCGGCGGCACGTGAATAACATCGAACGCCAGGCGATCGAGCAAATCGTAGCGAAAACGACCGGCTTCCGCCTCCGCCGGCAGGTCGGCGTGGGTCGCACCGATAATTCGGACATCGGCATGCAGGGTGCGATCACCGCCGAGCCGCTCGAATTCCCGATATTCGATCACGCGTAGCAGCTTTTCCTGAACCCGGATGCTGGCCGCGGCGATTTCATCGAGGAACAGTGTGCCGCCGTCGGCGCGTTCGAACCGGCCGAGATGGCGTTTGGCCGCTCCGGTAAACGCGCCTGCCTCATGGCCGAAAAGCTCGCTTTCGAGGAGGTCATCGCTGAGTGCGGCACAGTTCAGGGTGATCAGCGGTTTGTCCCAGCGCAGCGACAGAAAATGCAGTCTCGCCGCGATCAGTTCCTTGCCGGTGCCCCGTTCGCCGACCACGAGAACTGGACGCTCGAGAGGGGCGACGCGGGAAACATGGTCCAGCATGGCGACAAAGACCGGCGCCTCGCCAATCAGATCAGGCAGTTCACGATCCATCACATGGATATGCTATTTTGGTGAAAATTACCAGGCGAGAAAAGCCAAATATTGGCTTCATTAGCCTCGGATCGAATGGTTTGCGCCGCAGATGTCAAACTCATTGTTTGTTTTCAGAAGGTTAAGCTTCTCGTTAAATCTGGCACACTTTTCGCAAAGAAGATGGGGTGAGACCATAATCCTGGAGGAGACCATGCCAGCCGCGTCACAGCGCCATTATGATTGGGAAACCCGGATTCGCCGTTTGATGCGCGATGAAAGACGCTTTCCCTGGATCATCTTCGCCGTCGGCTTCGTGCTCGGCGCCTGGATCTTTTAAAATAGGAGAAACGCCATGGGGGTGTTTTCACGCCTGAGCGACATCGTCAATTCCAACATCACGGCACTGCTCGATCGTGCCGAGGACCCGGAGAAAATTCTCCGTCTGATCATACAGGAGATGGAGGACACGCTGGTCGAAGTGCGTTCGTCCACAGCTCGGCTGATCGCGGATCAAAAGGAGGCACGCAGGAAGCGCGCCGACTTCGAGGCGCGCCAGGTCAAGTGGGAGGAGAAGGCGGAGCTTGCGGTCAGCAAGGGCCGTGACGATCTTGCCAAAGGCGCCCTTGCCGCCAGGCGCAAAGCGGCTGAGATGGTCGAGATGCTCGATGAGGAACTCGCTGAGCTGGACCGGAGCCTGGACAAGGCCAACGAGGATCTGGCGCAGCTACAGGCGAAGCTCAAGGAAGCCAAAGGCAAGCAGCGCACGCTCGACATGCGAAGAAAGAGCGCCAAGGATCGTCTGCGCGTTCAGCGCCAGCTGCATGATGGTCGTCTCGAGGACGCCATGGCCCGTTTCGAACACTATGAGCGACGCCTCGACGAAATGGAGGCGGAGGCCGAGGTCTTTGTCATGGGGCAGCCGAGGACGCTTGCCGAACAGTTCGATGAACTGGAGGCTGAGGATGCAGTCGAGGCAGAACTCGAAAAGATCAAGAAACGTATGGCTAAGGCGTCGAAGGCCAAGAGCTGATAAGGCTGACGCTCTTGAGGAGACTCTGGAATGGACGACTTCGGCGAATTGATCGCACTGGTCGCTGTCTTGCTGTCACTCGGTCTGGTGGCGCCGCTCGCGATCTTCATGCACTACTTCACGCGCTGGCGCTCCAGCAAGGGCCTGTCCGCCGACGACGAACGCCTGCTCGACGAGCTCTGGCGGACGGCGCAGGCAATGGAAAAGCGCATTGAGACCATGGAGACGATCTTGCAGCAAGAGGTCTCGGAAGGGCTGGTGCAGGATGACTAGGCACGATCACCACCACCATCATCACTATTACCATCACGCCGGCCAGACCAATGGCGAACCGTCACCCAATCCCCACCGCCTTTATCGAAGCCCGCATCGCATGCTTGGCGGTGTCTGCGCCGGCATCGCCGCCTATTTTGGCTGGCGCACCTGGCCTGTGCGCCTGGTCGCGATCTTCACGCTGCTCGCGTTCCCGCCACCGGCAGTCTTTACCTATCTTGCCGCCTGGTGGTTCCTGCCCGCCCGTCCGGGCGGGCGGCTTTATGCGACGGCCGCAGAAGAGCGCTTCTGGCGCAATGTTTCGACGCGACCCCGGGTGACACTTTCAGAACTGCGGCACCGTTTTCGCGCGCTGGAGGGCCGTATCACCAACATGGAGCGAACCGTCACCTCTGAAGAATTCCAGCTCCGAAGAAAGTTCCGCGATCTGGAAGGCTGAACCTG
>JBPCVQ010000145.1:0-9672 GCA_051010395.1 Geminicoccaceae bacterium | reverse complement strand
CGATGTCTGTCAAGTTGTTCTTTTGGTCCGTGGGATTTGGGGAATCTGTGCTTGTCCCAAACTGTTTCGGTGGGCGGGCGGATTCCCGGGATCCCATGGACCACCAAGGAGCTTGGCAATGCGAGGTTAATACTGGGTTAACAAGGTGGGATCAGCCTGCGCGCAGAGGCGATCCAACAAAACGATCATTGTTCAGTTAGGTTAGTATTATGGCCGTTCCTGGCCCATCTTTCGATCCCATCTACAGCCGTCATTTGTCTGCGACGCCCTTTGGGCGGGCTTAGCGGCAGTCGCTGTCGATTTGATCCAGGCCGAGGGTGTCAAGCTGGTTGACGGCATGCAGAAAAGCGGGCAGCGGAGCGCGTTCGATCACGGCGTTGTGGGTGTGCAGAAGGATCGGCTGGCGCAGCTGGCGGTTCCAGGGGCGAAAGCTGCCGGGTGCTCCTTTGTAGGCGTCGAGCGTGAAGTCTTCGGACATCAAAAACGCCTCGATGTCGCTCGCTTCGACCGACTCGGTCCGGGTGATCGCTTCGACCACCGACTTGACCACGGCCCATGCCGCCCAGTCCGAGGGCTCCATATTGCGCTTGGCTTTTTTGTGGAAACGTTGATTGAGCTGCGGGGCACCGTGGCGCTCCCATGTCCAATGCCACCCGCTGGCGACAAGTCCTTCGCTGCCGACAACCGGCCGGGCGAGATAGGTAGCAAACGGCACGTAGCGCCCGAATTCTCCGATGTTGTCAGCGAGGTGGACGACATCGTGCTCGGGCTCGCCTGTCATGAGGGCGATGTTGTTGCGATCACGGTTTCGCGGATCGTTGCTGAGAATGAAGTCGCGTTCGGCGACGACGGTGAGGCCAAACTTCCGGGCAGCATTCCTGAAGGCTTCGGCATCGCTGGCATCAGCGTCCTCGGGCCCAATGAGCATGAGGACGTTTCGCCAGCCCTTTTCACGCAGATATTGCGCGAGCGCGTCGGCGGTCATGGCACGGCTGGGCAGCATATAGAACAGCCCATCAGGACAGAAGCTTCGGCGAAGCTCTGTGTCGGGATGACGGACGTCGAACAGGAGGGCGGGTTCGCCCGCCAGCGCATTCGCCGCGTCCTTCATTTCCTCCAGCGGCAGGTCGAGGACGAAGACGGCGTGGCCGTCGGCATTGACTTGCCGGATCACATCCGCGGCGCTCTCGCCCTCTTCGAGTTCGATCGTGACAAGTTCGAAGGTCAGGCCGAGCCGCCTTCCGAGAATGCGCACCTCGCGAAGGCCGGCCTCCACGCCATCGATCGGCCGTTTTTTTTCACGAAGCGTCAGCCCGGTATAGGCACGTCTGGTTTCGTAATAGGGATCGTCAGCCCGCGAAAGATAGGTGAAAGTAAACGGCGTTCTCTCTTTCTTCTTCGCCAGCACTTCCCCAAACGGAAGAGCGACCAACAGGGCCAGAAACCCCACCGACAAAAGACCGCATACCCATCGAAAAAAAGACACGTTCTTCGACAACGCCCCCAAACCCAATGAGGTGGCCACGCCACTAGTCATCGATGAGGATGCCGTAGGGGACGAGGCCGACAGGGAGAGACCTCTGGACTTTCAGGCTGTCGGTGTCGATGATCGAGATGTCGTCGGAGAGGCCGTTGGCAACGTAGAGTTTCTTTTCGTCACGGGTAAGCGCCAGGCCCCATGGCCTGCTGCCGACCAGAATGTATTTTTCGACATTGCGGCTTTCGACATCGACCACGGCGACGTGGTTGGCGCGGCCGAGGGCGACATAGGCGCGGCTGCCGTCCTTGGTGATCAGCAGATCGACCGGGGTGACTTGCTCCTTCCTGAAGCCGGTCGGCAGCAGCGGGATGTCATCGATCAGCTCGTAGGTGTCGAGATCGATGATGTTCACGATGCCGGCGAGTTCGGCCGAGACCCAGAGCTCGGTTTCGTCCTTGTTGAGCGCGAAGCGCCTGGGGCGCGTGTCCACCAGGATGTCCTCGATCACCTCGCCCGCCTCGGTGTCGATGACATGCACGAGATTGGCGGCCTCCGAGGCGACGAACACGAACTTGCCGTCGGATGTGACCTGTACGCCTTCAGGCTCCTCGCCAGTCTCGAACTCAGCAAGGAATTCGCCTGATTCGACGTCGTAGAGGGTCGCGGCGGCATCCTCCTCGTTAGAGATGTAGAGGTGCTTGCCGTTGGGGTGGAGGTCGAAGGTTTCCGGTTCCTCGACGCCGCGGATGCGCTGCACCAGTTCGCGGGTCTCGGTGTCGTAGACGGCGATCACGCTGTCATCAGCGCAGCCCACATAGAATTGCGTACGGTCATGGCTGAAGTGAACGCCGCGTGGCCGGGCGCAGGTCTCGATGGTCTCGATGATCTCGTCATCGGGGCCGAGCACTGTGATCGTGCTGCTTTTCTCGTTGCTGATGAAGATATTGCCGGTGTCTTTGGCGGCGGCAGCGCCGCTGGCCGCGACGAGGCCGACAAGAATGATAGCGACAAGCTGCATGTTATGCATCGGTGGTTCGCTGCCTCCCTTGCTTCGGCCGTTCTCAGGACGACCTTACCGGAATGATTGTAGGGCACCTCACCTATATCACGACAGTTGGGTGGCTAAAATCAACGGAGGATATTAGATTATAGGCATAAGTGAATAAGAGCGCCGGTGAGCGTTCAGAGGAATCGACGTCAAGGAGGCTAAAATCCTATGCTGAAATGCTCCCTATTGGCCGGGCTCAGCGGCGCTGCCCTGCTCGCTGGCACATCAGTCGTTTTTGCCGGTGAAGAAACCAGCACCGGCACGCTCTACGGCGACATGCAGACCGTCACCCAGGACATGCTCGATCGAGCGGCCGGCGACGGCAACAACTACCTGCACACCAATGGCGACTACGCGCAGACCCGCTACTACCCGGCGAGCCAGATCAACACGTCCAATGTCAAGAATTTACGGCCGGCCTGGATCTTCCAGACCGAGGTGGTGGACAGCCTGGAGACGACGCCGATCGTGGTGAACGGCATCATGTACATCACCACATCCTTCAATCACGTCTACGCGCTGGATGCGCGCACCGGCCAGGAGATCTGGCACTACAAGCACAATATGGGCCCGATCACGACCTATTGCTGCGGCCCGAACAACCGCGGCGTCGCCGTCTATGGCGACATGGTCTATATGGGCACGCTCGATGCCAAGATGGTCGCCCTCGACGCCAAGACCGGCAAGCAGGTCTGGGAAACGGAGCTCGCCGATCCGGAGCTCGGCTACAGCGAGACGATGGCGCCGACCGTGGTCGACGGCAAGGTGCTGATCGGCACCAATGGCGGCGAATACGGCATTCGCGGTTTCGTCAAGGCGCTGGACTGGAAGACCGGTGAAGTGCTCTGGACCTTCCACACCACGCCGGAAAACTCGGTCGGCGAGTGGCAGACCCATGACGCCACCGGCCGCGACATGCTGCGCGACATAGAGGCCGAGAAGAAGGCGCTCGAAGAGATGGGCGATCCCTACAAGACGCTCGGCGGCGGCGTCTGGCAGAACCCGGCAGTCGACAAGGATAACGGACGGATCTACTTCGTGGTCGGCAATCCGTCACCCGACCTCGACGGCTCGCTTCGCCCTGGTGACAATCTCTATACGGACAGCCTGGTCGCAGTCGACCTCGATACCGGCGAATATTTCTGCCACTTCCAGTATATCGCCCATGACGTCTGGGATCTGGACGCAGTCAGCCCGCCGATCCTGATCGACGTCGCCAATGATGCCGGCGAGATGGTGCCTGGTGTGCTCCATGGCGGCAAGTCCGGCCATGTCTATGTGCATAACCGGGACGACTGCAGCCTGATCCGTTACTCCGAAGCCATGGTGCCTCAGGAGAATATGTGGGTGCTGCCGACTGCCGAGGGTGCGCGCATGCTGCCAGGGGCCAATGGCGGCGTCGAATGGTCGCCGATGGCGGTCAATGAGGGCCTGGGCCTGACCTACGCGATCAACCTGCATCAGCCCATGACCTACCACGTTGAAAGCACACCCTATCCCGACGGCAAGCTCTGGCTCGGCGGCGCCTTCAAGGTGATCCCGGAAGAGCAGCAATGGGGCAATATTTCCGCAGTTGACTACAACACCGGCGACATCCGATGGAAAGTGAAGACCGAGCAGCCGATGATCGGCGGCATTCTGGCGACAGCCGGCGGCCTGGTCTTTACAGGCGAAGGCAACGGCCAGTTCAAGGCCTATGACGCCGCGACCGGCAGCCAGCTCTGGAAGTTCCAGGCAGGTGCCGGCGTCAACGCACCGCCCTCCTCCTACACGGTGGACGGTCAGCAATATATCGTGGTCGGTGCCGGCGGTAACGCACAGCTTGACTACAAGCGCGGCAACAACATCATCGCCTTCACCCTTGGCGATTGAGTGACCCAAGCTAAATGAGAAAGGGGACTGTCTTAAGGCAGTCCCCTTTTTTGTTTTTTGTGGCTTGCCTGAGACTGACGGGATGTTTCGCATGTTCTTGAGAGCGTTTGGGGCCGTGTTCGGGATGCTGTTTTTCTTCGGGGTGGCGGCCTCCGCCCAGACCACCGAGGAACTTGTGGAGCTCTGCACCAGCTGCCACGGCGAAGAGGGCCTGCCGATCGAGCCCGACTACCCGATCATCTGGGGCCAGGAGTTCTACTATCTCTATGTCCAGCTCAAAGACTACAAATCCGGCCGTCGCGCGAACGAGATCATGCAGCCGATCGTCGAGGAATTGAGCAAGGACCAGATGAAGGCCGTCGCCCAGGTCTTTTCGGAGAAGGAATGGCCGCGCATCGGCTTCGCCGCGGACGAGGCCGACATCAGCGCCGGCCAGAAGGGCGCCAGCGCCGGCCAATGCACCCAATGCCATCTCGGCGGTTACAACGGCAACAGCCGCAACCCCCGCCTCGCCGGCCAGAACCCAGATTACCTCAAGCGCACCATGCTCGAATTCAAAGACAAAACCCGCCTGAACGCCCCCGACAAAGGCGCCCTGTTTCGCGCCTACGAGGACGCCGACATCGAAGCGATGGCGAATTTCATGGCTGGTATGTAGGTCGCTTGCCGGCGGCAATAGCGGCTCTTTGCCTACAGATGCCAAGCGTTCGTTGATCGATCCCGGTCAGGAGCCTGCCGCAGCACCTCCTGCTACTGGCTTCCACGCTGCAGTGCTGAAATGAGGGCATCATGAAGATCGGGTTCACCATAGAACATGATCAACAAGATGGTCGCACAGACAATAACCGCGGCACCACTCACATCGGTGTTCGTATTCATCATTGCTCCCCTTTGGCGAAGCACAAAATTGAGATCAACAATGGTACCAATGCTGAGTAGAGTGGGCCATTCTCGTTCACGAACTCTATTCATCCTACAACGTCGTTGCCCGAGATCTGTAAGATCACGACCGTATCACCGACCAGCGCACCTTCGAAGCCGACGCATCAATGTTGCGCGAACGACAAGCCGCCTGAGGCCGTTTTGAAACTTGTCGAATGACTTCATCACACGGCCGTCGAGGGCGGGCGAGCAAGAGGACGCAGAGCGATGCGGCGCATCGGCCAACGCCATGAGATCGCTCGATAATTGTTAGAATGGGCTCTAAGAGCCCTCGAGCAGAGTACGGACCCTGGGTTCGGTGGCAAGGTCGAGGGCGCGTTTGCCTTCGTTGTTTTTCGTCTCCGGATCGGCACCGGCTTCGATGAGGTGGGCGACGATGTCGGGGTGGCCGCGTTCGGCGGCGATCATCAAGGCGCTTTGGCCACGGTCATCAAGGCTGTCGATATCGGCGCCGCGCGCGAGCAGGAGGTCGATCGTAGCGATCGCCTCCTTTGAGGGGACATCGTTGGTATGGCCCGCTGCCCACATCAGCGGCGTCAGCGCATGATTGTCGACGGCATCCGCCGGGACACCGGCATCGAGAAGTCGCTCAATGATGTCCGAGAACCCCTTGCCCGCGGCGTAGATGATGGCGGTCTTGCCGGTGCGGTCGGCATGGCCGGGGTCGGTCCCATGGTCGAGGAGGAGACCGACCATGCGGCCGTCGCCATTGAACGCAGCCGCCGTCAGTGGCCGGACGCCCTTCAGATTGGCGACATTGGGATCAGCGCCTGCCTCTAGCAGTAATTTTACCGCGCGACGACGTTCGCCGTCGACGGCACGAAGGAGCGGTGTGCTGCCAGCCAGGTTCGCCTTTTCGAGATCCGAGCCCTCCTCCAGGAGATAGCCGATCAGATCAGAGTGGCCCATGCGCGCAGCGATATTGAGTGCTGTGTTGCCGAACCGGTCGCGCGCAACCACCTTGGCGCCCGCATCGATGAACTGCCGGGCAAGATCGAGACAGCCGCGCTCCGCTGCATCGAACAGATAAAAGTTAAGTTTTCTGAGGCTCGCACCGCTGCCGGCAACACCACCGCCGCCGGCGGTACGGTAGGTCCGATCCAGATCCTGGCAGAGATGGGCGTTTTTTCCGAACGTCGCAGGCGTCGCTGCCGTCGCCAGCACCATAGCCGTCCCCACGAGCACCAGCCCGCCGGATCGTCGAAACCACCTCACCATATCGAAACGCCCTTCAACGCTTTGAAACAAATCCGTTGCCACAGGCGCACGCTTAGCGTCAACCGGGCGCTTCTGCTTCCTGTTTTGGTCCATTCATGCACGGTTCAGGCCAATAACTGCAGGGTGGCATCGCTGACCACGAAGATTGTCCAAGATGAGGAACCGGTCATGATACGCATGGGCGTTGTTTCAGTCTTAATACTCGGGTTGCTTTCGGCCTGCGGTCACTCGCCACAGGAACGGGCGGCGAGCGGCGCGCTGATCGGCGGCGCTATCGGTGCCGTTGTCGGTCTCGCCAACGAGCCAAGACATGACGATTATCACGAGTCCGATCGGCCTCGCTACCGTGAGCGCGGCCGTCACCACCGCCACGATCGCGGCAACTGGCGACGGCATCGGGACCATGACGACTGCTGCTATGATTGATCAGCCCTGACATCGATCAGGCTTGATGCTCATCAACTGCCGCTAACCCTCGTTCGCAAAAATTTCGTAGCGGACCGGGTCACGTCAGCAAGAGAAACAGGCCGGTTGCGATCAGTGCCGCCGTCCATAGCAGATCCAGATTGATCCAGCCGCGGCGAAGAAAATCGAGGCCGATCCACTCGTAGACGATCACCGCGATCACGCCGGTTACCACCAGCATCGCAAAGGCGTGGAGGCCGATCGCAAGGGCTGCGATCAATAACGAGCCGCCGACGAGAAGCTCGGCCGCCGGTGTGCCAGAAAGGCAAAGAGGGATCAGGGCCGGCACCAGCATCATGCCGGCACCGTGCGCGGTCGCCATCAGGAAAGACCAGAAGATCAGGCCAAGAAAGCCGGTGGTCATGCCCACCCTGACCCGATGTCGATGGCCGTAGATCTGATGATAGATCCCCCAGCCGATCAGAAGAATGCCGCCGAATTTTCGGATCAGGCCGTGATCCACCCAGAAACCGAGCAGCACGATCAGCCCAGCGACAATCGCCGTCGACAGGAGATGGCCGATGGCGATCGGCGTGAGCGCGCCCAGGACTTCGCGCCGGCTACCCCGATGCAGGCCGAGCGCCACGGCGAACAGCCAACCCATGGCAGGGTTGGCGCCGTGGAACATGCCGAGCCCGATCAGGGTCAGCCAGGCCCAGGAGGCATCGGCCTCCATCGAGCACTCAGCAGCCGGAGCTCCTCGATCAGCCGACGATATCGGCGCCTGCAAAGAAGAACGCGATTTCCTCGGCTGCAGTCTCGGGCGCATCGGAGCCATGCACGGAATTCGCCTCGATCGATTCGGCGAAGTCCTTTCTGATGGTGCCGGCATCAGCCTCGGCGGGGTTGGTAGCGCCCATGACCTTCCGATTGGCCGCGATCGCATCCTCACCCTCAAGCACCTGCACCACGACGGGGCCGGAGGTCATGAAGGCACAGAGATCGTTAAAGAACGGCCGCTCCTTATGCACGCCGTAGAAAGTCTCCGCCTGGGCACGAGACATCTGGATGCGCCGTTGTGCAACGATGCGCAGGCCAGCCTTCTCAAAGCGGGCATTGATCTCACCAGTGAGGTTGCGACGGGTGGCGTCGGGCTTGATGATCGAAAACGTACGCTGGATGGCCATGAGCCGGGCTCCCTTGGAATTTACTGAAGTTTCGAGGGTCTGCCGGCCTTATAGCGAGGCTTGTTGCACGGCGAAAGAGGGTCGGCGGCGCCGACGGGCTGGACGTTGTCCTTGGCTGGTCCGGGTAGCGTTCGAGTTCCGGCTCGAATGGGGTCCGGCAGCATCGACTCCCAAAGAAGTATAGGGGAGGGACGGTCTTGTTGCTGAGACCAAACGCACTGCGTTTGACCGGTATGCAAGCTGTCGCCCAACCTGGTCATAAACACTCCAGAACTTCGGAGGTTTTGACCGTCTGAGAAGAACGGGACTCTGTTGCCAGATCCTCAGTTTCAAAAACGGCCGGATACTGTTGGCGAAGTGTTCGTTCATGCTGCCAGTGCAGCGAACCGTGATGTTCGTGTTGGTGCTTTCGGTCGGCCGATTATCCATGCGGCCAGGCGATCAAGGTTGATGGCTGCGGCGGTTGCGAGTTGCTGCAGATGGGTTTTGGTCAGGCCGCAGTAACGTGATTGCCTGGCTTCAAAAGCCCTAACGGCCTGCGATATCGTGCCTTCGATACCTGCTCGCCGGGCATAGCGCCGATATCCTTCATCACTCGCGATCAGAGTTCGAGCTGCCGTGATAGCTTTATGGTGACGTTCGGGACGTAATCGTAGGTGACGCGATTGGGCCTTGCCTCGAACACATAAAGATCGCGCATTGCAACTGCGACAGGCGGCCGTCGGAAATCGAACTTGATGATAGGATTGGCCGTCCGTTTTAGCGTAGGTTTTCCAAGACGTTGAAGCGATACCTTTCGGGCAATGCGCAACCTGACGTGACCAATCGACGGTGAATTGATCGGTGGTGTGACCACCTTCGACTTTGCTTTGCCAGTTTGGGTTCGGCCGTGGCGGACCAACCAGATCGATGCCGTGATCATCTTGGCTTTGGATCAAGAGATCGGCGGAAACATAGGCGGCATCCACCAAATGCTCCTTGGGCGACAGCCCTTTGTCGCCGAGCGCGGCGTGGATCTTGTCGGTACACATCGCTTCATGGACGTCGGCGGGCGTGGTGTGGACATGAGTGATCAGGTTGACGGTATCATCATCGCAGGTCTCACTCTGATGCATCATGTAACCGGTCCACGTCTCACCTCCCTTATTGCGATAGCGAGCTTCCACATCGTAGGGTGATTCGATCTTCTCTTTCGCCTTGGCGACCTCACGATTGCTCTTGAAGCGCACGCTTGGCGGATTGCCGTTGGAAGGCGCGTCACCTTCAAAATGTCGAGACCAGGCCATGCGCAACGCCTGCACCTTCGGCAATCGTCTCAGCTCTGACGGCGTCTCAGCCGCGTCGAGAAGGGCCAGCAGGACGAAGCCATCCTCGCCAACCATCTCTGCATAGGCCTGGCGTTTGGCTGCCGTGCGGGGCAGGCGGCTATCTTCAACACGGCGGCTGTAACGTTCATACCAAGCTTTAGGCGCGATGCTTTTAAGCCATGCCGGTGCGATCGTGGCCAACTCATTGAGCGC
>JBPCVQ010000144.1:0-5391 GCA_051010395.1 Geminicoccaceae bacterium | reverse complement strand
GCAACGGCCCGTTCATTCTGCCCATGTCGGGCAGGAGTTGGAGGTTTACTACCGCTGGCATCCTTATTTCGGCAACAGGGTTCTGGTTCGTCAGATACAGGAGCGTGCCGACGGCTGCTATGTGAGGGTTGAGGGCACCGGCGGCATTGTCGTGCTGATGGCGGCCTGGATGCTCGATCCCGTAGCATGTGCGACGATGACAGTTGGGCCGCCGCGGGTCGAATGGGCGACGTTGGTTGAGCTGTGCCAGCACCTGCTTGACGTTCGCCCGAGCGAGGCTTCCTCCAAGGAAGCTATTATCGTTCGGGAGGAACGCGATGAAGAATCCGAAGAAGCCGGCACCGCTGACGGGGTCACACCAGTTGAACCTGATGTTCGACGCCATGCGAACGGCAGGGCTGGACGCAGCCGAGCGACGGAAGGTTGCGTTAGCACTGGCTCAGATTCTGATGCAGGCCGCAGGCTTGGCTGTCGAGGAGTTCGACGATGACGGCCGTTGATCTGTTGCCCGCCAGCCTGCTCAGGCGCAAGGCCGTGGTCTATGTGCGCCAGTCGACGCAATCCCAAGTCATGACCAACCTGGAGAGTGGGCGCCGGCAATATGACTTGGTCGAAGTCGCACGGCAGCATGGTTTCAAGAGCGTCGAGGTGATCGACGACGACATGGGCCGATCGGCAAGCGGTACGGTTGCCAGGCCTGGGTTTGACCGTCTGGTCGCATCGCTTTGCGCTGGAAAGGTTGGCGCCGTCTTGTGTTTCGACGCCTCCAGGCTCGCCCGCAACGGCCGCGATTGGCATCATCTTTTGGAGCTCTGTGGCTTGGTGGAGGCCCGCGTCATCGATCAAGATGGAATCTACAATCCCTGCCGACCGAATGACCGGCTGTTGTTGGGCATGAAGGGCAGCATCAGCGAGTTCGAGCTTGGGGTGCTGCGCGCCCGCATGCTGGATGCCGCCCGCGCGAAGGCCAAACGTGGTGAACTGCGTCTGCCCGTGCCGTTCGGTTACATCTGGCATCGCGATGCCGGCTTGGGCTTTGATCCCGATCTTCGCCTGCAGGAAGTGATCCGGCTCATCTTCACGCGCTTTCGCGAGTTGGGCAGCGCTCGCCAGGTGTTGTTGTCGATGACGGCCGATCAAATCCACTTCCCCCGACCTTCTGATGAAGGCCGCATGACCAGTTTTGAATGGCGACCAATCCGCTACCGCAACGTGATCTCGGTTCTGAAGAACCCGTTTTATGCCGGCGTGTATGTCTACGGCAAAAGCGAGAAGCGGACCGAGATTGTCGAAGGCCGGGCTCGCAAGAGTTACGGTCACGGCAAACCGATGGGCAGCTGGGAAGTGATGATCAAAGATCACCACGAAGGCTACATCAACTTTGCCGAGTACGAACGTAACCAAAAGCAGCTGGCCAGCAATGCCTATGGTTGGGCCGGAGGGACCAAGTCTGGCCGAGGCGGCCGCGCGTTGCTGTCAGGCATGTTGATCTGCGGGCGTTGCGGCCGCCGGCTTGGCGTCACCTATACCGGCAACCCGAAGAGCCGTCCGGTGTATCGCTGTGATAAGCCGAACCTTATGATGGGCCTGCTGCGATGCATGGTCTTTGGCGGGCCGCGTGTGGACGACGCGATCGCCAAGGAATTGCTCAGAGCGGTCGAGCCCATGGCGATCGAGGCAGCGTTGGAGGCCGAGCGCATGCAACGCGAACGACAGGACGAACAGCAGCGCCTTCTGGCGTTGGAGCTGCAGCAGGCTCGCTACGAGGCGAGCCTGGCGGAACGCCGCTATGCCGCCTGCGATCCCGACAATCGGCTGATCACCGCCCAACTCGAGAGGAACTGGGAGGTGGCGCTTTGCCGTGTCCAGGACCTGCAGGCCCGCCAATCGAGCGGGCAGCAGGAAACCGTCAAGGTCGACCCTGGCGCCTTTAGTGATCTTGCGGAGCATCTCTCGGCAGCCTGGCACGCAACCGGCGTCACCATGCGCGCCCGGCAGCAGCTTCTGCGCAGCCTGATCGTCGATATCGTCGTCGACGTCGATGATCAGGCACGTGAGGTTGTGCTGACCATCCATTGGCGTGGCGGCCAGCATAGCGAGCTACGCGTGAAGAAGCCTCGAGCCGGCGAACATGGCTGTGCGACGACAGAAGACGCCTTGGCCGTGATGCGCAGCATGGCGGGGCGTTGGTCGGATGAGCATATCGCGGCCTCGCTCAACCGGATGGGCATGCCGACCGGCCAAGGCAAGACCTGGACTGCAAAGCGGGTCTGCTCGGTGCGCCGTGTCAGGAAAATTCACGCCTATCTGTCCGCCGACAAAGGCGGTGAATGGTTGACTATGACAGAGGCCGCCAAGAGCCTTGGCGTGACCAACCACACCATACGGCGTCTCATCAAGACCAAGACCCTCGCCGCCACTCAGGTCGTACCGGGCGCGCCATACCAAATCCGGACCTCAGATCTCGAGACCGATGCCGTCAAAACTGCGATTGCCCGAAAAGGCCGCCCGTGTCGCGCTGCCGACCAGGACACGCTTCCAATGTTTACAGACACTTGAAAGGAGGGTGCATAATGACCCAAGCATCGCGATGCCTCTCAACGTTCGTTCGGCTGCGTTGTTGGTAAGACAGATTCTGCCATCCTCGATGAACCTGGAAAAAGCCTTCCAGCGTTTCAACATGTAGTCCATAGGCCCGGCGACGGAGGCATGTTTGGAGAGCTTGGCGCGCTCCTCGCGCATCCAGGCTTCGAGTTCAGCCATCAGGGGCGCACTCTTTTCCTTACGGATCCTCAACCGCTCCTCGGCAGGTCGGCCATTGATCGCACGCTCGATGTCAAAGAGGACATCGATCCGTTTGATCGCCTCCAGTGCCATGGGCGAGATCACCAGCTTTTTCTTGCTGCGCGCCTGCTTCTTGAGATCGGCCAGCTCGAAGAATTTTCGACGGCTATGAGCCCAACACAGCGCCGGCGTGATCGGCCCTGGCGCCCGCTCGGAATCGAGTAGTGGGTTGAAGCCACTATAGGCGTCAGCCTGCAGCACGCCGGCGAAGTTAGCGAGATGCTGTGTTGGATGTTCACCCTTGCGATTGCGCGAATAGCGAAAGAACACGGCTGGCGGATCAGGGCCGCCGAACGGCCGGTCGTCGCGGACATAGGCCCAGGCTGTCGCCTTTTTACATTGCCCCTTGGCCAGGACACGGATCGGCGTGTTGGATCACCTTCCACTGCCGGGGGATCACTTCCAACGTCTCGGTGATGTCCTCACCAAGTTTCGAGAGCTTCGTCGATCCGCAGCAGTCGCACGACGTCGGGCCGGGTATCACCACCCGTTCGCGCGGCAGATGTTCTGGAAAGGGCTTCTTCGATGGTTTCTTGCGCGTGAAGGCTTTGACCTCGGTTGTCTCAGCTACCGCCATCTCGGCTTCGAGTTCGTCTTCGGTCGCGCTGGCTTCAAGCTCTTCGAGTTCGAGCTCCATTTGGTCAAGAAGCCTGGCCTTCCGCTCCGAGCGCTGACCATAGAGTTCACGACGGAGCTTCTCGATCTGCAGCTTCAACGAGGCGACCAGAGCATCAATGCCCGAGGCCCTGGCCTCAGCGGCAAGACGTGCCGCGCGTTCGGCCTTCAGGGCTTCGATGTCATCCGGCGTTCCGACCATGGCCTGGAGAACAGCACATCCGGCCGGCTTTGTGGCCCCTTCAGGCTCTGGGTGAGTCAACCGGCCGCAGCTGGGCGCCAGGTGCGCTGCGGGTGACACCAGTCAATACCCTCAAGCAGGTAGCCAAGCTGAGCCGCCGAAATCGACACCACCCCGTCCGCCGGCGACGGCCAGATAAACTTGCCGCGTTCAAGTCTTTTGGCGTAGAGCGACAAACCGAGCCCATCATGCCAAAGCACTTTGATGAAATCGCCGCGACGACCTCGGAAGACATACAAATCGCCTGCGTGCGGATCGCGGCCGAGCGCCTCCTGCACCTGCAGCGACAGGCCGGGCATGCCGCGGCGCATATCGGTCACGCCGGTCGACAGGTACACGCGAACGCCCGACGGCACCGGTATCATCGCCGATCCAACACCTCGAGAACCCGGGCCAAGGCGCTGGCATCGACTGCGGCGTCGACGATCACGCGGCCGCCGTGCCTGGTGATGATCTCCATCCGACCCATAGGCGTCGAGGAGCCGTCATCATCATCGTCATCAGGATCATCGTCTTGGGTAATGATCGCCGGCACCAGATCGGGTTCGTCCGGTGCCATACCTAAACGGCCTTGCCGAAACGCCTTCCGCCATCTGAACAGAAGCGACTGTGAAATGTCGTGGCGGCGCGCCGTCGCCGAGGCTTGGCGATGACCCCGGTAACTCTCCTCGACAATCCGAAGCTTCTCCTCAAAGCTCCAACGACGTCGCCGACCAGTGTTCACGACCTCCAGCCGGCAAACTTGCGCACTGTGACTATCCATAGGCATAGCCACAGTCAGCACCAGAATGCGCGAGATCGTTAGGCGGTTCTCACCGGATGCCTACGAGCTGACGGTATGCGGCCAGGTTTTCCGAGGTCAGAGAGGGACTCCTCTGTCGAAGACTCACCACTAGACACTGTTAGCTAATTTTGATTCTAGTTAATATTTTGAGAGCGGCGAGGGCGATGAAGGAGAGGAAGGTCTCATCGAGTTTGTCGAAGCGCATTGCCGTTCGCTTGTTTTCTTTGATCTTTCCGAAGAATAATTCGATATTTTTCCGCCACTTGTACAATGCCTTGTCATAATGCGCGGGGATCTTCCGGTTTTTCCTTCCCGGTATCACCGGCACATTGTTGTTCGCTCGCAACGCCGCCCTGTGGGCATCGGAGTCGTAGCCCATGTCTTCAACCACGTAGCAGGCGACAACATCCTCCAGCAGATCATCTGCCACCGTGACTTCATGCACCTGACCACCGGTCAGCATGCCCTCGACGACATGGCCTTCAGCGGTCATCGCCAGACGCAGCTTGGTGGTCACACCGGCGCGGTTTCGGCCGCGGCTATGCTGCCCCCTTTTGGGCCGCCACCGTGGCGATGCACCTTAAACGTGGTCGAATCCGCCAGCATCACATGCATGGTAAGCTTCTTATGCTGCTGTAAGGTTATGAGAGTCTTCCACCAGATCCCGCGCTTACTGGCTTTGCTGAAGCGCAGATACACGCTGTGCCAATAGCCATAGCAGCGTGGCAGATCCCGCCAGGAAACACCGGTGCGAAGCACATACAGCACGGCGCAAAAGACCTGATAGTCGCTGATCTTCTTGGGCCTGCCCGCACGAGAATAACAACTGTCAATCAGGGGCTTGATCTCCCGCTTGAAAAATTCCGGCGTCACCGGATAAAGCCGCTTGTCCATCAAAAAATCCCTC
>JBPCVQ010000143.1:0-3598 GCA_051010395.1 Geminicoccaceae bacterium | reverse complement strand
GAATTCAGGAACCCGCGAGCTGAACGACGCTATTCTCGCCTTCAAGGCCGTACTCGGCGAATGGCCGAAACAAAGGGATCCCATGCGCTGGGCGATCGCCCGAAGCGATCTCGGCTATGCACTCGCGCTTCTTGGCAAGCGGCAAAGGAATGCAGGTATCCTCGAACAGGCGGCTGTGGCCTGCCGCGATGCCCTCGGCCAGTTCAAACGGAGCGAGACCCCGCTTCTCTGGGCAGCCGCGCAACATCACCTCGGCGTTTCACTCGGCGGGCTAGCCGACGTCAGCGGCGATTCGGACCTCCGACAGGCGTCGATCGAGGCGCTCGAAGAGGCTGTCGCAGTGTTCAATAACGCCGGCGCCGCCGGAGATGCACAGAAGGTGGAGCGGCGCCTGCGCGAGGCCAGCGCCCAGATCCCGGCAGCAGTCGCTGAGCCGGGCGGATAAATCTAACCGTCATCCGCCACCTAGATCGTAGCCAGCTTGTTTGGCCATTTCGAGAATCTCGGGCAACGGCCGTTTCTTGGTCTCAGCATGTGCCCAAAGAAAGATGCAACGCGTACCGCTTCGGCAAAAAGCGAAGATCGGCGCCGGCAATTCGTCGGCGAGGGAGGCGAAGGCATCGACGTCTTGCTGCCGCAGCCCACCAGACATCACAGGCTGATAACGAATATCGAGGCCGCTCGCTTTGGCGGCGGCTTCGATCGCTCTGAAATCAGGCTGGCCCGGCTCCTCGCCGTCCGGACGGTTGCAGATGATCGAGCGAAAGCCAGCGGCCTTGATGGCCGGGACGTCATCTGCGGTGATCTGCGGGCTGACCGAGAGTTGCTCGGTGACTTTCCTGCCTGCCATGTCTTGCCTTTCCCGCATTCGCGCCGTCAGAGCCGGTTGACCGGGACCTTTAAGAAGGTCGTGCCTTCCTCATCGGCTGGCGGCAGCTTGCCGCCGCGCATATTCACCTGGATCGAAGGGATGATCAGCGTCGGCATGTTCAACGTCTTGTCTCTGGTCTCACGCATGGCGACGAACTCTTCCCGACTCCTGCCGCCGCCGACATGGATGTTGTTCGCCCTCTCTTCGCCGACCGTCGTCTCCCAGCGGATCTCGCGCCCGCCGGGGCCGTAGTCATGACACATGAAGAGACGCATTTCATCAGGCAGTGCCAGTACGCGTTGGATGGAGTCATAAAGAATCCCGGCATCGCCGCCCGGAAAATCGGCACGCGCACTGCCGCCATCCGGCATGAAGAGCGTATCGCCGACAAAGGCGGCATCACCGATGACATGGGTCATGCAGGCGGGCGTGTGTCCTGGCGTGTGCATGACAAAAGCTTTCATACCGCCCACGTCATACGTGTCGCCATCCTTGAAGAGACGATCGAACTGGCTGCCGTCCCGCTGAAACTCCGTACCCTCGTTGAAGATCTTGCCGAATTCCTCCTGGACGACGATGATCTCGGCCCCGATCCCGATCCTGCCGCCAAGCTCTTGCTGAATATAGGGCGAGCCCGAGAGGTGATCGGCATGGGCGTGGGTTTCGATCAGCCACTCGACGGCGAGGCGCTGTTCCCTGATATAAGCGATGATTTCGTCGGCATGGTCGGACGTGATGCGTCCTGCGGCGAGATCGATATCCATGACCGGGTCGATCACGGCACAGGCGTTCGAACGCGGGTCCTTCACCACATAGCTGATGGTGTGGGTTACGGGATCGAAAAAGCCTTTCACATCAGGCTTGATGGATAGGTCGATCCGATCGTCAGTCATGGTTTCCTCCCGCCTCGGGATGACGCAGCACGCGGCAACGTTCCGCCAAGCGCCGATCAGTCCTTCGGCTTGCGAAAGGCGTCGTGGCAGGAGCCGCAGGTCCTTCCAAGCTTCGCGAATTGGGCGCGCACCGTCTCGAGATCATGGCCGTTTTCCGAGATCTCGACAAGCTTTGCTCCCTCGTCGGCAAGCTGGTTGGCGCTGTCGACGTAACGATCCCAATCCTGCCAGATGGCATCCAGCGCCTCACTCGGCAGCGCGTTGCTGCCTTTTGGCGTGAGATCTGGAATGGTCCTGGCATTCTTGACCAGATAGCCGGCACTGGTCGCGATGATTTCGGGATCGAAGGGCGCTTCGCCTTTGAGCATCAGCCCCATCGCCTTCATCGCATCGGCCATGCCCTTCATCATATCCATGCGTTCCTTGGTAACGCCCATCGCCCCGTCATGCGCCTGCACGACCGATCCGGGGCCAGCCGCCGTCAGAGTGAGGGCAGCACAGATCGCCAAACAGGCGTATCGAGCAAACGTCATCGTCAACTCCTTACCGGTTTTGCTGTTGTCGTTGCACATGCTCTTTCTTCGAGCTGCCGCCTACGGGAAGGTCAAGCATTCTCCTTCTCGGGCATCAACATCATGTGAGGTGTTCTGGCGTCTTCACGCCAATGGGGCTAGACAGGAACTCCAGGAGCTGACCGGATCGAAATTTGCACATCCAGGGGCGCGGCGTGTGCGTTGACCGGAGTTTGCCGTTTCGATGTCATCATCGCCATCGGCCCTGTTCTCTCGCCCGAAGCTTTTCGGGCTGTTCTCCCTCTTGCTCTTGGCATTACCGGCGACAATTTCTGCAGAGGAAATGTCGTTGCCGGACGAGCATTTTTCCGTTGAGGAGCCGGCAGGCCTGTCGCCCGCCGAGGCGGAGGCGGTCTACAGCCGAGTTATCGACGATATGACCGCTGCCTATGCATTGTCGCAAAATTCGGATGCCGCCAACTACCGTCGCTGGCAGCGCTTCAACACCGCCCCCTATCCCTCAGCCACCCATGGCAGCCGCTACGTCAACAATTACGGCAACAGGCTCTCGGGATCTTACGACCAGCAGGACAATTTGGAGCCCCTGCCCGAAGGCGCTGTCCTCGCCAAAGACTCCTTCGCCGTCACCGCCGTAGGCGACGTCTTTCTGGGCCCGCTATTTCTGATGGAAAAAATGGCGCCGGGCTTCGATCCCGAGACACGGGACTGGCGCTACAGCATGATCATGCCCGATGGGAGCTATTTCGGCATGAGCGGGGGCGACAATGCGGATCGGGTCGAATTCTGTGTCACCTGCCATGTGACCGCAGGCGACGAGAACGACCATCTGTTCTTCGTGCCTGAAGCCTTCCGGACCGGCGGCTAGCGCACTTTCTAACCTAATGGAATCGTTAGGGATTCCAATTTTGGTACTAATCTGATTCAAGATATGGGCTGGTTTGGGAGGCCAGCTTGCATGTCGACACCTCTTTCGATAGATCTACGAGAACGGCTGATATCGGCCGTTGAAGGCGGGATGTCACGGCGATCGGCGGCGGGTTTTTTCAGCGTTGCGCCATCGACCGCGATCAAGTGGGTCGACCAAAAACGACGTACCGGCAACATTCGACCGCGCGCACGAGGCGGTGACCATCGCTCCCATAGCCTTGCAGTACACGCCGATGAGATCGTGTCTTTGGCGAAGAACAGCGACCGCACACTCGCCGAGCTGGTCGAGCATGTCTGGCAAACCCATGGCCTGAAGGTCGCACCAAGCACCATCTGGCGTCTGCTCGATCGTCACGACATGACCTATAAAAAAA
>JBPCVQ010000142.1:0-28549 GCA_051010395.1 Geminicoccaceae bacterium | reverse complement strand
GCACTCTGCACCTGAAAGTCCGCTCCTGGCTGCTCAGGCTCGGTGGCCGCGTGATCCTGATCGACACCTGCGTCGGCAACCATAAAGAGCGCCCGCTCCGCCCCGACTGGCACCGCCGGGATGGGACGGCGTGGCTGGAGGCGCTTGCGGCGGCCGGTATCGGCCCTGCCGACGTCGATGTCGTCATGTGCACCCATCTCCACGCCGATCACGTCGGCTGGAACACCAGGCTCGAAGACGGCCGCTGGGTCCCGACCTTTCCGAATGCGCGCTATATCTGCGGACGGCAAGAATACCGTTTTTGGGAAGGCGAGCATCAGGCCAGCCGAGAGAAGCACGGTGCTTTCGCCGACAGTGTCCTTCCGGTGATGGAAGCAGGACGCATGGATCTGGTCGATGACGGCTACGATCTCGCCAAGGACCTGACGCTGCACGCTGCGCCCGGTCACACGCCCGGACATACATGCATCCACGCGAAACAGGGCCCGGGCGCCGTCTTCTCTGGCGATGCCATCCACTCCCCTTTGCAGCTCGCATGTCCCGACTGGTCCAGTGCGTTTTGCACCGACCCCGATCAATCCCGCCGCACCCGGAAGGATCTGCTGGAGGCGATCGCCGGCACCGGCCGCCTCCTGATCCCGGCACACTTCCCGGACCCGGGCTGGACGACAATCATACGCGACGAAGCTGGCTTCAGACCCATCGCGTATACGCCATGAGCGCTGCCCGCATGCGAGCACGGCCGATCGATTGAAGGAAAGAACAAATGGGCGCGATCGACATCGTCTGCAATCTCTATACGCCCAGGGAGGTCGATGAAGGGCGCACGGGAATCGACGAGGCCTTCAAGGAACAGGTGCGGATGCCGGCGGACATGCGCCCAGGCGTTCCGATCGACACCTACCTCGCCAAGATGGATCGCGCCGGGATCGACCGTTCGCTGCTGATCGCAGTTCGGGCAGGCGATCTCAAGATCAAGGGCTCGTTCGAGATCACCTATGACCGGGTGGCCGGCGTCTGTGCGAACTGGCCGGACCGGTTTTCCGGGCTTGCCGGAGTCGATCCGTTTCGCGGCATGCAGGGGATCTACGATCTCGAATACGCCGTGAAGGAACTGGGCTTCGTCGGCGCCCATCTCTATCCGCACTGGTTCGGCCTGCCGCCCAACGATCGGCGCTACTACCCCTATTATTCCAAATGCTGCGAGCTCGACATTCCCATCATGATGCAGGTGGGCCACAACCTCATCTATTCGCGCGAACGGCGCCTGCCCTCGGTCGGCCGCCCGATCACCCTCGACGACGTCGCCATCGACTTCCCGGAGCTCAAGCTCATCGGCATCCATATCGGTGTTCCCTGGACCGACGAGATGATCTCGATGGCCTGGAAGCATGAAAACGTCTTCATCGGCGCCGATGCCTATGCCCCAAAGCACTGGCCCAAGGCGCTGATCCATTACCTCGACACCTACGGCCGGGAGAAAGTTCTGTTCGGCACGGATTGGCCGGTGATCGACCCCGAACGCGCCGTTCTCGAGATCGACCAGCTCGACCTTCGCCCCGCAAGCAAGGCGCTGTTGATGCGTGACAACGCGCTCCGAGTCTTCCGTCTGCCGGAGAGTTGTTCGGGTGCAAAAGCGCGATCACCTTCAGCGCCTCCAACCGGCGACGATGTCATCGAGCAGCAGATCCGCTCCGGCGTGCGTGTACCCGACGGTCAAGGCGGATCATGAACGGCCCTGGTCCCAGCTACCGACCATTGGACATAGCAAGCGGTGTCCGAGCGAACGCCGATCGCCTGCCTGACAAGACTGCGCTTCGGCAGGGCGAAGTTTCGCTGACTTACTCGGATCTCGGCGCCCGGATGAACCGACTTGCCAACGGCATCGTCGCAGCGGGCGTGACGCCAGGCTCGACCATTGCCCTTCTCTCCGCCAATCGACCTGAGTATTTCGACGTCGTCGCGGGTGCGTCCTCGATGGGTGCCGCGGTCGCCACGATCAATCCGAGGCAGACCGAAACCGAGATCGCCGCGATCCTCGATGACTGTGATCCGAAGCTGATCTTCTCTGATCCGGCCAGCGCCGAGAAGGTGCGGGCCTCGACCAAAGCCAGGGTTCACATATTCGGCGATGCGTATGAGGATTGGCTGAAACGAGCTTCCGACCGAGCACCCAACCCGCTCCCCGAGGAATGGGAAACCTTCGCCATCCCCTACACCTCCGGCACCACCGGCCAGCCAAAGGGCGTTTGCCTGTCGCATCGAAGCCGGGTGATCTCCTTTTTCGTCTTCGCTTCGATCTACGGCTGTTTCGGCCCACGCGACCGCTTCTTGGTGACCACCCCGCTGTTTCACGGCGGCGGCTTTGCCTTTCCGATGGCATCGCTGTTCCTCGGCGGCGAGGTCGAACTCATGCCGGCTTACGCTCCCGATATCCTGCTCGATCGGATGACATCAGGGGGAAACACCGGCACCTTCGTCGTGCCGACGCAGCTTCACGGTCTGTTCGATCTTCCTGAACGGGATCTGGCACGGCTTTCGGAACATAACTTTCGCAGCATCATCTGCAACGCAGCCCCACTCCCTGAAGAGACGAAGCACAAGGCACTGGAGCACTTCGGTGACGGATGCCTTCACGAGACCTATGGCTCGACCGAAGCCGGGGTGGTCACCAATCTCTACCCGGACGAAATGCGTCGCAAGCAGAATTGCGCCGGCCGGCCGATCGCGGGGCAGCATGTGCGCCTCCTCGGCGAGGACGGCGCGCCTGTGGCTGCGAGTGAGATCGGCGAATTGTTCTCCAACGGCCCGACGCTGTTCAATGGCTATCTGAACAAGCCCGAAGAAACGGCAGCGAGCTTCCGCGACGGTTGGTTCTCGGCAGGCGACCTCGCCCGTGAGGATGAGGAAGGCTTCATCCACATCATGGACCGCAAGAAGGACATGATCCTCTCAGGCGGCGTCAACATCTATCCACGCGATATCGAGGAAGTCCTCTACACCCTGCCCGGCATCGCCGAAGCCGCCGTTGTCGGGGTGCCGGACCGGCGCTGGGGCGAAGCCGTCTGCGCCTTTTTACGCCCGGTCGACACACCGCCGGAGGAGCAGGCCGTCCTCGCAGCCTGCCGCGCAGGCCTGGCACCGCACAAAGTCCCAAAAACCATCCGCTTCGTCGAGGAGATCCCGCGCAATGCCGCTGGCAAGGTGCTGAAACGCGCACTGCGTAATCGATGGGAGGTCGATGCATGACCCCACTCCAGACCATTGTCCGGCTGCCCAGCGGCTTGCATCTGCGCATCCAAGCGCTCGGCAACGGCCCCGCGTTGGTCATGTGCCATGAATCGCCCCGCTCCTCCTCGGCCCTTCTGCCACTCGCACAACGCTTGGCGGACCAGTTCACCTGCATCATGATCGATACGCCAGGCTTCGGCCTGTCCGATCCGATGCCGATGTCGCGCCCGGAAATCTCGGATTTTTCCGCAGTCGTGCTGGAGCTTATCGATGCGCTGAAACTCGGGCCAGTCCCGGTTTACGGCACCCATACCGGAGCAGCGATCGCCGTCGAATGCGCTAAGCAAAGACCCGATCTCATATCCGCTACAATTCTTGATGGCTATGCGATCTTCACCGATGTGGAGCGCGATCAGCTGCTCGCCTCCTATCTCCCGCCGTTTCGGCCAAGCCTGGACGGCAGCCTCGCGACCTGGCTCTGGGCACGAGTACGGGACCAGTTCACCGCGTTTCCCTGGAACCAGGTCGGCGACGGTTCGAAGCTCAGCTTCGGCCCGCCGTCACTCCGTGCGATGCAGGGCGTGGTGGACGATTTCCTGCTGGCTGACGATCAGTACCGTGTCGGCTATTCGGCCGCCTTTCGCTATGATCACCACGCGCCGCTCCCTCAGGTCGACCGCCCCGTTTATATCGTAACCCGGAAAGACGATCTGCTGTTTTCCCACATGGAACGGGCACGCGGCGCCGGCGGTCATGTCACCCTGAAAGCACTGTCGGCGGATCGCGATGAATGGGGTGCTGCGATTAAAGAGCTGGCGGAGCGACATGCCGGCAGCGGACAGCTAAGCGCCGCCAAGGTCGTGCAACGCGCCGGCGTTCACCCCGGCACGAGATATATCGCTAATACAAGCGCCGGTCCGGTCATCTGTCGTATAGACGGCACCGGCGACACCCTCGTCCTCCTTCACGACATTCCCGGCGGCATGGCGGATCTGGACCATCTCGCCGAGCGGCTTCGCCAGAGCCATCGCGTCGTCCGGGTCAACCTTCCGGGATTTGGCGCCTCGCGATTGGCCGATGGCGTCAAGGCCAATATCGCGATGCTGACCGCCGGCGTTGCCGAGGCGCTTGTCGACATAGGCGCGGACAAGGCGCCGCTCATCGCCTGCGGTGCCAGTCTGCCGGTGGCGACCACCCTTCCCGGTACGCCCGAGATCCTGGCGCTGGATCCCTGGCCGCAAGTCGCGCAGGATGCAGCAGGCCATCTACCGGATCTGGCGCCCAGCTGGGACGGCGCCCACCTGCTCGCCGCTTTCTGGTGGGCGCGCGACTACGAAATCTACAAGCCCTGGTACAACCGCGTGAATACCGAACTGAGGAAGATCGGCAGCGAGCGCGATGCCGCCCGCATTCACCATCGCTTCCGCGCCAACACGCTCTCCGGCCAGATCGGAGTTGAGCTTGCAAGGCTTCTCTATCAAACCGATGCCTCCGCCGACCTTTCGGCGCTGACAAGCCGGGTACGGATCCTGGTCTATGACAGCGACCCCGATGCCGATGCCCTGATGGGCTGGGCCGAACAGACTGTCGGGCTGGAAAGGATTGAACGGGTACCGCGACCACCCGAACAGCTCGCTCCAGTCCTTGCCGACATGTGCAGGTGAGCATGCCGCTTCGCGCCTTCGAGGGCCTCCTGGGGACCGAACGCGTCATCACCGCTCCCGATGTTTGCGCACTGCATTCAGAAGATATCGCGGGAAAGGCGCCAAAGACGGTCGCAGCCGTAATCCGCCCCCCAAACGCCGACATGCTGGCTCGCGTCGTCGCATTGGCAGGCAGCACAGGGTTCAGCATCCATCCGCGTGGCGGCGGGATGTCCTATACCGGCGGCTACCTGCCGGAATGTTCCAACGCCCTCTCCCTGGACCTCTCGGATCTCGATCAGGTCATCGAGATCGATCCTGTGTCGCGCCACGTGATCGTCGAGGCCGGATGCAGTTGGGCTAAGCTCCTCGAAGCCCTCGCCGTGGCCGGATACCGGACTCCGTTCTTCGGGCCGCTTTCGGGCATCACGGCGACCATCGGCGGCGCGCTCAGCCAGAACGGCGCCTTCTTCGGCTCGGCGGCGTTCGGCTATGCGGCGGATCATGTGCTCGGGCTGGAGATCGTCGACGGCACCGGCAAACCGCATCGTCTGGGCGCATGGGCAGCCGGCCGACAGCCCAGCCTCTCCTATTTCGGCCCCGACCTTTTGGGCCCGTTCCTCGGAGACTGCGGCGCGTTCGGCATCAAGACCAAAGCCGTCCTTCCCCTTGTCCCGAGCCCACCAGATCCGGTTTTCGCATCCTTTGCATTCGGTGCTGCGGATCAAGTCCTCTCGGCAATGCAGACCCTTCTCGATATACCGCATCTCGCCGAGGTCTGGGCGATGGATCGCGTCGCTCACCGGAATCTTGCGGCGACCGGGTTCTCCGTCCTGGAATCGTCAAGCATGGCGAGCGACATTGCCGGCAAATCAAGATCGATCACTGAAACCGCCCGACATCTTCTCGCCGGTCGACGCCTGCACCGGGCGATGCTGGCGGACCTCGCCTGGACGCTGCATGTCGTGATCGAGCCGCCGGTCGCCGGCCTGGCCTCGACCCTTGCCGATGCCGTGGCGACCGCCGCCGAGAAATCAGGCAGCACCGTCATCCCCGACACGATCCCGCGGGTCACCCGCGCGCGCCCTTTTCGTCCGATCAAGGCGCTGATCGGACCCCATGGCGAGCGCTGGCTGTCCTGCCATGGGGTCTTCCCAGCCGGACATGCACGAAGCGGGTATCGGGCGGCAGCCGAGGTGATCGAGGCCAAGGCGGAACGGATGGCAGATCACGACATCCGCGCAACCTTCCTGCTCGCCGCCGTGAAGGGCGAGATCCTGATCGAGCCACAGCTTTTCTGGCCGGATGCCCTGACACTGTTTCAAAAAACCCGGAGCCCGACCCAACAGGCCGAGCCGTATCTCGAAGCCGCCCCCCAACCCGAGGCCCGCCAACTGGCCATCGACCTGCGTCGATGTCTAGGCGAGGCCATGGCTGCCGCCGGCGGCAGCCATCTGCAGATCGGCCACCATTATCGCTACATCGACGATCTGCCCGATGGCTGGAAACACATGCTGCGCACGCTTAAGCGTCTGTTCGATCCCGACGGCATCCTCAATCCGGGTGTGCTGGGCTTGTCGACAGAGGACGCGTCGAAAAGCGGCTCGCGAGCGTAATACCTGCCGTCGCACCGATCGACGTCAAGGCCATCACCAATGTCCATGACAGCGGCTCGCGCGCCTGCAGGAATTGCGCGCTAGACCAGTAAAAGATGAGCGCCACGCCCACCACCACCAGCCAGGCCCCCCAGAACCAGCCACCCCTGGCATCGAGGTCATCGTCTTTCGGAACATCCTGCATGATGGAAGCGAGGATCCGTTTTTCGCCGTCACCGCTCTCCGCCTTGGCCGCTTCGACTGCCGGCCCGCTTGACGATCGCATCAGATAGTTCGCGCCGCCGGCGATGGCCGCAACGGCCAGGGCAGCGGCGTTCAGGCGGAAATCGGGCAGAATCGCGAGGCCGAATACGACGAGCGCCGCTCCGCGCTGCCAAACAGGCATCGGCGCGAACGCAAAGCCCGTCGTGGCTGTCGCAAAGGCGCAAAGCCCGAGTGCCGCCATGGTGGTGACATGCACCGTCTCGACCCAGCTTCCTTCGAGCAGAAGGCCTGGCGAATAGATGAACAGGATCGGCAGGAGAAAGCAGGCAAGGCCCAGTCTCGATGCATCGACCCCCACCGCAAGCGGGTTGGCCTTGGCAATCGGTGCCGCGGCAAAGGCCGTGAGCGCGACAGGCGGGGTGATGTTGGAGATGATGCCGTAATAGAAGGCGAAGAAATGTGCGGCGATGGGCGGCACGCCGGCGATCTTCAAGATGGGAATGATGGTCGCGACCAGCGTGAGGTAGATCGCGACAGCGGTCATGCCCATGCCCATGACGACGGCCAGGGCGGCCGCGAGCAGCAAGAGCGCCCAGAGCTGATCGCCCGCCGCATGCGCCGCCGCCTGGGCGATCTGGAAGCTCAGGCCGACGGCGAAGATCGCGCCGAGGATGATGCCCGCTGCCGCCGCGGCGACCGAAAGGCCGACCGTGGCCCGCGCCGTTTCCTCGACCACCTTCATCAGGGCATGCGGCGTGATCCGCCGCCGTGGCTGGATCAGCGCGATCAGGAACGTCACGGCGGTGATCATGACGGCGACATAGACGATCGAACGCCCGGCCATCAGCGCACCGATGATCAGGACGACGGGCAAGAGCAGATAACCTTCGCGCCGCAGGATTTGCCAGGCGCTCGGCAGGACGTCCTTCGGCATGCGCCTGAGGCCGAGGCGTCGTGCCTCGGTATGCACGGTCACGAAGATGACGAGGAAATAGAGCAGTGCCGGGATCGTCGCCGCCGCCACGATCTCGATATACGGCCGGTCGAGAAATTCGGCCATGATGAAGGCGACAGCCCCCATCACCGGCGGCATGATGATGCCGCCATTGGACGCCGCCGCCTCGACCCCGCCGGAAAAGGCGCGGCGATAGCCCAGCCGGATCATCAAGGGGATGGTGAAAACACCCGTCGTCAGCACATTGCCGATGGCCGACCCCGAAAGCGACCCCATCATCGCCGACGACACCACCGCCGCCTTCGCCGGTCCGCCCGTGCGATGGCCGAACAGCGCAAAGGCAAGGCGCGTGAAGAAGGCGCCGCCGCCCGCGGCATTCAACATGGTGCCGAACAGAATGAACAGGACGACGAAGTTGGCCATCACGGCAACCGCGGTGCCGAAGATGCCGTTCGAATCCAAAAACACACCCTGCAGCAGGTTTTTCACCGTCGATGGCGGACCATAGAACATGCCGGGAAAATGATTGGCAAAGACCGCATGAGCCATGAAGAACAGGCTGATCAGCACGAGGATCGACCCGACGACACGGCGGGTCGCCTCCAGGATCAGAACGATGAGCAGGATCGACGTGAAATAATCTATGGGTCTGAAAAAGACGGTGCGGATATTCCAGGTTTCGAGCTCGATGAAGAAGTAGACCTGGATCCAGGCGGCGCCGGCCACCAGCGTCAGGTCGATCGCCTTCAGCGCGCCCTGACCCAATGGCCGGCTGAGGAACACCAGCGCCAGAGCGACATTGACATGCAGTGATCGAAACAGCAGAGCATCGGGCGAGCCGAAGATGCCGGCATAGAGGTGAATGAGAACGAAGAACGTCCCCAGGCATAGAATGGCCCAGGCTTCAAAGAGCGACCCGCCATCAGCAGCCCCCGACAGACGATCGGTCGCCGGGCTGCTGCTGATATTTCCCGATGCGGTCAAGGGACATGCGCCGGACGATTATCAGTGCCCGACGCCGCCTACCACTCTACTCGGCCCCGACCTCGTCGAAATATTTCTGGGCGGCTGGGTGAACCGGCAGGACGTTGTAGGCAAGCACGTCCTGGTCATCGATCTCCTCGGCCCCAGCGAAGAGCCCGTGAAAATCGGCATAATTCTCATACATCAGCCTGGTCACTTGATAGATCAGATCGGGGTCGGCATTGGCATTGGCGACCAGGTGGTTGACGTAGTAGGGCAGCATCACGTCATTGTCCTGACCCGGATAGGCCCCAGCTTCCACGGTCACACGGCCCATGCCCGGCAAGATCTCCTCGAGCTTGTCGAGCTCGGCCTCGTTCATCCCGATCAGCTTGAAACCGGGCGTTTCGGCAATTTGCATCAGGAGTCCGTAAGGGATCGGCCCAGCGAAGATTCCGGCATCGAGCCTTCCGTCCTGAAAGCCCTGCACCTCGTCGAGATAACCATATTCCTCGATCACCCCGCCGGCAGCTTCGATGGCGTCGGGCGAGATGCCGGCGGCCTGCATGATGGGTTCATAGACCTGATAGAAAAAACCGGATTTCTGACCGGTCCACACCCGGTTCGGCCCTTCTGCCAGGGCTGCAATCGTGTCGGGTCCGTCCAGCTTCGCCACAGGCTGGATCGGTGATCCATAGAGCGTGATGATGTGATTGACATCGGGCGTCGGCACACCGAGCGAGCCGTTGCCGTCGAAGATCTGCTTGCTGTTGAAAGTCGGCGCGATGTTGAGCGTCAGCTCACCGGTTTGAATGCCGATCTGCGACTTCTCGACATTGCCGGAGACCACATTGGCTGCCACGCCCTCGATATTCTGATTGATCAGCTCGACGAGCTTGGCCGCGAAGACCGGATAGGTGCCGGCGAGCCCGCCGCCGACGCGAACGAAGGTCTCGGCTGACGCCGGCCCTGCTATGGCTACCGCCGTGGCTACGCCGAGAAGAACTCTGCGCGTCATCGTCATCTCTTCCTCCCCTGTCCCGGCCATTGGGCGGCCGGTTTTTTGCTGGCATCACGTCGGTATGTGTACCGTTTCGATATATCCAGCTTAGGCTCAGGGCTGAAAAAGACAAATCATTCGGTGGCGTTTCACTGCCCCGACAATCGCAATTCCGCCGCATTGCGCAACGCATCGATCAGCACTTTGCCCCCACTATTGCGCGGCAGCGCCTCGACGAATTCGATATGGCGCGGCACCTTGTAGGGTGCCATTCGCTCTCGGCAAAAAACGCGCAGGATATCCTCGGTCGTACCAGGTGCTGCCGATATCGCCGCGCAGATCTCTTCGCCCATTTCCCGATCCGCGACACCAAAGACAGCCACCTCCATCACATCCGGATGCGATTGCAAGGCACGTTCGATTTCCAGAGGATAGATGTTCACACCGCCGCGAATGATCAGGGATTTGGATCGGCCGAGCAAGGTCAGATAGCCCGCGGCATCGAGCCGGCCCAGGTCGCCCGGATAGAACCAGCCATCACGAAACGCCTCGCTGGATTTCTCGGTGTTGCGGAAAAAGCCGTCGGCAACCCCCGGTCCACGATAGCGCACCACCCCTGCCTCGCCCGGCGCCACCGGCTCATGGTCGTCACCCACCACCTGCAGCGCTACGCGAAAGGCGGCGCGACCGACACTATCCGGATGCCCTGCGCGATCGACCGGTGTCATGATCGAGATCCCGCCACCTTCGGTGGATGCGAAATATTCGAGAAAGCCTGGACAGAGACGTTTTTCTATCTGAGCACGCTCCTCCGCATGCAGCGGAGCGCCTGAGCTGATCAGCAGGCGAAGCCCTTCGAGATCCTGCAGCATCTCGTCGGGCTGATCGAGCAGGCGGCGGATCAGGGTGGGCACGAGGAATGTCGAGGTTGCATGATGACGACTGACGGCCAGCACCAGCTCTTCGAGCGTATAGGGCGGCGGGAACATGATTAATGTCGCGCCGATCATCAGATGGGTCAAAGCGAACGCACGGCCACCACCAAAATAGAGCGGCGTCGCCAGGAGATAGCGATCATGCTGATTGAAGGTCAGTGTTGCCAGCTGGTTTTCGGTGCGCGCCCACATTTGCCCGTGGGTCAAAAGCGGCCCCGTGGGTCGCCCGGTGGTCCCTGACGACAGAGACAGGATCATTGGCAAATCCCGATCAATCACCAGGGGCGCATCACCGGCAAGCCTCGATGCCGCGCGCTCCCAGCCCGGATCAAATGCGATCCGGCGCGGTCCTGGAACATCCGGCGCGTCGGACTCGACGATGAGCGCATCGAGCGCGAAATCTGTCGCCAGAGCTGCCGTCTCGGAGGCCGTCCAGCGCCAGTCCACTGGCATGATCACGGCACCAAGCCGCATGACCGCAAAAAGCATCATGACATGGGCTGGCCGGTCCTTCAGGCCGACGCCGACCAGATCGCCCTTGCCGACACCATCGGCCGCGAGTTTGTCGGCGAACCGCCTCACCGTCTTGGCCAGTTCGCCATAGGTCAGGCTTGCCGTCTCGTGAATCAGCGCCGGGTGCGATGGTCGCCCGATGGCGTGCTGGTCCAGCAACACCGCGAGATTGGTCAGAGACATTTCCACCATCATGGTTCTCGATATCGCGCAGGATTGACGGCCCGCCGGCCGCCCAGTCTATTGAGAACATGCCCATCGTATCGGGCAAAAGGGAGCATAGCTTGGACTTCGACCTCGACGAAGACCAGCAGTCGATTCTGGCCACTGTCGACCGCATCGTCGACCGGTATCTGCCCTTGGACGAGCAGCGCCGACGTGATGCCGCCGGTGAACCGCCCTATGAACTTCTGCAGGTCCTGGGCGAAGCCGGCTTGCTGCAGCTCCCCTTCGCGCGCGATATGGGCGGCCTCGGCGGCGATTGGCGGACCGTCGCCTTGGTGCAGGAGCGTCTCGGCGAGCGTGCGTGGATGCTGGGTTCGCTCTACAACCGCGCCGTCGGTTTCGGCGGCATGGGGCTGGTGAGCTATGCGCGTGACGAGCAGCGCGACGCCCTGCTGCAGCGGCTAATTCGAGGTGAGCTCCTGTTCGCGCTGGCGCTCACCGAGACCGAGGCTGGATCGGATGCCGCCGCGATCGCCACCAAAGCCGAGTGCACCAAAGATGGCTGGTGTCTGAACGGCCAGAAGATCTGGATTTCGGACGCCGAACGCGCCGACTTCCTGGTGGTGGTGGCGAGGAGTGATCCGGACAGCCTCCGCAGCGGAGGCATCAGTCTCTTTCTCGTACCCAAGGGCACGAAGGGTGTGTGCTTCAATCCTATCCCCAAAATCGGCAACCATTGCCTGCCCAGCTTCGAGGTGCGGTTCGACGATGTGCGGTTGCCCGAACACGCCCTCTTCGGCACCGAAGGCGAAGGTTTTGCCCATCTCGGCCAAACGCTTCACTATGCGCGCGCTGGAATGGCGGCGGCTACGACCGGTTACGCGCAGTTTGCGGTCGACATCGCGCTTAATCATGCGAAGACGCGCGTTCAGTTCGGACGTCGGATTGGCGCGTTTCAAGCCATCTCCCATCGGATCGCCGACATGCAGATGCGGGTCGACCAGTCCCGCCTCATGGCCCAGCATCTCGCCGCCCGGATCGATGCCGGCGCCAAGGTCGCCCGGACCGCCGCGGAGGCCAAGGTGATCGCCACCGAATGCCTGCAATATGTCACCCATCACGGCATGCAAATCATGGCATCTGCTGGCTATCACGGTGACAGCGACATGGCCCGTATCTGGCGCGACGCCAAGCTTTACAGCTTCGGCGAAGGCTCGAACGAAATTCAACGGAGTCTGATTGCGCGCGAACTCGGTTTGGAGATCGCATGACCAGCCGGATCAAGGCCATCGATGCCGTCGTCAATCTCTGGACACCGGAGGCCCTTGCGCTCAGATCCCAAGGCCGAGACGCGTTCTATCAGGACAAGATGCGCGTCTCGGAGGATACGGATGGTGGGCTATCGCTGGAGGTGATGCTGCAGCGCATGGACAATGCCGGCATCGAGCGCGCCTTCCTGATCGCGCATCGATGTGGCCCCGATGGCCCGCGCGCCTGCTGGCGCTTGCCCTATGAGATGGTCAGAGACGCCGTTGCTGCCCATCCGGACCGATTCTCGGGCCTCGCTGGGCTCGACCCTACCGAAGGCATGGCCGGCGTTCGAGCACTGGAGGTGGCCGTGCGCGAAATGGGCTTCATCGGCGCCCATGGCTACCCGCATTGGTTCGAGCTGCCGCCCAACCACGCGCGCTGGTATCCATTCTACGCCAAATGCGTGGAGCTCGATATTCCGATCCAGCTACAGGTCGGGCAATCGATGATCTACGCGCAGGACTACCCGACCGAAAGCGTCGGCCGGCCGATCACGCTCGATCCCGTGGCCTGTCATTTCCCCGAGCTCAAACTCATCGGCATCCATGTCGGTATTCCGTGGACGGACGAGATGATCGCCATGGCCTGGAAGCACGAAAACGTCTTCATCGGCACGGACGCCCATAGCCCCAAATACCTCCCGCCAAGCCTGGTCCGATACATGGACAGCTACGGTCGCCGGAAAGTCATCTTCGGCACCGATTTCCCAGTTCTGGATTTCGAACGCACTCGCATCGAAATCGAAGGCCTCCGCCTGCGAGCGGAAAGTCTCGAATGCGTGCTGCGAACGAACGCCGAGCGTGTTTACGGTCTGTGATGACAGTCTTGCCCCTCCTTTGTCTCGGTGGCATCGAGCATGTAGTGAGTGAGCTCGGATTTAGGAGCAGGTGCGTTCCTGACAATTTCCCGCTTTCGTTTGACCATCGCAACCTCCTTCATCAAGGTGTTGCGACGACCGTTTGAATCCGCCTTGCACACCGCGATCACTGTTATGGCTCAGTCCTTTTGACGACTGGCGTCGTTGGATCGCCAGGAGTAACGCCTATTCGCGGAGCTCGGCACGCAGGTGATCGTCCATAACCCAGCCGACGATCTCCTTGATCGCCATGCCCTTGGGGGCGGCGACATGCAGCCAGCCTTCATCGGTCGGGGCGTAGGTCACGTCAGCAAGCCAGGTCGCGTCCGGTCTTGTCGCCTCGAACTTCTGCCCCAAGAGACTGGGTGCGATCGCATGAGTATGTCGACTGTCGGTTGTCATCGGCGGCCGGCGTTTCTTTCGCGTCATCACCAGGCCATGCTCGCGCATCGGTCTGGCGACCCGCTTCCTACCGATGCGACAGCCTCTGGCACGTGACCTGATAGGGCAAGAAAGTTCTTGAGGCCAGCCGCATTCTTGGGGTTACGGAGCAGACCTGTTTTCGCTGGCGCAAGGAATATGGTGGCCTGAAGAAGGATCAGGTGAAGCGGCTGAAGGCGAGAACGCACGACTCAAGCGGACGGCCCCCGATCTGACACTTGATAAACTTCAGCAGCGTGCCATCAAAGGAACAATTGAAAATGTTCCTTTGGATGCCATTATCATCATGCTGATGGATCCAAATCTGCGGAGCACGACTTCCCCAACGCGCTCTTTGCTGTCATGGGCTGCCCCCTTACATCAGATTTGGAACGAGCATCGTCCGCTGCACTACCAGACTGGCTGCAATGGTGTTGATGTATTTCCTACCGCGATCTCTGAGGCGGTCGCCGCCATTATGGCAGCGGGGCGTTCTCTGCTCAAGCTATCGTAGGTTTGAGGCCACTCAGCTAGCGAGCCCTTTCCAAGGTTTGGAGCCTTCCGGAATGGCAAGGTCTCTACCACGAACGATCGCCCCTTCTGGATCGTACATGGGCAGGGAGCAAAGTTCCGCCCGATGCAGGGTACCATCAGTGCAATGAACCTCGACCGGTGCGCCAGGCCCTAGATCGGCACTGTCGAGATGGGCGATGCCGACGCCGCAGACCTGATAGGGTGACCATGTGCTCGAGGTCACACGGCCGATGGTCGCACCGTTCCGTTCCAATGTCCGGCCGCGAAGGGCGATACCGCCCTCGACTCGAATGCCCCAGCTGCGTATTTGCTCGTCCACGGTCTGGAGCACGTCGCGCCCGATAAAATCACCTTTCCCGAAGTCGACGAACCGCCCGAGCCCCACTGAAAAGGGGGTGGTCGTATGGTCGAAATCCTCTCCGGCCGACAAGAGCCCGGCCTCGATCCGGCGGCAGCGGAAACCGGGCGTCGCGGTGAGGATCATGCCTCGCTTAGCACCTTCTTCGAGAATCAGGTCGCCGAGCTTCTCGATGTCGTTCTCGGGCCGGAAATAAATTTCCCAGCCCAGCTCGTTGGTGAAACCCGTCCGGCTGACGATGACCCGCTCGCCTCTTATGGTCACCTCGGCCCAGTCAAAATAGCGCCAGGGCTCCGGCATCGGACCATGGATTATGTCTTTAAGCAGGTCCATCGACCTCGGCCCCTGAATTTGGCTGACCCAGACCTCGGGGTCGCAAATGGTTACATCGAGGCCATGAGCGTGAGCCTTATACCAGGAAAACAGGTCGCCATTCGCCTGTACGAACCAGTACCGATCGTCATCGATCCGCAAAAGCAGCCCGTCGGTGATCATCCCGCCATCGTGGTAGCAGGCGAACTGATAGCTACAGCGGCCTTTCCTGACCTTCGACACATCGCGAGGAAAGATCCGGTTCAGCAAAGTCAACGCATCGGGCCCCGTAATCTCATAAGGATGCTCGCCGGTATGGCGAAGGACCATGGCCTTTCGGACTTTCCAGTACATTTCGTCCGGGGTGGCATTGGTCAGCGTCTCCGGCGTCAGCCGCCCGGCATAGAGAGAGTATTCAGGGTCAAAGGGCAGCTCCTGATAGGTGAGCGGATGGACGGCCATTGTCCGGGCCAGCTCCACCGGACGCAGCCCTTCAGACAGAAGCGGCTTCACCGAAAAGCGGAGGTTTTTCAAGGAGTTATGCATTAAGGCGTTCCTTTTTCACTTAAGCAGCCGGCGTATCTGGGGATCTCGTTTGTGTCGACTTTTCCGCCTTTCATTTGGACTTGGTAAGCGGCAGCTCCGACACGCGCCGAAAAATAGCCGATCACTTTTCCTGAACGCGCAATGATGCAGGCCCCATCGTCGATCGCATAGCAAGACAGATCGGAGTCGCGGACTACCAAGGCTTCGAGCACAGGCCGGCGCGCAGGCTCATCCAAATAGTGCGGACAAACACCCGACCTGATGAAACCGAGCCCTGTCAATGGCGTATAGCCAGCGCCGGCCGAGTTCGACAAAACCCAATCGAACCAACACGCACCGCCAGCGCTGACGCCGGCAAGGACGATTCCCTGCTCATTGGCGCGGCGCAGCAGACCAACAAGGCCGACGCTGCGCAGCCGGTTTATCAATGTCGCCGTGTTTCCGCCCCCGAAATACACCAAGTCCTTGCCGGCCAGCCAATCCCGGGCTTCGGATCGTGTCGTCGTCGCCGGCAGATGGGACAGGAACGTAGCCCTTCCCCGAAACCTGTCGTAGAAGCGGTCGATCTTCTCGGGAGCGTCGCCGGAGGCCATGCCAATGAAGCCCAGCGCTGGAGCTGGAGGCAGCTGGTCAAGGTAGAACTCATCCAAGTCCGGATCAGTTTCATGAGTGAACCCGCCGCCGCCGACGGCGATGATCGTTGAGATTGCCCGCATCCGCGCAGCTATAGCTCGTTTGTGAATAGGGAAGAAAGGTCTGTAATCGAGTGCTTGTCTCTTCGTCCCGACGGAAGGTTCAATGTGATCTTATAAATTGCGCATTCTTCGGCTGTGGTGATCGTTCTTGTCGCTTGACTCGGCATCAAAGTCAGATCGTGATGATAGCAAGTGCCCTACATCGGCGGATGCATTCTTCCTCGATGTCGGGCGGTTGACAGGGAAGCACCATCAGGGAGGCAAGAAAAACGATGAAGAAGGTATTGGGACTTGCAGTGAGTTTCGCGCTCGCCGCTCCTGCGGCTTGGGCCGAGCCGGAAGGCACCTTCCGCCAGGCGCATGAATATGGATTTGGTGCGCAGTCGAGCCTCGATCCGATTTCCAAAGGCCGGGTGTTTCAGATCACCGAAAAGATCATGAACCGGCTGGTCCGGCCGGACCTCGACGGCAAACCCTCGCCCGACCTTGCAGTCAGTTGGGAGTCGAATGAGGACGCCACGGCCTGGACGTTCAGTCTGCGCGAGGGGGTGACCTTCCACGATGGCAGCGCATTCGATGCAGCTGACGTCGTCTATTCCCTGGAGCGGGTCCTCGATCCCGAGATGGACAGCCCGGCGCGCTCAGCCGTCCAGATGATCACATCGGTCGAGGCGGTCGACGACAAGACGGTGCGGATCACGCTCGACACGCCTTTTGCTGATATGCCGCTGCAGCTTTTGGATTATCGGCTGCGCATGATCCCGGAGGGATCAGGCGACACGATCGCGACGACGGGCATCGGCACAGGCCCATTCAAGGTCGAGAGCTTCGATGCCGAAGGAACGACGGTTCTGATCGCCAATATGGATTACTGGGAAGGGGCGCCGGGCGTCGAGCGGATGGAAGTCATCGGCATTCCGGACGGGCAGGCCCGGCTTCAGGCCCTGCTCGGCGGTCAGCTCGACATGGAACGCGGCATCACCGCACAGCAGCGGGTCATGCTCGACGGCAGCGACCAGTTCGGCATTCAGGAAATTCCAACTGGCAACTGGCGGGGGCTGGTGTTCCGGACGGACGTGAAGCCGTTTGATGACGTCAAGGTTCGCCAGGCCGTCCGCCTTGCGGCCGATCGTGATGAACTCCTGGAGCTTGTGCAGGGCGGTGGCGGAATCGTCGCCTGCGACACGCCGGTCGAGCCCAATGACCAATATCGCGCAGACCTCAGTTGCCCGCAGGACACCGAACGCGCCAAGGCACTATTGGCGGAAGCCGGTTATCCCGACGGGATCGATATCGACGTGCATGTCGCAACGCTCGAACCAACCTGGCCCAACCTCGCTGTTGCCTATCAAGAGCAGGCTGCTGCAGCCGGCATCAGGGTGAACGTCGTCCAGGCGCCGACCGATGGCTACTGGTCCGAGGTCTGGATGAAGAAAGACGTGGTTGCGACCCGCTGGAACGAGCGCCCTGCAGATCAGGTGCTGCACGAGGTCTACCTATCGTCCGCGAAGTGGAACGAGAGCTATTTCAAGGACGAAGCGTTTGACCAGCTTCTGGCCGATGCTCGCCGCGAACTCGACTTCGATGCACGAAAGGCGATCTACGCGAAGGCACAAGAGTATCTTTGGGAGAATGCCGGCACGCTGATCCCCTATCACGTCACTCGCCTGGTCGGCGTTTCGAACCGGATCGGCAATCTCGATGCGGTCAAGACCGATGCCGTGCGCTGGCATCTGATCACCGTTGACGAGTGATGTGAACGGCCGGGGCCGGGTCCGACCGATCCCGGCCGTTCATCACGATCGGTAAGGCCGACATGCTCTCTATGCTGCTGCGCAGGCTGTTTCTTGGCGCCGTCACGGTCTGGATCGTGTCATTGATCATCTTCGCCGGCGTCGAGATTCTGCCTGGAGACGCCTGCACCGCCTTTCTCGAGCGGGAGGCGCAGGGCAAGATTTTGGAGAATTGTCGGAACGATCTCGGCCTGACCCGCCCCGCGACGACTCGCTATATCGAATGGGCCGGCGGCGCGCTCCAAGGCGATTTCGGTCTGTCTGCCAATGGACAAATGAGCATCGCCGAAATCGTCGGCAGCCGGCTCAAGAACTCTCTCCTGCTGGCGGCCTGCGCTCTCCTGGTTGGCGTGCCGTTGGCGATCTTTCTCGGCGTCATCACAGGCCTCTGGCGTGACAGGCCGATCGATCTGTTCTTCTCGAGCGGCGCCATTTTTGCGATGACGATCCCTGAGTTCGTTTCAGCCACCGTGCTGATCCTCATTTTCTCCGTATGGCTTGGCTGGCTGCCGGGCATCGTGCTGACGTCGGCCAACGCACCGGCATCGGCGTTCTTCCCGGAGATCCTGCTGCCGATGATTGTGCTGGCGATGGTGATGACGGCGCATATCCTTCGAATGGTGCGCTCCTCGGTGATCGAAGTCATGGCCGGAGACTATGTGCAGATGGCCGTCCTGAAGGGCGTGCCCTATTGGCGCATCGTCTTTCGCCACGCGCTGCCCAACGCGCTGCTGCCGGCGATCAATGTCGTGGCGCTCACCATTGCCTGGCTCCTGGGCGGCGTGGTGGTGATCGAGGTGGTCTTCAACTATCCGGGGCTGGGGCGATTGATGATCGACGCGATTTCCGATCGCGACCTGCCCGTGGTGCAGGCGATCGCCCTGATCGTGGCGACCGTTTATGTCGGCGTAAACCTGACTGCCGATCTGATGACCATGCTGTTGAACCCGCGCCTGCGCACCCACCATCTGAGGCGCTGATGGCCGAACTCGCGATCCCTCATCCGCCAAACGCACGCGTGCAGCGTCTCGTAGGTGTGCTGCGCGATGTTATGGCGCGGCCATCGGGTATGATCGGGCTCAGCCTGGTGGTGTTGCATGTCGTGCTGGCGCTGATCAGCCCGATGATCGTGGCTTATGACTACAAGGCGACGGACTCGGCGCTGATGCTGTCGGGCCCGAGCGCCGCGCATTGGCTCGGCACCGATCATTTGGGCCGCGATGTCCTGACCCGCGTGCTGATGGGCGGGCGCGAAGCACTCCTGGTCACCGGCATAGCCACACCCATCGCGGTCGCCTGGGGCGGGTTCGTCGGCATTTTCTTCGGCCTGGCCGGCGGGCGCGTCGACGAAGTGCTGATGCGCGTCGTGGACGCCTTCCTGTCACTCCCCTGGATCCTGAAGATGCTGGTCCTGATCGTCACGTTCGGCACCGGCATCGAGGTGTTGATCCCGACGCTCGCCTTCTTCTACGGCATCCCGGTCATCCGCATCGCCCGCGCCGCGACCCACGACATCGTGGCACGCGATTTCGTCTCGGCAGCAAGAGCACGCGGGCATGGACGGATGACCATCATCGGCAAGGAACTGCTGCCGAACGTGCTGGACACGCTGATGGTCGAGGGCGCCATGCGCTGGTCCTGGATGCTGCTCGCGTTTTCGTCTCTCAGTTTTCTGGGCTTCGGCGTGTCACCGCCGACACCCGATTGGGGCCTGATGATCGCCGATGCCCGCGGTTTCATGTCCTTTGCGCCCTGGGGCGTCCTTGGGCCGGTGATCGCGCTCAGCTCGCTGATCATCGGCATCAACCTGGCGGCGGATGCGCTGGCCAAGGCGCTGGGAATCGATCGTGCGCAGAAGGCGCCGATATGACCGCGGCGCTGATCGATATCAGCGATATTTCGATCGGCTTCACCGGAAAGTCGGGCGCGACTCTCCCGGTTCTGCGCAATATCGATCTTCAGGTGAGCCCCGGAGAAAGCGTCGGCCTGGTGGGTGAGAGCGGATCGGGAAAATCCACACTTGCATTGGCTACCATGGGCTACCTGAAGCGTGGGCTTCGTCTCCTCGACGGGTCGGTGCATTTCAAGGGCAACGACATGTTCGGCCTCGCGCGCGGCGAGCTGGAACTCATCCGCGGCGGCCAGCTTGCACTGATCCCGCAGAATTCCGGCCAGTCGCTGACCCCGACCTTGCGCGTCGGCGCCCAGCTGAACGAATCGCTGCGGCTGCATTCGACATTGCCCGAAGCGCAGTATGCCGCCAAGGTGATCGAGCTTCTGGGCCAGGTACGCCTGCCCGATCCGGACACCATCATCAGGCGCTATCCGCATGAACTGAGCGGCGGCCAGCAGCAGCGGGTCGCCATCGCCATGGCGCTCGCCGGCGAGCCCGAAGCGCTTCTCCTCGACGAGCCCACCACCGGCCTCGACGTCACTACCCAGGCGCATATCCTGGAACTGCTCCGCGACATCGCCGCCGAGCGCAACATGGCCATGGTCTATGTCAGCCACGATCTGGGCGCGATTGCCCGCGTCTGCGACAGGGTCGTCGTGATGTATGCGGGCGAGACGGTCCTGGAGGGGTCCACCCGACAGGTTTTGACGGACCCCGCGCACCCCTATGCACGGGGGCTTCTGGCCTCGATTCCCAAGCTCGCGGACCCGCACCTACCGATAGCGCTTGACGGTCGCCCTCCCCCGCCGGGCGAGGCGGGTACGGGCTGTGCTTTCGCCGATCGCTGCACGTTGGCAGAGGATGTCTGCCGTGCCGTGCGCCCCGGGCTTGATCCGACCGCCATCGGCGAGAAGGTGCGCTGTCATCTTCGAGACCGGGTCGAGAGCCTGTCTCAAGAGGTGGAAGGCGCTGCGCCGGTTCGTTACGCCGCCAAAGCCGATACGGCGCTGACGCTTGACGACCTGTCGATCACCTATGCACGCCCAAGCCTGCTGAACCAGCTATTGGGGCGCAAGGGCGACATGGCCCCCACGGTTGACGACGTGTCGATCGCCGTTGGCCGAGGCGAGACCTTGGGACTGGTGGGGGAATCCGGAAGCGGCAAATCGACCATTCTAAAGGCGGTAGCGGGGCTGTTGCCGCCTGCCGGCGGAGCGATCCGCGCAGCCGGTGAGCCGCTACCCCCTGTCGTTGAGCGGCGGGGCTCGGATCTCTTGCGGCGCATCCAGCTGATCTTTCAGAATCCCGATGACAGTCTGAACCCGCGCCAAACCGTAGCTGAAATCCTCGAACAGCCGCTTCGACTTTACTTCGGGCTGACAGGCAAAGCCTTACGCGATCGCAGCGCCGACATTCTCGAGCGCGTTCGCCTGGGAGCCCACTATCTCGACCGCCTCCCAAGCCAGCTTTCCGGAGGCGAGAAGCAGCGCGTCGCCATTGCTCGTGCATTCGCGGCCGAGCCTGACATCGTGCTCTGCGACGAGGTCACCTCGGCGCTCGACGTGTCAGTCCAGGCAGCCGTGCTCGATCTGCTGAATGAGCTGAAGGCGTCACAAGACACGACCTACATTTTCGTCAGCCATGACTTGGCTGTAGTAAGGGCGCTCTCGGATCGGGTCGCCGTGCTCTATCAGGGCCGACTATGCGAGATCGGCCCGTCGGACGCCGTCTACAGCCTGCCCTCTCATCCCTATACCGAGTTGCTGCTGGGCGCCGTGCTGGAACCCGATCCGGATACCGCGCCGGTGCTGACCGCCGATGATGTCGTCGAGCTCGCGCCACCGGCGCGCGGCTGCCCTTTTCAGCGCCGCTGTTCGCGGAAGATCGGCACGATTTGCGATAATGAAACCCCACCGTGGCGAGCGAATGGAAATGGCCACGCCATCCGCTGCCATCTTCCGATCGAGACGCTGGCAGAGAGCATAAATGACAGGCGCGGAGCTATCGGATGACTGACGGACTTAACATGTCGCGTCGTATCAGGCGCACACCCTTTACTGACCGGGTAGAAGCGGCCGGCGTGCGCGGCTTCTCGGTCGTCAATCATATGCTCCTGCCCAAGGCCTTTGAACGGTCGGTGGAGGAAGACTACTGGCATCTGCGCAAGTGCGTCCAAATCTGGGACGTTTCCTGCCAACGTCAGGTTCAAATCGAAGGGCCGGATGCAGCCAGGCTGGTCCAGTGGATGACACCGCGCGACATCTCGAAAAGCCGCCCCGGACAATGTCTCTACGTTCCCATCGTCGATACTGACGGCGGCATGATCAATGATCCCATCCTGCTCAGGCTGGATCATGACAAATTCTGGCTCTCAATCGCTGACTCCGATGTTCTGCTGTTCGCGAAGGGACTGACGATTGGCGCTGGTCTGAACGCGTATATCTCTGAACCGGACGTATCACCGCTGGCCGTTCAGGGTCCGAAGGCCGAGGACGTGGTGGCAGAAATCTTCGGTGAAGACATAAGAAAACTCGGTTTCTTTCGATTTAACTGGTTCGACTTTCAAGGCACCCAGCAGCTCATCGCGCGCTCCGGTTACTCCCGGCAAGGTGGGTTCGAAATCTACCTCGATGACGGGGCACTCGGCGGGACACTTTGGGATGCCGTGTGGGAGGCAGGCCAACTCTACGATATTGCACCGGGCTGCCCCAATCTGATCGAGCGCATCGAAGGCGGGCTACTCTCCTACGGCAATGAAATGACCCAGGACAACAACCCGCTGGAGATCGGTCTCGGTCGCTACTGCGCGCTCGATGGTTCGGTGGACTACATTGGCCGCAAAGCCCTGCAGGCGATTGCATCACAAGGGATCACAAGAGAAATCAGAGGCGTCCTGTTCGACGGCGGCCCTTGCCCGACCTGCTCGACACCTTGGCCGGTGGTCGCCAATGGCGAGAACGTCGGACTGATAACATCGGCGATTTGGTCGCCGCGCTTGTCGCAGAATGTCGGACTTGCGCTGATCGATCGGGATTTCTGGGCCTCCGGCCAACCGGTCTCCGTGCAGGCTGGTGACGGGGCCATTCGCTTAGGCGAGATCTCCGCCTTGCCTTTCAGATAGAAAGCTCCGGCCGCGGGCTTTGCAGCTCATCCTTCAGCCGACAAATCTCGCTCCAGGTCTTTTCGGGTACGGCGATGATACCGTTCGATTTGCGCCGATGCTCACGCTCTCTTTCACCGGGAATCTCCACCTGCTCAAAGCCCGATGCCGGTGGGCAGTCACGGAGTTCCGAAAGGACGCCTTCGGCTGCGGATTGAAGGGCATGACCGTCTCGAAATCGTGCCGTGTCGACGGTGATCAGGAGCCAGTTGCCTTCGGTGGTCGACGGTCCGAGCATCGCCTCGGCGATCAACTCGCCCATCAATGCCAGCGCATACCCCTTGTGCCCGCCTGCGGGCAAGATCGCACCGCCGTCGAAATAGTCTTTCGGATCGAGGGTCGGGCGGCCATGTTTATCGATGACACAGCCCTCGGGAAGCCGAGCACCTGCTGAACATGCGGCGTAGATCCAGCCGCCAGCGATCGTCGATGTCGCAAAATCCAGCACCACGGGCCCTCGGTCACCTCCCGGAATGCCGATGCACCAAGGGTTGGTCGGGAGCATGGCCTTGCTGCCGCCATGGGGCGCGACCTGGCGCCAGGACTTACGGTTGCCGCCGCCCATGCAGAATGTGAGGAAACGCTTGGAAGCGGCGGCATCGGCGTAAGCGCCGTGTCGCCCAGCGGCGGTGCACGCCCGCGGTGGCAAGCCGCGCGTCGTCATCACCCATGTCCGGGCTCAGAGCCAGGGCGGGGCCGATCAAAAACCTGCCGCATGGAATGGTCCGATCCATCAGATCCGCTGCCGGATCGAGGTGATCTTCGACACCTGGCTTCTTCCTATCTTGGATCACCGCCGAATTCCAAATGCTGCTCCCAATGCTCCAGAAGTGACTTACGGAAGGCCGGATCGGCAATCTCGATGAGAGCCAACGCTCGCTCGTCGAGCGATTTGTGTTTGAGTTCTGCTATGCCATGCTCGGTGATGACATAGTCTGCATCGCCCCTTGGACAGCTGGCAATATCGTTCGTAAGAGCTGGAACGATACGTGAAATCGTGCCACGCGCGGCGGTCGATGGCAGCGCCAGGATCGATCGGCCGTCGTTTGAAAGCTGCGCACCCCGGGCAAAATCCGGGAGGCCGCCGCACCCACCGGTTTGTCGACCATCCACTGTCTCTGCATTCGCCTGCCCGCTGAGATCAACTGACAGCACACTGTTGATCGCGACGAGACGATCAAGTCTTGCCATAACTCGGACATCGTGGGTGTAACTGACTGGATGCACATGGACATCTTTGCGCGCACGGACCCAATCGTAAATGCGCTTGGTGCCAATCACGCTGGTACAGATCAGCGGCCGAGTCGGGTCGAGCGCTCCAGCCCTTTGAAGTCCGATCATTGCATCAGTAACCAGCCCGCCATGGCAGACAAGCCCTTGATGCGAACGCAGAGCTTCGAGGACAGCACTCGGCACTTTGCCGATACCGACCTGAATATGATCGCCATCTCGCACGAGTTTCGCGATGTGCTCACCGATCTTACGCGAGATTTCTGAAGGTGGGCCAGGATCGAGAACTGGTAATGGGTGTGCTGTTGGCAGAACATAGTCCAGCCGATCCTCATCGATTGAAACACTACGTCCAACAGAGGGCAGGTTTTCATTGATTTCAGCTATGACGACCCTTGCCGCCTTCAAAATAGCAGGCACGAAATGAGCTGACAGTCCAAGGCTGAAGGTTCCTTGCCTTCCACTCGGAGCAACTTGGATGAAAGCGACATCGATCGGCTGAGCGTTAAGATAGCGATACATGCTACTATAGGCGAGTGGCATGAAGCGCACTTTTCTTCTACTGTGTGACCCGACTAACTCCGGTGTCAAGAACAGGCCTGTGAACCTCGCATCTCGATGCAAACCTGCTAAATCAACACGGTTCAGGCCGGGAATCTGACAGGAAAAAAATTCGACCCCTGCACCAGCATCGGGTTCCGCCAGGAGTGCTTCAAGAAGCGCAGTCGGCTCACCGCTTGAACCTTGAACAAAAACCCTCATCCCCGGGCAAAGGAGTGATGCCAACTGACCGGGCTTCAAAAGCTTGGGCACGATGCTTGTTCCGCTCCGAGAGTAAGTCGATCGATTCAGGAGAAATCTGGTTTTCTCTTCTCCAGAAAAGCTCGCCTTCCTTCAACGTAGTCAGCACTATCAAATTGCGCTTCGACCAGACTGCGGCTGATCTCCGTATCCGTGTTTGCCCCCTTTGCAATCTCAGCCATCATGGCCTTTACAGCGCCAATTGTCGCTTGCGAAAGCTCAGCGAGATGGTGGGCAAATTTGTAGGTCTCATGCTCGATTTCTCGAGCATCGAAGAGCCGGGTTGCAAGACCAATTCGAAGAGCCTCACCGGCATCTACGATATAGGCGCCCATCAGCATCTCTTTGGTCTTGGACGGCCCGACCAAATCGGCGAGACGCTTGGTCTCTTTCAGCGAGTAGACTAGCCCGAGTCTTGCCGGTGGAATGCAAAAACTCGCTGCCGAATCGGCATAGCGCAGATCGCAGCAGAGCGAGAGCGCACAACCACCTCCAAAACAGGCCCCCTGGATCATCGCAATAGTGGGCTTGTTCAAGCCCGCAAGGGACTCGTAAGCGCCATCTACCACCTGCCGGTAGGCTTCAGCGGTCTTCGGCGACTGATGGACGCGATCGAATTCGCCAATATCGGCGCCGGCTGAAAATGCAGCCTCATCGGCACCACGGAGAATAAGCACCCTGATAGACGGATCGCTGCCCAGCGAATATACTTGATTAGCGATTTCACGCCACATCGCCTCGTTCAGAGCGTTGCGCTTTTCTGGCCGGTTCAGAATGAGGGTTGCAACCGGGCCATCTCTCACAACCTCGATCTCCCTGTCGTTCATTTGATGTCCCCGAGTCGCCGGCCATAGGTGTTCTTTCCGTCCAAAGTCTGTCTCACGATGCGTTCGGTGTCATGGCTTCACATTCTCGCCGAGCCAGTCGATAGCTGCCTGAGTTCCACCTTTGCCGTGAGGAATACCGAGGGCACTGAGACCGATTTCAATCGTCGATAATGTGCCCATGATCATCGGCGCGTTTATATGGCCCATATGGGCGATGCGGAATGCCCGGTCAGCATAGTCCCCAATGCCGATGCCGAGCACGACACCGCACTTCTCGCGGCAATATGTCAGAAGTGTCGCCGGATCGAAGCCTTCGGTCAGCACTAGGGTAACGGAGTCGGACCTTTCCGCTGCCCCTCTTACGTTAAAGGACAATGCGCCGCCCTCCGACCAGATATCGACGGCACACCGAACCGCTTCCGCTATCAGGCGGTGGCGCTCGAAGACATTCTCCAACCCTTCGGCAAACAACATGTCCAAGGCCTTGCGCAGGCCGAACAACAGGTGCTCCGGCGGCGTACCGCAATATTTCTGGTAATGAAGCGGCCCTTCTCGCTGGGTCCAATCCCAATAGCTGGTTCGCAAATTCGCGGAGCGGTGCGCTTCGAGAGCGCGTTCATTCGCCGCGATAAAGCTGAGACCGGGCGGTGTCATCAGGCCCTTTTGCGCGGCCGCGACGGTGAGATCGACACGCCATTCATCCATCTCATAGGGTATGATCCCCAAGGACGCGATCGTATCCACCATCAACAATGCCGGATGGCCAACAGCATCGATGGCAGCCCGGATCGCAGGGATATCGTTGACCACGCCTGATGCCGTGTCGATCTGAACGACGAGAATAGCTTTGATGTCCTGTGACGCATCCCTTCGGAGACGTTCCTCGACCATCGAAGGATCAACCGCGCCGCGCGGTTTGCCGTTCAGAACCTCGACATCAACGCCGATCATTGCCGCCATTTCACCCCAGCCAACGGCAAAACGTCCGCTTTCCAAGACGAGCACCTTGTCGCCGCGGGAGAATACGTTTGTAGCTGCCGCTTCCCATGCACCATGGCCGTTCGCAGGGTAAATGTATGTCCGCCCATTCGTCTTGATCACGCGCTGCAAATCACGAAGGAGACCATCAGTCGTCAGTTCGAGATCACTGCCGTTATAGATATCGACCGCTGGCCGGTGCATCGCCGCTAGCACCTCATCCGGCACAGTCGTCGGTCCAGGAATGCTCAAAAACTCACGACCATGTCGGACACTCATGACGCGCTCATCCTTCTCTCTGCAGCTAAAAACTCATTACGCACATCCGCAATCACCATCGATATAGATGAGATGTAAGGCTGCGCTTCTGCCTGAAGCCCTTATGCACCGCGTTTGAGCGCGCCTTCAATCCTTATAGCTTCCCATTCCTCCAGGTTCCTAGAAAAACGGCCTCCCAGACTTGCGAGGAGGCCGCTCGCATGATCAAAGAAACGCGTACTAGAAGTCGAAATCGCCGATATTGTCTTTTGCGAAGACGAAGGGAGCCCCCAACAGAACCTCACTGCCGTTGACGATCGAGAGCGTCCCGAGCTTTCCTGCATCAACTTCGGTGGCTCCAGGCTTCAGCTTGCCGTCGGCGGCTGCGCGCATGACGTGAACGGCAGCGTAGCCGAGGTCGGCTGGATTCCAGAGCACGACCGACTTCACGCAATCCAACTCAACGTAAGGCTTCATCGCATTGGGTGTTGCAAGGCCAATGACGGCAACCTCACCACAAAGGTCCGACTGTGTGACGGCTTCAGCCAAAGCGGGCGTCGCCACACTGGTCATGCTGAAGAGCCCGTCGAGATCCTCGCCATATTTGTTGATCAGCGTCGTGGCCTGATTGAACGAGAGGATGTTGTCTTCCTGCGCCTCGACGGTCTCGAGCCACTCCATGCTGGGATAGCACTGTTCTGCGTAAGCCCACATTTCGGCGATCTAACGGGCCTGGTTAGGCGTCGTGAAGGTGCTGGTGACGATCGCAAAACTGCCGTCCTTGCCAATCTCGGCCGCGATCGAATCCACCATCGATTTGGCGATGCCATTGAATTCCGCTTGATTGACGAACCACTCGCGCGCACCCGACTCCGAGTTGGCATCGTAGCCGACCACATGAATACCCTTTTCTAGCGCACTTTCTAACCTAATGGAATCGTTAGGGATTCCAATTTTGGTACTAATCTGATTCAAGATATGGGCTGGTTTGGGAGGCCAGCTTGCATGTCGACACCTCTTTCGATGGATTTACGCGAACGGCTGATATCGGCTGTTGAAGGCGGGATGTCACGACGGTCGGCCGCGAAGCTTTTCAGGGTTGCGCCTTCGACGGCGATCAAGTGGGTCGACCAAAAACGACGTACCGGCAGCGTTCGACCGCGCGCTCGCGGCGGTGATCATCGATCCCATCGCTTGGAAGCGCATGCCGATGAGATTGTCACCTTGGCGAAGAACAGCGACCGCACACTCGCCGAGCTGGTCGAGCATGTCTGGCAAACCCATGGCCTGAAGGTCGCACCAAGCACCATCTGGCGTCTGCTCGATCGTCACGACATGACCTATAAAAAAA
>JBPCVQ010000141.1:0-3679 GCA_051010395.1 Geminicoccaceae bacterium | reverse complement strand
CAGCCAGCCCTCACCAGCAACACATCGCTAAACGAGCCGGCCTGCTCCTGGTTGGCGTCGGCGATAGCGTCGAGGTAGCTCTCGCCCCACTTGGCCTTGTCCTCGGTGCGCCCGTAGTAGTCCGCCGTTTGGAGCAGCGTGCCCCAGAGGTAGACGCCCGGATAGTTGGTTAAGACCTCGTTGTTGTCAGCGTCCAGAAGAAGCGGGTCCGGCCGGACATAAGAGATGATCTCGAATTGAAGCGTCGAGGTCAGGTCTTCTGAGGGGAAAGGGAAAAATCCGATCTGAGTGCCGACCTTGGTGTAGGCCGCCACCTCACCCGCTGTATTCGCACCATAGATCCTAATCGCATCCTGGTAGCTCAGAAAGTCGAGCGGTCCACGCGAGCGGTAGGCGTCGCCGCCCAGGATTGCCACCGACTTGATTGCCTGGTTGCCCGCAGGGTTGTTCTCCCACCGCTCGTTGAGCGTGGCGACCTGGCGCCGCTCGTTGACCTTGCTCTTGAGCTTGGTGCCAAAGTCGGCCTCTGCCAACTTCAGGAAGCTATCGAACCGGGCGAGAAAATCGGGATCGCTCGCACGGTTCAGCCAGTTCCCCACATCGGCCCGAAGCTCTGCCTTCGTCGCCAGGGTCACAGGCGCCCGCCTCCGGTGCGGATGTCGCGGAACTCATTCGAGTTGAGCTTCGCCCGGTGATACTTGGCGCGCGCCTTCTGGTCGTAGCGGTCCATCCCGATCTCCCTATCCCATTGCTCAAGCAGGAAAGTCGGGATCTCCGCCGCCGGCATGATGTGGCGCTGGGTGTTGCCGATCATGCTACCCGGCCGGTACGCGCGCCGCTGCTCCTCAGCCTCGGACCGGAGCGACTGCTGAAGCCGCTCCGGCACCTTTTCGAGGATGGCAAACTTGTTCGCCGCCTCGTCCACGGAAAGGTAGAGCTCCCGGCCATCCGGGAGTCTCTCCAAAAACGACAGGCTCATTAGAGCGTCGTATCTAGATCGGCGATGCAGGCGTGGGCGCCCTGGTTGTGAACCTTCAAGGTGCCTTCCCACAACGTCAGGAACTTGTCGGCATCGCCGGTAGGCGCCAAGGGCTTGGACATGAACGAGCGTCCAGGCAAGGTGTCGGTGCCATACATCGAGCTGTCGAGGATGAACACGATCTGGTTGGTGATGCCGGTCAAGCGCGACGGGGTGATGAAACGATCCGGGACCACGTCCAGGTCACCAAAGTCGCTGATATAACGCGATACAGCGCCGACCGATCCGACAGGGGCTACCTGTGTGCGCGATGCCTCCAAGGCGGCCACATCCGTGCCGCCGCCGGCAAAATTCAGCTTGGAGAACTTGGTCTTGGCCTGTGGATCCATCACCAGCATCGATGGCTCGCCGCCGGCCTCGAAAGCCTGTTGCATGGCAGTGTCGACCAGCTCGATCGTGAACGCCCGCGCCGTGCCCTCGGATAGGGCGTCTGAGCCATCGCCAGCGGGTGCCGTCCCTGTGGCACCGATCGAGATGTTGGTCATGAAGGTGACAAGGCCGGACATGTTGCGGGGATCGGTGTTCGACCGAACCGAGTTGCACGCGATGATTGCCTCTACGTCGCGCTTGACCTCCTTGCCCTTCTTGATCGTCTGCCGGACGATCTCGCGCTGGCTAGAAGGTGCGGCGTCAACCGCGTTGGCCGTACCAGACACGATGCCTTCGTCATCTACGATCTGGCAGACATTGACCAAGCGAACCGGCTGGGTCAGGGGGTCAAAGGTCGTGTCGTTGCCTTCGTTCTGCGGCGTGTTCCGCACCTCGCGCAGGCTGTCGGTCAACCACTCATGGGCCGCAGCGTTGGTCGCCGTGGCCTTGGTGCCATTGGAGTAGATCGGAGTCTGGGTCGGAGTGATGTCTCGGATGACACCGTCGAGATCTTCGAAGATCGCCGTCATAACGTCGGTGATCAGAGTATTCGTGATAGCCGGCATGGCCGCAGCCCTTTCTAGCCGCGGCGGCGCGTCCCTACTTTCCTTTCAGCCGAAGCCAGCAAGGCCTCGATCGCCAGGTTTTCATGACCAGCACCGCCTGGATTTTCCCGGAACCGTTTCCAAGCGGCATCCTCGGCTTTACGCGGGCGTGCGGATTGTGGCTGGCTGGCCTGACTTCTCACGGTGGGCTGGACCTTGACCACGCGCTTTGTGGTGCCGTTCGACTTGCCCTTCTGGCGAGCGACGGCCTCACGGTAGCGCATGGCATCGCGCCAAAGCTCGATCTGCCAATGTGGGGTCGTGGAGATGCCTTCATTGAACGCGTCCTGCGTCCAATACCCTGCCTTCGCACCCATCGCGTTGATGGCGGCAAGATCCTGTTGCTGCCGTTGCACGTCCTGCCACTCAGGGATGGACGTAAGCAGCTTCTCCGCATTTGCCCGCTTGGCGTCGTCTAGCTGGCGTGATCGTTCTTCGTTTGCCTCCCGCTGTGCCTGCTGCACCACCGCGATCTTGGCGTCGTAGTCCGCCTTGCGCGCGATGTACTCTGCAGGATCATCCCGAGCGAGCTCGGGAGCAGGGGGTGTCGGAAGCCCGGTTTCCTTCAACCGTGACAACTCAGCCAGCATGCCGTCCAACGCCGTACCCTTGGCCTCGAAAGACTGCTTGGCTTGCGCGGCGGCCTCTTCAGCACGCGCGCGCTCAGCTTGCTTCCGATCGTAATCTGCACGCATCAGGGTGCCGGCTCGGATCTCCTCGGCCGTCATCTGCCGGGTTGTGCCGTCATCCCACGGGACTTCGTACACAGCCGGGCCAACGGCCTCGGTGTCCTCGCCGTCATCCTCGATGATCAGATCTTGATCGTCGGCAGTTGCCTCGGTTCCTAGATTGTCCTCGGGCTGGTCGTCCGGCTCGGGGGTCTCGGTCTCGATGGCGTCTTGGTCGCTCTCAACCTCGCTGTTGTCCGGATCATCACCGGGCAGCAATGCCAAAAGCTGCTCTTCTGCCTGACTGTCGGTGAGGGAGCCCTCACCTTGAAAGGCAGGGCCATCCCGCGGCGGTATCGCCATGGGATGAGGGGCGGGAGCAACGGGTGCTTCGCTTTTCCTACGGGCCATCCATGGAAATTACACTATTCACAGTGGCTTAGTCAAATATGCTTACAGAGACGTTGGATCGTGCGCCAGGTTGGTGAGTTTGGACACGAGAGAATCCGCAGCCTGATCGAGATAATAGTAGCTTTCGCGCAGGTGAGCCTCATCGTCGGTCGTAGCTCGCCAATTGGCCACGCAGTCACCCTTCACACGCGCAATAGCCTCCAGAAAGTGCGGGTCCTGCACGATCTGTCGCAGGCGGTCGCGGTTCAGCTCTGAATCCCTCATTTACGCCCCTTCGCCTTGCGACCCTTGCGCTGGTCCGCCCGGTTAAACTCCTTCGCCACCTTGACCGGAATCCCGACCTTTCGGGCGAAAGCTGGGTTGTGTGCAGCCGCGGCCATCGTGCGGCGTTGTCTGGGGGTCTTGCTAGGCACCGTTCGGCCTCCGTAGCTCGCGATTCTTGAGCTCGATGTCCTTCGCAGCCTCGATGTTCTGCCCGCGAACCTCCAGCATCGTCTCAAGATCCTGCTCACGCTGGGTAAGCTGCGCCTTCAACACGGCCTGCATCTCGTTGACCGCGTTCGCGCCCTGCGACTTGGCCAGATCGG
>JBPCVQ010000140.1:0-8042 GCA_051010395.1 Geminicoccaceae bacterium | reverse complement strand
GCCGAGCGCACCGGCAAAAGCGTCGAGATCCACAATAGCATCTATATCAAGGCGCTCGGTCTTCTTCGGGCCGATGCCGGCCGGCAATCCGGCTTCTCGATTTATGACTATGTGCAAACGCTTGATCGGCCCGCCCCTGAAAAGGGCCGGCCTTGGTTGTGGCTGACCACTGACCCCAGGAGCTCCCCGATCCTGAAGCCGCTCCTGAGCTGCTGGACCAATGCCGTTGCCACCGCCTTGGTTTCCCTGCCGGAGCGGGAGGATCGACGTCTTTGGTTCGTGCTCGATGAGCTGGCCACGCTCCACGAGCTGCCGTCGCTGCCGGACTTCATGCAGAACGGCCGCAAGCGTGGCGGCTGTGCGGTCATCACGCTGCAGACCCCCTCTCAGCTCGGTGTCAGCTACGACAAACCAGCCGCCGACACCATTTTGAACGGCTGCCAGACCCAGGCGATTTTCCGGGTTACCGATCCCGAGGGAGCGGAGTGGGCGTCGCGCTCGTTCAGCGATGCGGAAGTCGAGGAAATGCAAGAAAGCGCCCGGCTCAACACCCACGGAGGGCGTGGGCATGAGGTGAGCCTGAGTGTGCAAAAACGCGTCAGCCGGGTGGTGCTGCCCGGCGAGATCGCGATGCAGAAGAACTGCCATTGCTATGTGAAGCTGCCGGAGGATTGGTCGTTCTCGAAAACCGTCGTCAAGCCGCGCTCGCCGCTTACCAGAGCTGACCTGACGCCGGGTTTCGTCGAACGGACCGATTTCAGTGAAACGGCAGGCGAAGTACTGACAAAGCTGACGAGAATTCCGGCGCCAGCACCTTCTGCTCCCGCGACGCTGCCCGCCGTCGTCAACGGCGCGGCCAATGGCAAGGCCGGAGGCGGGAAAAAATCAACGACGCCAAAGGGAAGACAGCCAAAGTCCAGTCCTTGCGAGCCGGATCAATTAAGTTTGGGCAACATCTTGAAGGGGCACGGGGCAGGGCGCCCGCTGGCTGATCCTCCCAAGGCTGGCACCGTGTCCTCGGTTGAGTGGGAGTAGATACCATGATGAGCGTCGGAGAGGCGGCTTCCAGCAGCTATTACGGCGATGCCAAGAACTACTACGAAGCCGACGCCCTGACGGCGCCAGTCTGGTTTGGCCGGGGCGCCGAAGCGCTCGGTTTACTGAACGGGCCGCTCGATTCGGCGACGTATGACAAAATCTACGAAGGCATCCTGCCGACCGGCGAGGTGCTTGGTCGGAAGATCGGCGACGTTCGCGAGCATGAGCCCGGATGGGACCTCACTTTCTCGGCGCCAAAGTCCGTCAGTCTGATGGCTTTGGTTGGTGGTGATCAACGCCTGCTCGAGGCTATCCGCGAGTCGGCCAAGGTCGCTATGACTTGGGTTGAAGAGAATGCATCGATCAGCCGTTTCACCGAGAACGGCAAAGCCGTACCGCGCCTGACTGGCAATCTCGTCGCCGGCATGTACATGCATGACATGTCGCGAGCGGGTGACCCACACGCGCATGTCCACTTCCCCATCATGAATGTGACCCAAGGCCCGGATGGAAAGATGCGTAGCCTTGATGGCCGTGTCTTCTACAGGCTTGATAAGGATCCAGGGTTGGTTTTCCAGAATGACCTTGCTCTCAAGGTTCGCGACCTCGGCTGGGAGATCGACGTCAACGCCAAGAAGGGCACGTTCGAACTGGCTGGCTTCCCGCAGGCCGTGATCGATGATTTCTCCAAGCGCAAAGGAGAAATCATAGCCCATCTCGAAGCCAAGGGCTTGACCGGGGAAGCGGCAACGACGCTGGAGCGCAAAGCGGCTGCCATTGAAACCAGGGGGCCAAAAGAAAAGAACCTGGACCGATCGATGCAAGCGGAAGCGTGGCGCCGGGTCATGGCTGAACATGGCATGGATCTCAAGGGGATGATTGCCAATGCGGAAGCTCGTGCTGGGGATTCCGCGTTCCATCAGGGCAATCAAAGCAAGACGCGTGACGAAGCGTTGGGTGCCGTCAGAACGGCTGCACAGATCCTCTCCGAACAGAACATTGTCTTCAAGGACGTCGTCCTGATGCGCCGCGCGGAGACGCAAGCCCAGGGCCGGGCGGATCGCCATGCGATCCGGGGCGCCATTCGCGAACTCGACCAGAACGGCTTTCTCCAAGCGCGGGAGGTGCGCCATTATGACTTCGTCTCCGGCGATCATATCAGTGTCCAGGGCTGGACCACGGCCGAGGCCATCGCCATCGAAAAAGACACGCTCGATCAAGAGTGGCAGGGCCGGCGGGAGGCAACGCCCATGCTCGCGGCATCGGCGGCATATGCCGTCACAAGGGAAGCCGGTGAGCAGGTCAGCGACTGGCAGCCTGGCCATGAGAAGGCGTTGTTCGGACTGCTGACCTCGACAGACCGTATCGTTGCGGTCGATGCTCCTTTGGGCTCGGCTTCAGCGATGCATGTCGTCGGCACCTACCTCAACAAGGCGGCGGATCATGGTTTCGACGTCCGTCTCATGACCCCATCGGCCTCCGGCGCGACCGCCATGACCAGCCTGATGGAGGCGCCGGCCAAGACCGTCGCGGCCCATCTTTGGGCCATGAAACGGGAAGGGAAGGAGGATCGGCGCGGGTGGTTGGACCGCTACCTCAACCCGAAACATGGCGAGGTCTGGTTGGTCGGCGATGCCGCCAGGCTTCGTCCGTCAGGCATGCGGGATCTGCTGAAGGCCGCCGCCGATCACGAAGCGCGCGTCGTTTTGATGGATCAGAGCCATGAAGGAAAGACCTTTGGCGCCAGGAGCTTCGAGCAGCTTCGCGACGCGGGTATGATGACGTTTCAGCTTCCGGAGCACCAGGAAGCGGCGAAAGAGGATATGCGCCTTGCCGTCGCCGCCTTTGCGAAAAACGAACCGGCCTTGGCGTTTGACTATATCCGAAAGGCTGGCGGGCAGATCATCGCCATCGCCGCCGGCTCGCGCTCGATCCCCGATCAGGTGGCCGCCATGCACGAGCGGCGTCAATGGATCGCGGATCGTTATGCCGACCTGACTTCGGAGGGGCGTGCCAAGACGCGGGTCTTCGAGCTAACCCATCGTGGCAAGGAGGCGCTCAACAATGCCATTCGCCACGAGCTGCTCGAAAAAGGAGATCTCACCGGGCCGACGATCAAGACCGACGTGCTGCTCGTGAAGTCACTTACCGACACTGCCCGCAAGCAGGCGCTGAGTTACGAACAAAATGACACCGTTCGCTTCGCGACTGGCCATCGCCGTTCCGATCAGCCGGAGATCAAGGGCGGCGAATATCTTCGCGTTGATCAAGTTCAAGCCGAGTCAGGCCAGGTCATCCTCAAGAAGGCCGACGGCCGGCAGGTCACCTGGGAGCCGGGGCGTTGGGGGAGCGACAGTGCCGCAACCTATCGATCCGCCGAGCGGGAGCTTGCCGTTGGCGAGCGGATCGTCTGGACAAGGACCGATCGGGCGCTTGGCGTTGCCAACCAGCAGCGCGACACGATTGTCAGCATCGAACCGGAGCGCGGGAGCATATCGGTCGAGCGGGATAACAAGATTGTAGCGATCGACCTCGCGAATGCGAAGCATCTCGAACATGCTTACGCCGAAGTGGTCCAATCACATCTGATCCCCGCCGAGCGCGTCATCGCCCATGTCCCTGCCGACAATACCGAACTCGCCAACCTGCAAATGCTGGCAACCATTGCCATCCAGTCGAACAATGACCTGACCATCGTTACCGAAAATTCCGATCGTCTGCCGCAGGTTGCCGAGGATCGATCCGGCCGCGCACCAGCAGCGCTTGATGGCACGACAAGCGCATCCGGCGCTGGCGTTGATGCCGTCCGGACCGCGGCCGATATTCTGGCCGAACGCAGTGCCATCTTCCCTGACAAGGACCTGCAGCTCTTAGCGCAAAAGCAAGGCCTGGGCGCCGTGGCGAGTGACGAGATCAACGAGATCATCCGCGACTTCGCAGACCGGGGAGAGTTGGTTGGCCGTACCGCCAAGGTCTACGATCTGGACAATCATCGGATGGTCCCAGGTCCCGGCTGGACCACCCTCGATGCCATTGGTAACGAAGAAAAGATGCTTGCCGCGGAAATGCGCGGCCGGGATGTTCCCTCAGGCCAGAGCATCCTGTCAGCACATGATTCTGTAAAGTTTGTCCATACCGCGGCAGCAGAGGCAGCAAAGAGAACGCCCGACAAACCATGGAATCATGATCAATGGACCGCGGCCATCGGCCTGTTGTCGTCGTCCCACATGGTTGCCGGATTGCAGGGGGCGGCAGGTACCGCCAAGACCACCACGGTCTTGGCGACCCTCGCGAAAGTCGCCGAAATGCGGGGTCATGAAGTCGCTCCCATGGCGCAGACGTCGACGGCTGCGTTGACGCTGGGCAAGGCCCTGACAAAGGCATTAGGGCACGAAACCAAAGGCAAGACGGTGGCCCAGCATCTAGGTGATGTCACGCGGATGAAACCGACCGATGCGGAGAAGGCGCCAATTTGGATCGCCGACGAAGCCGGATTTATCGGATCTAAAGACATGCGTGATTTGGTCCGATTGGCCGAGCAGCATCAGGCTCGCCTGTTTCTGGTGTTCGACGTTCTTCAGCTCGGCAGCGTCGGTGCTGGCCGGGCCGTAGGACAGCTTGTCGAAAAGGGGATGGAGACCTACTACCTTTCCGAAATTGTCCGTCAATCGAACCCGACAATGCGCGAGGCAGTCTATGACACCATCGCCCAGCAGCATGAGCGGGCACTTCGGCAAATCCAACGGGCGGGCGGCAAGGTTCTCGAAATCCCGAGTGAGAAGCAACGATACAGCGCCATCGCCAAAGACTATGCGTCCCGATCTCCAGATGAGCGAGAGAAGACGATTGTCATCGAGCCCACGCGTAACGGTGTCGACAAGGTCACCAAGCAGATTCGAAAGCATCTTGGCGAACAAAAGGACCTGACGGGACGGGTTCTAAAAGCGGCCCTTCTTGAGGACGCCAACATGACCAGGCCCGAAATGGCGACATCGATCAACTATCAGCGCGGGCAGGTCGTTCGTTTTCCGCGGGGGGCATCCATCGGTGACCAAGCCAAGATCGAGCGGGGGAGCTATCTGGTCGTCGGGTCTATCGAACGGGGCGTGGTCAAGCTGCACGACGAAGCCAATCAGCGCTCTATTCTGTGGGAGCCTCGTCTCCAGCCGCTCAAGGTAGAGGTGTATCATCAAAAAGAGCACGCTCTAAGGAAGGGTGAATGGATACGCTGGACAAGATCAATGCCTGAAATCGGCGCCATCAGCGGTCAACGAGCAACCGTTCTTACCGTTGACCGGGACAACAAGCAGATCGACGTTCAAACCCACGATGGCAGCCGGCATCGGCTGGATCTTCGAAATCGTGACCATCAGGCATTTTCCCACGGCTATGCGCTTACGGCCCAAAAGGCGCAAGGCGCCACGGGGCCGGTCATCATCCATGCCGCCAGCAAGCATGTGAACACCGTTCACGATACCTTCTTCTATGTCGGCACCAGCCGTCCGGAAGATACAGCGACAGTATTTACCGACAGCAAGAAAGACCTGATCGAGGGTCTCAACGAGCGATCCGGCCGTCAGGCGGCGGCTCTTGATGCCGCTCACGAAGCCGGCGGCATTGCCGAGCAGGTCGTGCGCGATATGGCAGCGGCCAAGTTCGCCGAGATGCAAATGACATCCGCACCGAAGGAGCAGACCATGGCACCCGAGCGCACGCTAGGCGGCAAAGGGTGGGGAATGGAAATGTAAACGACAGCCATCCTCTTCGAAACTAGCCTGTGAACAGGCACTGAGCCGGAACGAGTCTTTTGGTGGCTTACCGTTGGATTGCATTCATTCCCAACGGCTCGCTTCCGATAAAGTTTGACCCAGAATAGTCATTGGCTCCTGTCCAACATCGCGGTGCCAACAGCTAGTGGCTAAGCGCTCCAGCTCCGCGATAAGCTATCTTCGCGTTCGAGTGATGACGCTCCAAACTACAATAACCGCGATAGCGGCTTGTGCGGTGATCACGGCTGGCCAAATTCGCGAGAAGGCCGGGTCAAAGTACTTTTGAGGCCCGAACGACACCATTGCCGTCACTGCAAACAGAACTGCAACCGCCGTCCCAAAGCGCATGCCGTCGCGAATTAGATGAAAAGCGGCCGACCCAATTGCCAGAGAAGCGCCGAGAAAGGGGCCAAGCGCAAAGGGCGTCACTTCGAGTGGCGGATGTGGTTCGGTGCGCGAGAAGAGCGCAAGCAGCATAACGCCTGTAAGCACCAGAAGAACGATGATGGCCGCTGACGCAGGGTAGTGCTGTCGGGCCGTAGCCTCCTCAGGATCTGGCATGGCAGCCTTCCAGAGCAAAACCGTACCAACAAGTACGCTTGTTCTTATCCGTACTTATCGATACGGATCTTGTCAAGATCGAAACGAAACGGATATCGGGCATGCAGGAAGCATCACGAAACCGGCGGCGCAGCGAAATTATGGATATTGCTGTCGAAGTTCTTGCTGAACGCGGGTATCGCGACACCAGCATGCTCGAAATTGCCAACCGCGCATCGGCGTCAAAGGAAACCCTCTATGCCTGGTTTGGCGACAAACGGGGCTTGTTCGAAGCGATCATCCAGCGCAATGCCCGGTCCGTTCAAACGGTGCTCGCTCACCATCTAGAAGAGCATGCGCCGACCGAACGCATTTTGGTGGACTTCGGCCGTGCTCTCTTAAAGTTACTCCTTGGCGACAGCGCGATTGCGATCAACCGTGCCGCCATTTCGGAGGCTCGGTCTGATCCTACATTGGCGCAGACCTTGGCGAGCGCCGGACGAGAAGCAACCTTGCCAGCCTTCATCCAATTTCTTGAGCTGCATCGAGAGCATGGATTTGTGGCAATCGATTCGCCGGCCGATGCAGCGGAGCACTTCCTCGGGTTGTTGCTTGGAGATGCTCAGATAAGGCGCCTCCTTGGTGTTCTTCCGTCCCCCTCAAAGGCGCAGATTGAGTCAGCTGCAGCTCGCGCCACAAAGGCCTTCCTACGTCTTTACGAGGCATAGAGTTTAAAGCGCCCCATCAAATCTGTAGTGGCCGCTGATGGCACGTTTGACTCGCGCCGCCAGACCTTGGCTTGTTGCCGACGATGTCGGAAAAAGCTTCGCGCGACGGCTTTCCGGAGTGAAGCCGACCTTCCCGATTGGCCGCGGGGAGGCAATGTCTGACCCATTCCCGCCTTTGCTTCGAAGGCCATTCTGACGACACCTCTGCGAATGAAGTCCTTGCCGATTGGTCTTCGATTGACGAAGAATCAGTCGATCTCATCGCATGTGTTACGCGCTGCTCTCCTAAACGCGACAAGTTCAACAGAGCTTGTCCGTCGGCAACGACGCACGAGCTCTCATTCGTTCGTTCTCATGGACGGCCTGATAGAAAATTACGATGTGACCGGCCGTAGTCTTTGGCGAGGAAATTCAGCGCCGCAAGTGCGTGGATCTTGGCTACGGTGATCAACTCGTCGATCGCGACATATTCATTCGGGCCGCCCAGATTGTGCGGTGTGAGCCCGCAAACCACGGTTGGTACGCCAGCAGCCCTATAGAGCCGGGCATCTGAGGCCCCGACCCGCATGTTGATGGCAGGCTGGCGGCCGAGAATGTCCTGGCAGGCATTCACTACGGCGCTGACAATCGGATCATCAGGCGCGGTCCAGCTGGGCTCGTAGCGGCGGGTAATCTGGAAGTTGATCGATGGAAGGGGATCGAGAAGCCGGCCGATCTTCGATTCGATCTCTGCAACGCTCACGCCCATTGGCAGACGAATATCCGCATTGACCTCGGCTCGATCGGCAACAAGGTTGGCGGTGAGTCCGCCCGCGATACGACCGAAATTCACCGTGACCCGCTGCAGGACATCAGCTTCGCCGTCACCACCCAATGGCTCTGAGATTCCCTTCGCCTCATCGATCACACGCGCGACGTCGTCAGGTGTTGCGATCGGGTAGTCGGACAATCGCGACAGGGCATCCAT
>JBPCVQ010000139.1:0-29125 GCA_051010395.1 Geminicoccaceae bacterium | reverse complement strand
GTCTGGTACTGGGTGTATTTCGACAGATCACCGACCACGCCCATGCTGGTGCGCTTGTCGAGCGCTTCCTCGACGGCGTCCGGCAGGGAGATGCTTTCCACCATCATCTGCGCGAGCTCAAGGCCGTAGAGATCGAACTCGGGCATGATCTTGTTGGTGAGGAAGGTGCCGAGTTTTTCGAAATTGGCGGCGAGATCGAGGACGGGAATGCCGCTGTCCGCCATGACCGAGGAGAAGCGGGAGACGATCATGTTGCGGAGCTGGTCGGTGATCTCATCCGTCGTGAAATGGCCATCCGTGCCGGCGATTTCGCGGATGAACACGACCGGATCTTTGATCTTGGTGACATAGGTGCCGAAGGCGCGCAGGCGCACAGGCCCGAATTCCGGATCACGCAACGTCACCGGGTGCTTGGTGCCCCATTTGAGATCGGTGAAGCGCTTGGTGTTGACGAAATAGATCTCGGCCTTGAAGGGGCTCTGGAAGCCGTGATGCCAGTTCTCCATGGTGGAGATGATCGGCAGGTTCGCGGTCTCCAGCGTGTACATGCCAGGCTCGAACACATCGGCGACCCGCCCTTCATTGACGAACACCGCAATCTGGCTCTCGCGCACGGTCAGCTGCGCGCCATATTTGATCTCGTTACCATGCCGCTCAAAACGCCAGAGCATCGTGTCCGAACTGTCATCAGTCCACTCGATGACATCGACAAATTCGCCGACAATCTTATCCCAAATCATAAAACTACTCCTTTCCGCCGACGCGGCGGACCGTTGACGCTGTCGCGGTTCTCGGCTTGCGCCGACGGTGTTTCCGGTCGCTCCGACGGTGCCGTCGGATACACCAGGTGTTCAGGCACGGTCACCTGGCAAGTCACGCAGCCGGCGGCCCGCCGGGTTGCTTTGCCCTTGCTGAGGCCAGGACGTTGCGGAGTTCGATTTCGCACTCATGGAGCTTGGCTTCGGCCTCGATACGCTTTCTTTTGCCGTCGTCGGCGATCTGCAGGCTTTCTTCGATGGTGTCGATCAGCATCTTGTTGGCATTGACGACCACCTCGATGTCGAACACGCCGCGCTCGACCTCTTTCCTGATCTCGGCATTGGCCTGCTTCAGGTTTTCGGCATTGGCGGTCAGGAGTTCGTTGGTAAGGTCGGTCGCGTTTTTCAGGGTCTTGGAGGCCTGGTTGGAACGGTGGATGGTCACGGCCTGGGCGAGCTGCTGGCGCCAGAGCGGGATGGTGTTGGCCATGGTCGAGTTAATTTTGGTCAGGAGGCTTTTGTCGTTCTCCTGCACCAGGCGAATGCTCGGCAGGCCCTGCATGGCGACTTGGCGGGTCAGCCGGAGGTCATGGACGCGCCGTTCCAGATCGTCACGGGCGGATCTGAGATCCCGGAGTTCCTGGGCTTTCAGCACGTCGCCGCTTGCTTCGGCTTCCTTGTGCAGGGCGGGGATCATCTCCTCGTCGGCCCGTTTCAGCATTTCCTCACCAGCCGCGATGTAGTCGGCAAGGGTATGGAAATAATCGAGATTGGCCTCGTAGAGGCGATCGAGCGACGCGATGTCGGTCATCAGCGTCGTCTTGTGATGCTCGAGCTCGTCGCCGATCCGGTCGATCTGATCGCGGACTTCCTCATAGCGCTGCAGGAACTTGGCGACCGGCTTGCCCCAGCCGAAGATTTTTTCGATCCAGGAGGGTTCGAGGCGCGGGTCCAACCCTTCGACGTCGAAGCCCCTAAGGATCGTCACCATGTTGTTGAGTGACGCGCCGGCCGGGCCGGTGTCCTTGTTCTTGACGCCTTCGAGCATGTGGTCGGAGATTGTAGTGAGCTGCTTTTGCGCCTTGGAGCCGAAGAAGATGATGGAGTTGGCGTCATCCATCTCGAGTTCGGTGATGCACTTTTCGATTCTTCCGCGCTTGTCGACGTCGGCTTCATCATAGGGGACCAGATCACCCTTCAAGAGCGCTTCCGGTGTCATCGGCATCGGTGTTGTCGATATCTCGGTGGTGGTTTCAGTCGCCATCGTAAATAGCCTCCCTATACGTCGTCCCGCTGTTATCGCACGGCCCGCTGTAGTCGTACGACCCCCGGATCAATAGACGCCTTCCCGTTTCAGGCGCGTGGTCAGAACCTCGATCTGCACGTCGAGGTCGACCATGTCGTTGTCGAGCAGGTGCTGGTACTGCTCCTCGCATACAGTTTCCATGTCGGTGAGCAGTGTACGGAAGTTTTCCTCGAGCTCGGCGGAGTTGGCGTCGCTCCTCGTGCGGGCGAACTTGTCCGTCACCTGCTGTGCGCCATCCAGATAGACGTTCAGAAATTTTCGCGCGCGCCGGAAATCCTCGGGATCGTCGCCGATACGGTCGAGGATCTTTTCGCCCCAACCGCTTATGCGCTGCAGCCGATCGCGGAAGTCCCGCGAGCCGATGGTTTCGCCCGCCGCTTCCAGCCGCTCCAGCTTCCGATAGGCCTCTTCGAGGGCAGACGCCACATCCTTGTCGCTGGAGAGTTTGAAGCGCTTGTCGAATCCATAGGCCAGGTAGAAACCGACCAGTGCTGCGAGCCCGAAGCAAATGCCCATCAATGGATTGTGCCCAGCGACCCAGGCCGTGAATGCGGTGCCGACGGCCGTGATCACGCCCCCGATCGACTTTAGCGGGAGCGAGGAACTCATCGGGCGGCGTTTAGCCTGATAGAGGCCGCGTCTGGTGATCCAGGCGCCGAGCAGCAACAGGCCGAGCGCGATGGCACTTGCCAAAAACCCACCAAGCGCACCCTTGGCGAGGGAGATCAACATGGCCCAAAAGAGTGGTAGGGGCAGGAGGAACAGGAGCCAGCCGCCTATCCAGATCGGGCGTCGGCGCGACGGGCGGGACCATGCCATTGCTCAGTTCCAGAAACCGAAGGGAAAGGGGATGAACAGCGCTTTGGCCCACATGGCCTGGCAACTGGCAAGGCCGGTTGTCGAAACCAGCAGAACGACGCCCAGGACCCTCTTCAGCATGGTCGACATATCCGGCCGCCTTGGCGGTCGTCTCGCCGGTGAACGGTGCGACGTGGCAGTGGGAAGGTCAGTCTTTTTTCCAGATACAGACATCAATCATCACATCATTAGCTCAGACTATAGTTGTCATCGCATGGGGCGAACGCAAGTCTAAATCTTGCAGAGCGGCCAGGATAATCGTAATGCGGGAAGTGCCCTTCGAGGAGGCACAACCCCCGTCCAGGCGGTTCCAGGCCCGGCTCTTCACCATGACGGTCAAGGTCAGTTTCTCGGTTAAGGCCGGGTTCATCGATTCTGGACAATAGTTTCCGCTATGCCACGGCGCCTTGGAGGCGGGATGAGGTTTCGTTTGATGATGGTTTTTCTGGTTTTTCTGGCCCTTTTGATCGTACCGCATCTGCTGATGGCGAGCCGCATCCAGGGCTATAAGCATTGGAGCCAGGCAAGTTGGGCCAGTGCCGGCATCATCGACGCCAATCCGGCCGGTATCGATGATGCGGTCGTTCAGGTGTATGCGGCGCGCGCCTGGGGCTGGAAGGGCGTGTTCGCGGTTCATAGCTGGATCACCTTGAAGCATGCCGGATCGACGGCCTATGATCGCTACGAGGTGGTCGGCTGGGGGGTGAACCAGGGCGCGCCTGCCGTGCGCAGAAACCGCCATGCCGCCGATGGCAACTGGGCGGGCAACCCGCCGGAACTGCTGCTCGATCGGCGTGGCCCGGAGGTCGAAGTCCTGGTCGAGGACGTCGAGCGCGCGATCGAGGGCTATCCCTACCCCAACAGCTACGTCACCTGGCCCGGCCCCAACTCCAACACCTTCATCGCCCATCTCGGCCGGAAAGTCCCTGATCTTGGCCTGGAACTGCCGCCGACCGCCATCGGCAAGGATTTTCTGGATCAGGGGGCTTTTGCGGCATCGACTCCATCGGGCAGCGGCTATCAGCTCTCGATTTTCGGGGTTTTCGGCGCTTCGCTCAGCCGGGACGAAGGCGTCGAGCTCCATCTTCTCGGCCTGACGCTCGGTTTCGATCCGATGGAGCTGGCGATCAAGCTTCCCGGCCTTGGCCGTATCAGCCTTCGCTAGTGGTGGTGGTGTGACCACGTCATCTGGTTTCCGCCGCTTTCGAAGAACGAACCAGGGATTTCCAGGGTATGCGGCTTCTTGTCGGCATGGCGTGGGAAAGATTGCGTGTCGCCGCACTACAGGGCCGAAAGGCTGAAGCGGAACATTCGCGCAAAAAAAAGCCCCGGCTCGTCAGAGCCAGGGCCAATTACCAGGGAGATTCGGGGGGAGCCTGCCTGCTGATCAATGGCCGGCTCCGAAAGGGAGGCATGCTTTGTTATAGACGTATGCCTTCAAGGCTTATGTGAGCGAAATCACACTTGCTTGAGTTTTCTTAAAATTATTCTTGAGAGCCATGGGGCGGGTTGCGATGGTGGTGTCGGGTAGCCAGATACCAGCCTGTATCGGTAATCCCGTACGTATTTCCTGCGCATCGGCCATGGCTGTTGCGGATTCATTGAATTATGATCACTAAAGTTTTAACGAAATAAGCCAAAAACGCCGGAGGAACCATTTTGCTGACAGGTGGTCTTCGCCTCGCTTTCATCGGTGGTCTGCTCGCGGCCTTTTTGATGGGCTGCAGCTCATCGCCGAAATCGTCCGTGACGCCGCTGCATCGATCGACGGTGCTGATCGAGCATGAGAAGGGGCATGGCTCCGGCCTGATCATTGGCCCTCGTCGTGTGCTCACCGCGCATCATGTCGTTCAGGGGGACAGTCTCGACATCCGCTTTTTCAACGGCGAGGCTAATGCTGGCAGCGTGATCTGGAGCGATCCGGAGCATGATCTCGCCTTGATCGACGTCGCCATACCCGATGGCCACCCCAATGTGCAGCTCACCTGCGAGCAGCCTCTGCCCGGCCAGCATGTCATTTCCGTCGGCCACCCCATTCAGTCCCAGTGGGTGCTGGTGGGCGGCTATCTGCCGAATAGTGGCCTGATTGCCGGTCGCTATGTCTCGCTGGGCTTTCCGGTAGGGCTCGGCACGTCGGGCGGGCCGGTGTTCGACGAGCAAGGCCAGGTGATTGGCATCACACTCGCCATTCTGGCGGAGCGCAGCTCGACCGAGGCCGCTTACGATGAGTTCAAGGACACCGGCATCGGGCTGATGCTGCCCTCCAGCGCGTTCTGCAAAACGGTCCGTGCCGCAGGGTAGCTGCCCACCTCACAATCCTTGAGCAGCGGGTGCAGCTTCGGAGGAGGTCGACGGCGGTTTTGGCTTTGCGATAGGTATCGAGGGCCGGAGCGGGCTCCGCTTTGGCCCGGATAGTCCCGGTGGCGAGGGGGCTGCAGTCAGCATCGCGAAGTGCGAGGGGGGCTTTTGATGGTCAGCCTTGGCCAGGTGTCTGGTCGGCCTCTCGATTTCGAGAATTGCAGTCATCAATTTCCCGGTGGATACTAGCCTTTGGACCCTGATCCTTCTCTTTCCTTTAGGATCTTCTCGTTCGAGGAACCGCCGATTTGCTGGAATCTGACGATAAAATTGTCCGCATGCAATCCGTGAACGACGGCCTGCGCCAAGCCTTTCTCGGCTGGCAATGCCGCCTGCGTCAGCTTGCCGTTCGTGAGGGCGAGGCTCGGCCGACCGAAGGCATGCGCCCGAAGCTCACGGTCGCCGGTCAGGACGCAGGCGCTATCACCGTGGTGATCACCCCCATCGAGCCAAGAACCAGCACCGATGAATTTCGACATATCGTAAGACGTACTCACGATCCGAGGGAGCGCTACCAGGCGGCTCTTCGCTATCTGCAGTCATCGCATTTTCAAGATCCCCGGCAGTTCGATGATCGTCTGACCGCGGTTTTCGCGATCGAGGCCGAATTGCCGAAGGTGCTTGCCGGGCGACGTGACTGTGTCCTTGAGTTTGAACAATTCAGCCAGCGTTTTTGGCTGACCTGCAGCGCTGAGCTTCTTGATGCCGACGATCAGGCTTTTCAGGCAACCTACTGGCACAATGCGCTTTTCAACCCAAAACTTCCGGCTGCGGTTCAAGTGCTCAGCTTCAAGCCCAACTGGAGCGAGGCGCGCGCCGAACCCTCGCCGGTCTGAGAGAGGGTGGTGTCTGGGTGGCGTTTCACGAAAAGGTGTTCGGGAAGCATCTGGGAGGTCGGCGGTCTCGCTGCTTCACCGCGTTGGTGCATCGACGTCGATTTCCACCAGATCGAGCTCGCGCAGTGCCAAGGTTTGGTGTTGTGTGCCGCTTGGGCAGCAGGAGGGGTCGCCGGGCTCGAACGCCTCCAGGAAGAGATGGATGACGCCTCGATCGATCGCCACAATTCGTGCACCCATAGTGGCGCTGATTGTGCCGCTCACGGGCTTGGTTGCCGTTAGCTGGTAGGTTTCACCATCGGACATGTAGATTGCAATGAATTGCCGATAAGCGGGCTGCGGCGAGGTATAGGTGTAGAGCACCAGCGCATCGTCGATGTCATCGGCGTTTAAATCGCCATAGCCGGCGATCTCGGCTTCCAGGGCGCCATCCAGAGTGATGTCGAGCTGGTTGAGGTCGCCCTTTATCAGGGATGCGAGGTCCGCGGACGGCGGCGCAATGTCGGGGTTATCGATGAGCCTTGCAGGCTCATCCGTGCCCCGGACGAGGTTGGCATCGTCTCCGCCCGGAGTTTTCTTGGCGTCCAGCTCGCTCGGATTGGCGTCGGCGGCTGCATCCTGTTCGAAAAGCCTGGCGATATTGCCGACCTCACCGTCGCTTGCTTCCTGGTCTTCGGTGCAGATCCAGTCTTCGATGGTCAATCGCTTGATGACCTCGTCGGCTTGTGCCTTGCAGGCAGCAAGGTCGGGGATATTTTGCCAGGAAATGATGCCCAATGTGTCACTTTCGACTTCTGGGCGATAAATGACTTTGCAGGGCAGCCTGCCAGAGTCATCAGCGAACCTGATCTCGATGCGGCGGACATCGGCGCCTTTGGCACACCGTCGGTCCGTTGTCTCGGCTAGAGCCTGCTGCGTGAACGCCAATGCCAAAACGATGCTTCCGGCCGTTAGCCACCGCGTTGCCATCGTCATGAACCGGGTTTCATGCCTTTCATTCATCTCGCTGATTTCATGCCGCGGGGCGTCGTCTCAAGCGTGGCAGCTATTCGGTTTCGACCAGCTGGCCATCTCTGAGGGCCATGGCGGCTCTGCGATCTTCGGTCTGCGAGGCATCATTGAGCAGAAGTTTAAGCTGGATCAGGCCGTCGACGATCGCCTCCACCTCAACCTTCCGCACAGCAAGATCGGTGCCGCCCACCGGTTTGGTCGCAGCCAGGTGGTAGCTTTCCCCGTTGAAGAGGTAAGCAGCGACGAACTGGGTAAAATCCGCCGTACTGGATTCGTAGTTGAAGAAGACGACGGCATCGTCGATTCCATCGGCATTGAGATCGCCGAAGTCGCCGATCTGTGCTTGAAAGTCGCCATCAACAGACTGGTTGAGGCTGGAGAGGTTGGCTTGAATGACCGTCTCCAGCTGGTCGATCGACGCCGCCGCCTTAGAAAGTGCCGGGGCAAGGGCAGCCGTTTGAGGGTTTTCCGTTCCTCCTGCTGCCGACGTTCCGGTGGATGGTGCGGGAACAGGTAGGGTCGAAGCGTCCGAGGCAGGCGCCGGCTGAACGTTCGTGCTGAGGGCCGCCGTCGTTTGTGGCTGCGGCGGTTCGGTCTGCGCGCCAGCTGTCGCAGTGCCCGATGTCGCCGAGTTGCCCACGGTGGCTGCATCGAGTGCCGGAATCGCCGTCGGTGAAGGGTCGGGGGCGGGTGCGGGCGCCTGCACCGCCGTCGCGCGGGCAGTGTTTGCCTGTACGCCTTCTCCATTCTTGTCGCAGCGCCAACCGGCGCTGGCAAGCTTGTCGACGAGGCCTGCGGCCTTGCCGTCGCAAAAAGCGGCGTCGCTGCCCGCGTTCCATAGAACACGGCGCACACCAGGCGCTTCTTTGTCCTTCCAGTAGACCACCTCGCAGGGGAGGCTGGTGCTGAGATCGCCAACCTCGACAATAACACGACGCACGAGGTCACCACTGGTGCAGGTGTATTGGCTTTTCTCAGCTGCATGCGCCGACGCGGCGCTAAATGCCACCAAAAGAGAGGCTGACAAGCAGCGATACTGTCCAGGCATCGGCCAATTTGCTCCGCTCAAGACCGTAAATGTCACCGTCAAGATCGACGTTCGGTAAGCAGTCAGATGTTTGATGAGCAGGGAAAATGGCACATCACACTACGTTCGGCAACTCCCGATGAAGCAGGGTTTTGTCAGGCGCGGTAGATGCACGGCGAGATGGGAAGCAAGTTCAGGTTTTCTGCCTTTTCCTCGCCGCACCCATGTTCAGACTTGATGTATGGGCCAGGTGGCGGCGAGGTGAAGGCAGAGGGCGGGCTTCAAGGGAATATTGCCACCGTCGCTTCGGACCGATCGAAGGTCACGAACGACGTTGGACTTTCAGCTGGCATCCTGGTGAGAGGCCTGCAGAAGATTGCTCAGGTCGTCATGGACCCGCTCGATCAGCCAGAGCAGGCGTGCCTCGCCGTGATCGTAGAAAACGTCATTGGGATCGGTGACGAAAATCTCGCGGAAGCGAACCGTGACCAGATCCATGACGGTCGCAACTTCCTGGAGTGAGTTCGATCGGGTCTTGATCAGCATGTTTTCGAGTTCTTCGACCTGCTGATCGATTTCATTGAGCTCCTGCTCGATGTCATCCAGCCCGCTTTCAGCCTCGACCGATGACAGATCGTCGACCAGGCCGCGAACCTCGTTGCCGGTCATGCCGATCAGCTTCAACGGTTCGACCGCCCAGTCCGGCAGCTGGGTGCGCAGGTGCTCCTGCCTGGAAACCAGACCCTGGCGGCGTGCCTGCAGATCGCGGATTCGCTTGGTCAACAGCATAGCATTGGTAATGACCCTGATATTGTCTTGGGCGATTACTTGATGTGTCTGACGCTCGGCAATGTTCATTAGAAGTCCTCCCGGTTCAAGTCTAAAGGCGGTTAAAACAAGCAACGGTGACTAAACTTCTCGACTGTCGTTCATTGTTATGCAGCATTTTTGCGCTTGATTAGCGTTGCATTTAAGCAAATCTACTGCGCAACCATTGCGATAACATGACCGTCAGTGACGTCTCTTAATCATTCTTATTAATATGACTTGTCAAGACGATTTTTGTCTGCAACTTTATTTATCACTCATTTAGTAAAAGTTCGAAAAAATTTGATCCAAATTGGCCTGTATCAGGAGAAAACATTTTTTAAAGCCTGATAAGGAGTTAGTCGTCATTTCCAACCGCGAGTTAATACAGCGCGATCGCGGAATAAGCGATTGATGCCCGAGCCCACATCGTTTTACGGGATTTAAATGGAGTTGTTGTATCATCGGCGACAATCGCCTTCCGGGCGAGGCGCTCGCTCAGGACTCCATTCTAGACGGTTGCACGGCCTGCGCTTATGGTTCCTGGAATTCGGTCTGACCCGAATATCTTGGTTGGATGATCATCGATAAAAACTGCAAAGAGAGGTTTGCGTGGCGCCTAGATATGATCGTGATGGTGGACCAGGTGGGCTTGCCGAGCCCGAGAGAAGCTTCACCGTCGCTGACCCCCCCAGTCCGCCCAGCCTTTTTTCGCGACTTCGCAATTATTTTCTGACGGGCATTATCGTCACGGCGCCGATCGCGATCACGATCTTCCTCGTCTGGCAGTTCATCACCTTTCTCGACGGCTATGTCGGCCGTTTCTTTCCTATCCCCGCGGGCATCGAGAAATATCTGCCTTTCGGCCTGCCCGGGATCGGGCTGATCTTCATGCTCGCCTTTCTGACGTTCATCGGGTTCATCGCCGCCGGTTTCGCCGGCAGGACGATGGTGCGCTTGGGCGAACGCCTCTTGTCACGCATGCCGATCGTCAGAAGCGTCTACGGCACACTCAAGCAGATCTTCGAGACCGTGCTGAATCAGTCGTCGCGATCGTTTCGCGAGGTGGTGCTGATCGAGTATCCAAGGCGCGGCATCGGTGCGATCGGTTTCGTGACCGGGCCCACCCAGGGCGAAGTTCAGGAAAGGACCGACGAGGATCTCGTGAACATCTTCCTGCCGACGACACCGAATCCGACATCCGGATTTCTCCTGTTCGTGCCGAGAAAAGATCTGATCCACCTGGACATGACTGTGGAGGAGGGGATCAAGCTGGTGATTTCCGGTGGTATCGTCACACCGAAGACCTACTCCGAAGAGGAAGCGCCGAGGTTTCGGAGCGGGCCTTCTGGAAAGGCTCGCCTTCGCCCGGAGCCCGAAGGCACCCCCATCAGCAAGTGATCTGTGGCGTGGCCACGTCATCGACTTTTTGAACGTGCCGAAGAATGCGTCCGACCCTCGATGGTATGCGGCCCCTTGTCGTTAGGAATAAGGAAAGCTTTCATACCGGGTGCGCCGCACGATAGAGCATCGCGGTCTTACCGACATCTGCCCGCATAGCATCGAGGATCGGACGCGTTCTTCGAAAACGCCCCTAAGTCAATGACGTGGCCACGCCACTAGCCTGAGCGTAGGTAGGCTTCTGCCGTTGCTTCGTCGTACCAGCGAAGCAGGAGTTGCATGGCCTGCCCGCGCGGGCTCTGGAGGTTTGGGTCGCGCGCGAGCATGAGTTTTATATCGTCGCGCGCAGCACTCAGCAGTTCGGCGTGGACGGCGAGGTCCGCCAGGCGAAAGGTCGGGGCGCCACTTTGTCTGGTGCCCAGAACCTCGCCCGGTCCTCTCAGGCGAAGGTCTTCTTCCGCGATGAAAAAGCCGTCTTGCGACTGGCGAAGAACGTCGAGCCTGGCGCGGGCGAGCGAGCCCAGCGGGTTGGCATAGAGCAGCAGGCAGCTCGATGGCTTGTCGCCCCGTCCAACGCGACCGCGCAGCTGGTGCAGCTGGGCAAGGCCGAAGCGCTCGGCATGTTCGATCACGATGACGGTCGCATTTGGCACATCGACGCCGACCTCGATCACCGTGGTCGCCACCAAGAGCCGGGTCTTGCCGGCGCTAAACGCCTGCATGGCCTCGTCTTTTTTTGTGCTCGCCATCTGGCCGTGCACCAGGCCGACCTTGTCGCCGAAAATGGTTTGCAGGTGCGAAAAACGATCTTCGGCGGCCATCAGATCTAGCTCATCGGAAGCGCTGACCAGCGGGCATACCCAGTAGATCTGATCACCCTTCTCGATCGCCCGTCCGATCGCCGCGACCACCTGATCCAGCTTGCTCGTCGATGCGGCCGTTGTTCGGATCGGCTTTCGACCCACCGGCTTTTCGCGCAGCTCGGAGATGGTGACGTCACCGTAGAAAGAGAGAACCAGCGTTCGCGGGATCGGGGTTGCCGTCATCACCAGGACGTCGGCATTCGGGCTTTTATCGGAAAGGGCGAGGCGCTGATCGACGCCGAAGCGATGCTGTTCGTCGATCACGGCGAGGCCGAGATCCTTAAAGGAAACATCGTCTTGAAACAGCGCATGGGTGCCGACCACCGCCTGGATTTCTCCAGACTTCAGGCGCTGCAGCACGGCGGAACGGGCCTTGCCGGTCTCGCGTCCGGTGAGGATCGCGAGCGAAATCCCGACGGGCCGGAGAAGCGCGTCCAGGCCATTGGCATGCTGGCGGACCAGCACGTCGGTCGGCGCCATGAGGGCGGCTTGAGCGCCGCTTTCGATCACCTGCAGCATCGCGATCGCGGCGACGACGGTTTTGCCGCTGCCGACATCGCCCTGAAGCAGACGCAGCATTTTTGCCGGCTCTGCAAGATCCCCGCTGATCTCGATCGAGGCCTGTTCCTGCGCCGGGGTCAACTTGAACGGCAGGGCCTCGATCATCGGTCGACGAAGCGTGTGGTCGCCTGGCCTCGCGATGCCGTTTCGATCCTGGCTCCGGTTGCGAGACAGTGTGAGGGCCAGCTGGGTCGCGAGCAGCTCGTCATAGGCGAGCCGGGCGCGGGCCTGCGATGTCGGTGCGATGTCGTCCGAATTTTCCGGGATATGGATCTGGCGAATAGCTTCAGTGAGGCTCGGCCAGCCGCGCTCGCGCATCCAGGTCGGGTCCTGCCACTCCGGAAGGTCGCTCGCCGCCTCCTCCAGATCGTCGAGCGCCGTTCGGATGCGGCTGGCGAGCACACGCTGGGTCAGGCCCTGGGTCAGCGGGTAGACCGGCTGCAGCCAGCGGACGTCCGAGATCGCAGCCGGCGTGGTGACCAGGTCCGGATGGACGATCTGCCAGATCTGCTTCTTGCCCTTGCCGTAACGGCCGATGGTGCCGCTGATCACCTTCTGACTGCCGATCGGCAGCTGTTCCTCAAGATAGCGGCGCTGTCCCTGGAAGAAGATCAGCTGCAGCGGCTCCTCGCCGAGCAGGCAATCGATCCGGTAGGGCTGGCGGCGCTGATAGGGGGCTCGATGGGCGAGGATGGTGATATCGATGGTCGCACGCTCGCCTTCGGCAAGGCCGTCCGCATCGTCCTTCAGCTCGTGATCGATCAGCGCATGGGGCAGATGCAGCAGGAGGTCGAGGCGCCTGGCCTCCCGCCCGCTTCTGACGCCGAGCAGTCGGGAGAGGACATCGGCGATTCGCGGGCCGACGCCTTTTAGCGTCGAGACCGGGCTGAACAGGGGGTCGGGCTGGAGGTCCTGGCCGTGCACAGTCGGGCGCGTTGTCGTTCCGCCCTTTGAAACTTCGCCATCTTTAGCTACATGCATGGTGCCGGCTTTGATTTTTTCGCCCGGGTGCAGTTACGATCGAATGAGCCTCGTTCAGGACGTTGTCATGACAGAACCGATCACCACGCGCCAAAAGCGTCTGGTTCACCGAAGCCGCTATCGGGGCTGCCGCGAGGCAGACATCATTTTCGGCCGGTTCGCCGATGCCCATGTCAAGGCCATGGACCGAGAAGCCCTTGACCGTTACGAAGCCCTGATCGAAGAAAGTGATCAGGATCTCATGGCCTGGCTCATGGATCGGGAACCGGTGCCCGAGCGTCACGACAACGACATATTCCATCTCCTCCGCCGCTTCAACCCGAGGACCGCGCCGATCCGGGCTTGACTTGCCTGAGCTCGGGACGGGCGTTTTGACGCGACTCTCTTGATTTTGAGCCTGCCTCGAACCTGCTAAGAATTTCCGTCTCCTGCCTACCAAGAAAGAAGACCGTGGCCGAACCTGCCTTGAACATGCCGCTCCCGACGCCCGCCAATGACGCCGACCACCGAGACGGCGACGCCTTCTCAAAAGTCGAGCCCGCGGGCGCCGCCCGCTTGGTCGCGGGCGCTGTCGATGGCTTGGATGCGCTGTATCTGGCCGAGCAAGTCAAAGCCGGAGCCCTCGGCTCCCTTGGCTTTCATGTGGCCAGGGATGCGCCGCGTGCGGCGGAGCTTGCTGAGCGGATCGGCTTCTATGCGCCTGAGCTCGAAGTTGCGGTGCTGCCGGCCTGGGATTGTCTGCCCTACGATCGCGTGTCGCCCAATGGCGACGTCATGGCCAGGCGCCTCGCCGTGCTTTCGCGCTTGTTGGGTCAGGGCGGCAGCCGTCCGGATCTTCTGATCGTCACCGTGAATGCGCTGTTGCAGAGGCTGCCGACCGCGGATGCGATCCGCTCCGGTTTGTTTGCAGCCAAGGCGGGCGAAAAAATCGATCGTGACCAGCTTTTGACATGTCTCGCGCGAAACGGGTATCGGCGAGCCGGCACGGTGGTCGAGCCTGGCGACTATGCGGTCAGGGGCGGCATCATCGATATTTTTCCGACGGGCGCAGAGCAGCCGCTTCGTCTCGATCTGTTCGGCGACGAGCTGGAGGCGATCCGCGGTTTCGATCCGCTGACCCAGCGTTCATTGGGCAAGGTCGACAAGATCGAGCTCCTGCCGATGAGCGAGGTCCTCCTGGACGAAGCCTCGATCGAGCGTTTCCGTGTCGGCTATATGCAGCACTTCGGTGCTGCGACCGGCGATCCCCTGTTCGAATCCATCGTCGAAGGACGCCCCTTCCCGGGCATGGAACACTGGCTGCCCCTGTTTCACGAAGCGCTCGTGCCGATCACTGACTATGTGCCCGACGGTGCACCGATCAGTTTCGATCCGCTGGCCAAGGATGCGATCGAGGCGCGTCAGGAGACTATCGGCGAGCATTATGAGAGCCGCAGGCAGCCGCCGGAAGCCGCGCGCGCCATGGGATCAACCCCCTACAGGCCGTTAGCGCCGGACACGCTTTACCTGAGCGAACAGGGCTTGCAGCCCTTGCTTGACGGTCGCCTTACCATCGAACTTTCGGCCTTCGATGCGCCGCCGTCTTCGTCCGATGATGTCGAGGTTGTCGAGCTTGGCGGCCGTACCGCTTATGACTTTTCCGTCGAGCGCGGCAAACAGGATCAGAACCTGTTCGACGCTGTGGTCGCCCATATCAAGGAGGACGATCGGGCCGAGAAGCATGTGCTGATCACGGCGGCCAGCGAAGGCTCGCTGGAGCGCCTAAGGCTGGTGCTCGCCGACCACGGCCTCGACAATGTCGTCCGGATCAGGTCCTGGGAGGAGCTGCAGACCAAGGAGAGACCGGCGCTCGCCGTGCTGCCGCTCGACCATGGATTTACCACTGCCGACTATACCGTTCTGTCCGAAACGGACATTTTCGGTGACCGCCTCTCGCGGCCGGTCAAGAAGAAGCGGCGCTCGGATCAGTTCATACCCGAAGTCGCCGCCCTCGCCGAGGGCGATTTCGTCGTGCATGCCGATCACGGCATCGGTCAGTTCGACGGGCTGATCACGCTTGAGCTCCAAGGCGCTCCCCATGACTGTCTCAGGCTGGTCTACCACGGCGGGGATCGCCTGTTCGTGCCGGTCGAGAGCCTCGACGTGCTCTCGCGCTACGGCTCCAGCGACGGCGTCGTGCAGCTCGACAAGCTCGGCGGCCTCGGCTGGCAGCAGCGGAAGGCGCGCGTCAAGAAGCGTATCCAGGAGATCGCCGGCGAGCTGATCGAGATCGCGGCCAGGCGCGCCACCATGAAGGGGGAGGCGATCGAGACGCCGGTCGGTCTGTATGGCGAGTTCGCGGCGCGCTTCGTCTTTCAGGAGACCGAAGACCAGGATCGGGCGATCGAGCAGGTGCTGGCGGATCTCGCTTCCGGCCAGCCGATGGACAGGCTGGTGTGTGGTGATGTCGGATTCGGCAAGACCGAGGTGGCCTTGCGCGCCGCGTTCGTGGTGGCGATGGCCGGCAAGCAGGTGGCGATCCTCGCCCCGACCACGCTGCTCGCCCGGCAACATTACCAAGTCCTGCGTGAGCGCTTTTCGGGCTTGCCGGTGAAGGTGGCGCAGCTCTCCCGCTTCGTCACGCCGAAGGAGGCCACTGCCGTCCGTGAAGGCCTCGTCGACGGCAAGGTCGATATTGTCATCGGCACCCATGCTCTTCTGGGAGCCAAGGTCCAGTTCAAGAATTTGGGGCTGGTGATCATCGACGAGGAGCAGCATTTCGGTGTGGTGCACAAGGAGCGTCTGAAGAAGATGCGCGCCGAGGTGCATGTGCTCACCATGACCGCGACGCCGATCCCGCGCACCTTGCAGATGGCGATGGGTGGCCTGAAGGAGCTCAGTATCATCGGCACGCCGCCTGTGGATCGCCTGGCAGTGCGTGCTTTCGTGCTGCCTGCCGATCCGGTGGTGATCAGGGAAGCGATCCTGCGCGAGCATTATCGCGGCGGCCAGAGTTTCTATGTATGCCCGCGGATCGAGGACCAGGGCCGGCTCGCCGAGCAGCTGCGCAGCCTGGTGCCGGAGATCAAGGTGGGCGTCGCCAACGGTCAGATGCCGCCGAAGGCGCTCGAAGAGGTGATGGCGGCGTTCTACGATCACAAGATCGACCTTTTGCTTTCCACCAACATCATCGAATCCGGCCTCGACATCCCGACCGCCAACACGCTGATCGTGCATCGCGCCGATCTGTTCGGCCTCTCCCAGCTCTACCAGCTGAGAGGGCGGGTCGGGCGCGGCAAGGTTCGGGGCTATGCCTATTTCACGCTGCCGCCCAAACGTCGTCTGCGCGAGGTAGCCGAACGTCGGCTGTCGGTCATTCAGAGCCTGGATCAGCTAGGGGCAGGCTTCCAGCTCGCCTCCCACGACCTCGATATCCGTGGGGCCGGCAATCTGCTCGGTGATGAGCAGTCCGGCCATATCAAGGAGGTCGGCTTCGAGCTCTATAACCATCTCCTGGAGGAAGCGGTCGCGCTGGCGAAACAAGAAGGTGAAGGGGGCGATGCCGCCCAGGCGAGGGATTGGACACCGCAGATCACTATTGATGCGGCAGCCCTCATCCCGGCTGGTTATATCGAGGATCTGGACCTTCGCCTGACCATGTACCGCCGCCTGGCTTCGCTTGAGGAGGCCGCTGACGTTGAGGCGTTCGCCGCCGAGTTGATCGACCGCTTCGGTCCGTTGCCTGATGAGACCGAGCAGCTCCTGAAGCTGATCGGCATCAAGCAGCTCTGCCGCCAGGCTGGCGTTGCCAAGGTCGACGCCGGCCCGAAGGGCATGGTGCTTGCCTTCCACGAGAACAGCTTCGCCAAGCCCGAGCGTCTGGTCGGCTGGATCGCAGAGAATAGCGGCAGGGTCCGGCTTCGGCCGGATCACCACATCGTCGTCTCCAAGACGACCGCATCACCGACCGAGCGGCTGCAGCAGGTGCGCGGCCTGATCGACGAACTGGCACGCCTGGCCGCCGCCTAGCGGCGGACGCCGGACTTTAAGGTTGCTGTCGGCGTCGTCAAAGCCTGGGCGCATACCGTCGATCTTGGCTATGACGGTCGGAGCCGAATGATGTGGTCACACCACGGACGATCACAATTTCGATGGGGGCAGGCGACGGGGATCGGGCCTTGTGCTAGAGCTTGTCGGAATTGGGAGACATGACCGTTGACGACACTGCTCTACACCCATCCTTCATCGCTTGCCCATGACACGGGCCCCGGCCATCCGGAGCAGCAGGCGCGCGCCAAGGTGATCTACGGCGCGATCGAGCGCGAGGAGCAAAAGGGCAACCTCGTGGATGTTATCCGCCGGGAGGCGCCCGAGGCCAGCCGTGAGCAGTTGGAGCGGGTGCATGATGCCCAGTTCGTCGAGACCATCTTGTCGACGGTGCCGTCGGACGGCCATGTCAGGATCGATGCCGATACGGTGATGTCGCCGGCGTCGGGCGAGGCGGCGCTTTGCCAGGCGGGGGCGGTGTGTGCTGCGGTCGACGCGGTTGTCGGCGGCGAAGCTGACAATGCGATGTGTGCGCTTCGTCCGCCCGGCCATCATGCCGAGCCGGATCGCGCCATGGGCTTTTGCCTGTTCAATGGCGTCGCGGTCGGGGCCTTGCAGGCCCTGGCCGTACATGGGCTTGAGCGTGTCAGTATCTTCGATTTCGACGTGCATCACGGCAATGGGACCCAGGCGGCGTTCGAGCGTGAGCCCAGGGTGCAGTATCTTTCGACCCATCAATGGCCGCTGTTTCCGGGCACCGGGGCGAAGGAGGAAACCGGCGTCGGCAATATCGTGAACCGGCCGTTGCCGTCGGGGACCGGATCACGCGCCTGGCGGGACGTGGTCGAAGGGGATATTCTTTCGGCAATGGACGATTTCGCTCCGGATCTGGTGATGATTTCGGCGGGCTTCGATGCGCATCGGGCCGATCCGCTGGCCTCGATGGAACTGGTCGAGGACGATTTCGCCTGGGTGACCGAGGAGTTGACGGCGCTGGCCTCGCGCCATGCGAAAGGCCGTGTGGTCTCGGTGCTCGAAGGCGGCTATGATCTCGCAGCATTGACCAGCAGTTTTCTAGCCCATTTGAACGCTCTCAGAGCGGGGTGACGAGGGGGACGACGTGACCGACAAGACGACGAAAGCGGACGAGGCGATCGCCGCCATGAATTTCGAGCAGGCGCTCGGCGAGCTCGAGCAGATCGTCCAGGATCTGGAGCGTGGCCAGCTGGATCTCGATGCCGCCATCAAGGCCTATGAGCGCGGTACGCTGCTGCGTGCGCATTGCGATGGCAAGCTGAAGGAAGCCCAGCTCAGGGTCGACAAGATCACCGTAGGTATGGATGGCAAGGTCAGTGCCGAGCTGGCGGCGCTTGCCTGAGCCCATGGGCGACTTCAAGCGCGATCTCCAGGCCCATGCCGATGCCATCGAGGCGCTGTTGCATGAGGTCTTGCCAAAGGCCTTTGGCCCCCAGGCCCGGCTGCATGAGGCGATGCGCCATGCAACGCTGGATGGCGGCAAGCGCATGCGGCCGTTTCTCGTGGCTGCCGGCGCCCGGCTGTTCGACGTTCCGGAGCATCAGGCCTTGCGCGTCGGCGTGGCGATCGAGCTGATCCATAGCTACTCCCTGGTTCATGACGACCTGCCGGCGATGGACGATGCGCCGACGCGCCGGGGGCGTCCGTCCTGCCATGCGGCGTTCGACGAGGCGACGGCCGTGCTTGCAGGCGACGCGCTGCAGAGCCTGGCGTTCGAGGTGCTGGCGGATGATGCCACCCATCCCGATGCCGCCGTGCGGCTCGAGCTGGTGCGTATGCTGGCCGATGCTGCCGGTGCGGCCGGCATGTGCGGCGGGCAGATGATCGACCTGGAAGCGGAGACCAAGCGCCTCGGTTTTGACGAAACCGTCGTTCTGCAGCGGCTCAAGACCGGCGCCCTCTTTCGTTTCGCCAGTGAGAGCGGTGCTGTATTGGGGGGCGCATCGTCACCTGAACAGGCAGCGCTTGCCGCTTATGCCGATGATTTGGGGCTTGCCTTTCAAATTAAAGACGATCTCCTTGATATCAAAGGTGACCCGGCGCTTGCCGGCAAGGCGCTCGGCCAGGATGTCGAGGCCGGCAAGGCGACGCTGGTGGCGCTGCTCGGTGTCGACGAGGCGGAGAAGCGATTGTCGGATTTAGAGGGAAGTGCATATCACCACCTCGAGCGCTTTGGCCTGGCGGCAGGACCTCTTCGCCAGCTGTTCGCCTTTGCTATCGGGCGATCATATTGATCCGTACGCTGACCCGGACGAGGACATCCTCCAGAACAAAATGGACTGACGCTGATGGTTGAAACCCCGTTGCTCGACAGGATCAGTGACGTTGCCGAACTCAGGCGTTTGCCGGCCGACAATCTTCAGCAGGCGGCGGACGAACTGCGTGCCGAGACCATCGATGCCGTCTCGGTGACCGGCGGTCATCTCGGCGCCGGTCTTGGCGTGGTCGAGCTTACCGTGGCGCTGCATTACGTGTTCGACACACCCGATGACAAGCTGCTTTGGGACGTCGGCCACCAATGCTACCCGCACAAGATCCTCACGGGACGCCGTGATCGTATCCGAACCATCCGTCAGCCGGGCGGGCTGTCAGGGTTCACCAAGCGTGCCGAGAGCGAATATGACCCGTTCGGTGCGGCGCATAGCTCAACCTCGATCTCGGCCGGGGTCGGCATGGCGACCGCGCGCGACCTTGCCGGCGATGATTTCGAGGTGATCGCGGTGATCGGCGATGGCGCGATGAGCGCCGGCATGGCCTATGAGGCGATGAATAACGCTGGCGACATGGGCACGCGCCTGATCGTGATCCTGAATGACAACGAGATGTCGATCGCCCCGCCGGTGGGTGCGATGTCGAATTATCTCTCCCGCGCGGTCTCATCCGAGAGCTATCGTGGCCTGCGCGATCTTGCCAAGCACCTCGCTGATCACATGCCGCGGCCGATCAGGACGGCGGCGGAGCGGGCCGAGGAATATGCGCGCGGCATGGTGACCGGCGGTACGCTGTTCGAGGAGCTGGGTTTTTATTATATCGGCCCGGTGGACGGCCATAATCTCGACCATCTCGTGCCGGTCCTGAAGAATGTGCGCGACCACAAGGACTCAGGGCCCGTCCTGATCCATGTGCGCACCAGGAAGGGTGCGGGCTATCCGCCGGCCGAGAAATCGGCGGACAAATATCACGGCGTCGTCAAATTCGACACCGCCACCGGCGCCCAGTTCAAGAAAAAGGGCAATGCGCCCTCCTACACCTCGGTGTTCGCGAAGGGACTGCTCGCCGAAGCCGAGCATGACGACAAGATTGTGGCGATCACGGCGGCCATGCCATCGGGCACCGGCGTCGATGCCTTCATCAAGGCGCATCCGGACCGCTCCTTCGACGTCGGCATCGCCGAGCAGCATGGCGTGACCTTTGCCGCCGGGCTCGCCTGCGAGGGCTACAAGCCGTTCTGCGCCATCTACTCCACCTTCCTGCAGCGCGCCTATGATCAGGTGGTGCATGACGTCGCCATCCAGGGATTGCCGGTGCGTTTCGTGCTGGACAGGGCAGGGCTGGTCGGCGCCGACGGGCCGACCCATGCGGGCGCCTTCGATGTCGCCTATCTCGGCTGCCTGCCGGGCTTCGTGATCATGGCGGCGGCCGATGAGGCCGAGCTGATGCATATGGTGGCGACGCAAGCCTTGATCGACGATCGCCCGTCCGCCCTTCGCTATCCGCGAGGCGAAGGCGTTGGCATCGATTTGCCGGAACGGGGTACGCCGCTTGATATCGGCAAAGGGCGGATCGTCCAGGAGAGCAACGGACCGATCGCTCTCCTCTCCTTCGGCGGCAGGCTTCAGGAATGCTTGAAGGCGGCCGAAGAGCTTACGGCCTGCGGTCTGCCGACCACGGTCGCCGATGCGCGCTTCGCCAAGCCCCTGGATGAGGAGCTCATTCGCAAGCTCGCGGTCGAGCACGAATTGCTCGTCACCATCGAAGAGGGCTCGATCGGCGGGTTCGGCTCGCAAGTGCAGCAGTTCATGCTCGATGCCGGTCTTCTCGACAGCGGCCGCCTTCGTCTGCGCTCGATGACGCTGCCGGACACCTTCATCGATCACGGCACGCCCACCGGCATGTATGACGAGGCCGGGCTGAACGCGGCCCATATCGCAGCACTCGCGCGCGTCATCCTGAAGCCGAACGCCGACGTAGACACCGCCCAGGCCCGCGCCTAGGTGCCGGGCGGCACCGGCCGAACTTGGGCTTGAGTCTACATGCCGAAGGTCAGAGCGGATCAACTTGTCGTCGAGCGGGGGCTTGCTGATAACAGAACCAAGGCGCAGGCGCTGATCATTGCGGGGTCGTTGTTCTCCGGCGAGCGGCGCATCGAGAAGCCCGGACAGTTGGTGGCTGACGATACGCCGCTGGAGATGCGTGGGGCGGCGCTGCCTTATGTGTCCCGCGGCGGGTTCAAGCTGGCTCATGGGCTGGATCACTTCAAGCTTGATCCGGAGGGCATGACGGCGATCGACGTCGGGGCCTCCACCGGCGGGTTCACCGATGTTCTGCTGCAGCGTGGCGCCGCGCACGTCTACGCTGTCGACGTCGGTCACGGCCAGCTCGACTGGCGCCTGAGAAACGACCCTCGCGTCACGGTGATGGAGAAGACCAACGCACGATACTTGAAAAATAACGAGGTCGGCGTTCCGACCGATTTGGTGGTGTGTGATGCGAGTTTTATTTCGCTGCGCACGGTGCTGCCGGCGAGCCTTGCCTTGGTGAAGCCGGAGGGCTGGCTGATCGCCTTGATCAAGCCGCAGTTCGAGGTGGGCAAGGGGGAGGTCGGCAAGGGCGGTGTGGTCAGGGACGAGGCGTTGCACATCAGGGTTTGTGACGAGATCCGGGCCTGGCTTTCGGATGTTCAGGGCTGGTCGGTCATAGATATCACGCCGAGCCCGATCCTCGGGCCGAAGGGTAATCGGGAATTTCTGGTCGGCGCTCGGTGTTTTTCTGTTATATCACCCACTTGACAGGTCATCTCAATCTCTTAAATCCAGGCGCAAAACAGTTCGCCCGCTGGCCATGCTCCTTTCTTGATCCGATCAGCTCAGTCTGTCGTCATCAGGGAGAGGCGGCAATTTGATCGGTCGGGCATCGGGTGGCTCGGTATTGTTTGAAAAGAAGGGGACAGGTTCGGCATGGACACGCTGCTGGACATTCAAGGTCTTTCCAAGGCCTTCGGAACGATCAAGGCGGTCGACGGCATCGACTTTAAGGTCGAGAGAGGCGAGGTGCTCGGCTTTCTCGGACCGAACGGTGCCGGAAAATCCACCACCATGCGCATGGTCGCCGGCTATCTGACGCCGAGTGCAGGGCGCATCGAGGTCTGTGGCTTCGATGTTGCGGAGGAACCGATCGAGATCCGAAAGCGCCTCGGTTATCTGCCGGAAGGAGCGCCTGCCTATGGAGACATGACGCCTTCGAGCCTCCTCGGCTTCGTCGCGGATATCAGGAAAATCATAGGCGACGACAAGCAGGACCGCATTGATCAGGTGACCGAGCGCCTCGAACTCCGTGGTGTGCTCAATCAGCCGATCGAGACGCTTTCCAAAGGCTTCAAGCGCCGAGTAGGCCTTGCCACCACCTTGCTGCACGATCCCGACGTGTTGATCCTGGACGAGCCGACCGATGGCCTGGACCCCAACCAGAAACATGAGGTGCGAACGCTCTTGAGCGAACTTGCCGCCGAGAAGGCGATCATCATCTCGACGCATATTCTGGAGGAGGTGGACGCTATTTGCTCGCGCGCCATTGTGATCGCGCGCGGCAAGATCGTCGCGGATGCCAAGCCGTCAGCACTTCTCGCCCAATCGCGCCTGCACAATGCCGTGGCGCTGCGCATGCAGAAGCAATATGCGGAACCGGCGCGATCGCTCCTCGAAGGCCTCGATGGCGTTGCCGAGTTGAAGCAGGCCGAAGCTGGCGAGGACCAGGTCCACCTGATCGTTCTGCCCAAGGATGGCGCCGACATCATCGACCAGGTTCGTCAAAAGATCGGGGAGGGCGGAATTTCGCTTGAAGAACTGTTTTTGGAGCGCGGACGCCTCGACGACGTGTTCCGTGATCTGACCAAGGCGGCGTGACCATGCACAGCATTTTGACCATCACCAGACGTGAGCTCAGCGGCTATTTCAGCTCGCCGCTGGCCTATGTGTTTATCGTCATCTTTCTCGCCCTTTCAGGCGGCATGACCTTCTATCTCGGCGGCTGGCTGGATCGCGGTCGCGCCGACCTCGCGACCTTCTTCAACTGGCATCCCTGGCTCTATCTCTTTCTGGTTCCGGCGATCGGCATGCGTCTTTGGGCGGAAGAGCGCCGCACCGGCACGATCGAATTCCTGACCACCTTGCCCGTCACCACCACCGAAGCCGTCATCGGTAAGTTTCTTGCGGCCTGGCTCTTTATCGGCATCGCCTTGATCTTCACCTTTCCGATGTGGCTGACCGTCAATTATCTCGGCAATCCCGACAATGGGGTGATCCTCGCAGGCTATCTCGGAAGCTGGCTTCTGGCAGGCGGCATGCTCGCGATATCAACCGCGATCTCGGCGCTGACCAAGAACCAGGTGATTGCCTTCGTGCTATCCGCTGCTGTCTGCTTCTTGTTCCTGATGAGCGGCGTCGAGATCGTGCAGGCGCTGTTTGCGGGCTGGGCATCGGATGCGGTGGTCGACACGATCTCGAATGTCAGCCTTCTGACATCATTCAATGCAATCGTCGGCGGGGTCATCGATCTCCGCCATCTGATCCTGTTCGGCTCGCTGATCGTGATCAGCCTGTTCATCAACGTCGCCTTGGTCGACCTCAAGAAGGGAGCTTGAGCGGTGGGATTTTTGAGAACCATCGATCGTGGCCGTCTGACCTGGATCGGGATCGGTCTTGCCGTCATCCTTTTCTTCTCGCTGAACCTTCTGGCGCGTAGCACGATCACCTCGACAAGGCTCGATCTGACGGCGGAGGGTATCTACACACTTTCCGACGGCACCAAGGAGATGCTGGCGAACATCCAGGAGCCTGTTGATCTCCGCTTCTATTACAGCGACGGTCTCGACGATGTCGGCGCCTATTTCTCGGCCCATGCCGGTCGCGTGAAGGAATTGCTCGCCGAATATAACCGCTTGTCCGGCGGCAAGATCCGGATCGAGCATCTCGATCCCGAAGCCTTCTCACCGGAGGAAGATCTGGCGGTCGCCGAGGGCGTGCGCGGGCTGCCGGTCAGCAATGACGGGGATCTCGCCTATTTCGGCATATCGGGGCGCAACACGACCGATGATTCCGAGGTGCTCGCCTATCTGGCGCCGGAACGGGCCGACTTCCTCGAATATGATCTGACCCGCATGGTCTACGATCTCGGCAATCCCGATAAGCCCGTGGTCGGTGTGCTCGGCGATCTGCCGTTGATGGGCTCGCAGTTCAACCAGGGCCAGCCCTGGCTCGTGCTGGAAGCGATGTTTCAGTTTTTCGACGTCCGCTTTCTCGGCGGCAATCACAAGGCGATCGATGAGGAAGTCGACGTCCTGATGCTGGCGCAGCCGGAAAATCTCGATCCGCCCAGCCTCTATGCCATCGATCAGTTTGTGATGAAGGGTGGCCGGGTTTTCGCGATGGTCGACCCGCTCGCTGAATCATTGATCAACGGAGGCAACCAGTTCACGCCTGCAGGGGGAAGCGCAATTCTGTCGCTCGAGCCGCTGTTCGCGGCTTGGGGGGTGACGATGGTCGAAGGCAAGGTTATCGGCGATGCTGTCACAGCCCAGCAGGTCGGCGCTCGGGTCAATGGTCGGCAGGGGGTCGTCAAATATCTGCCCTGGCTCGGGCTTGGCGAGCAGAATTTTTCAGACGGCGAATTGGTGACGGCTGCGCTTGAGCGCATAACGCTGAACAGTGCAGGTGCCATCAGGGCGAGGGAAGGGGCGACGACCACGTTCGAACCCCTGTTGGTTTCCAGTAATCAGGCGATGGAGATCGACGCGGAACCGTTGAAGGTGGCGCCTGATCCCGCAAAGCTGATCTCGGAGTTCGAGCCTTCCGGCGAGATCTACACGTTAGCTGCCAAGGTCACTGGCCCGATCACGTCAGCCTTTCCCGACGGGCCGCCGGAGGGAGCGGACGAGGCGCTCGCGGCAAACCATCTGGCCGAGGCGACCGCACCGCTCAGCCTGGTGATCGTCGCCGATGCCGACATGCTGCACGACCAGAACTGGGTGCGTCAGCAGGATATGCTCGGCCAGCGGGTCGCCCTTCCGGTTGCCAACAACGCTGACTTCGCGGTGAATGCGCTCGAGCTCTTGAGTGGCAGCCAGAACCTGATCGGCCTGCGCTCGCGCGGCCTCAGCGTACGGCCGTTCGAGGTGGTCGAGCAGATGGCGCAGGAGGCGGAGTTCAAATATCGCTCCAAGGAACAAGAACTCCTGACCCAGATCGGTGAGACCGAGAAGAATATCCGGGCTCTTCAGGACGAGGAGCAGCAGTCCGGCGTTATCCTGACGGCAGAGCAGCAAACGGAGATCGAGAATTTCCGCGCCGAGATGATCGGCCTTCGACAGGAACTCCGAGGTGTGCAGCGTTCGCTTCGTCAGGATGTGGAGGCGCTTGCGACCAAGCTGAAATTTTTCAACATTTGGGCGGTGCCTTTGGTGATTGCCCTGATCGCGATCGGGCTTGCGTTGTTCCGACAGATGCGCGCGCTGCGCTTTGCAGCACGTCCGAGCGAATAGGTTAGGAGGAGATCAGGACATGACGCCGAAAACCTTCATTGGCCTCGCCGCGTTGACGATCGTGACCTCTATCGGTGCCGTCGTCGCCGTCATCAGCCAGCCGACCACAGCGCCCGTCGCCTATGTCGACGAGCCGGCATTCCCGGAGCTTCGCGAAGCTCCGGATGCGGTCGCCAAGGTCACGATCCAGACCAAGGACGGGACGATTACCCTGGTGCGGACGTCGCCGGAGACCTGGACTTCGCCCGATCGCTTCGACTATCCGGCGGCTGGCGACAAGATCAATAAGCTGGTGCGCCAGCTGAACGACATGCGCTTGATCGAGGCCAAGACCGCCAGTGCCGAGCGTTACGAGCGCCTCGAGGTCGAGGACATGGCGGAAGAGGCCAGCTCTCGGTTGATCCGTCTCGAGGACGGCGATGACAAGGTTCTGGCCGAAGCGCTGATCGGCAAGCGCCTGTATCGCCTGACCGGCAATGCCAATTCCGGCACCTATATCCGCCGTCCCGGCGAAGATCAGAGCTGGCTCGCATCCGGCGGTTTCGATCTCGAACCGGAGGTCGAGGCCTGGTTGGACCAGATCGTTGTCGAGGTCGACCGCGAAGAGGTGGCGAAGGTCGCGGTCACTCTCGCTGACGGAGGGACCTATAGCGTTTCCCGCGAAAAAGCCGGTGATGAACTGCAATTCGATGATCTCGCCGAAGGCGAAGCTCTGAAGGCTGATGCCAGCATCACCGAGCTTGCAAGTGCGTTGACGTCCGTCCGCCATGCGGGGGTCAAGCGGGTCACTGATATGAGCTGGCCAGAGGTAAGGCATGCCGCCACGATCAGGTCGTTCGACGGCCTGGAACTTACGGTCGAACTCGCGCTGATCGAGGATGAGCCCTGGGCGACCTTCTCGGCTGCAGCAGGCCAACTTTCCGATGATGCAGCTGCTGCCGATCAGACCAGACAGCGCGTGGAGGCGATCAACGACAAGGCAGCCGGCTGGGCCTATCAGGTCAATCAATCGCTGTTTCAACGCCTGACCAAACCCAGGGAGTCCTGGCTGGAGGCATCGGATAGTACGTCCTGAGTGTATCTCCCTGAAATTTTAACAGCTTAACATTGATAGCTCTCGCTGTCGTGATCAGCTAGGATCGAGAAAGTTGGAAAAAATGGGGGAGAACGGTCGTGGACGGCCGGGAGGAGAGTGCACTCGACGGCATCGCGCTGCTTGAGCCTCTGAGCGAGGCGGAGCGCAGGCTGATCGATGAACGATGTAGTTGGCGGCAGTATGCGGCCGGCGAGCAGATTCTGGATCGCGACAGCCAGACCAATGATGTGCTGTTCATCACCAAAGGCGAGGTTCGCGTGGTGAACTATTCGGCGAGCGGGCGTGAGACCACCTTCGCCGTATTCCAGGCAGGCAGCCATGTCGGTGAGATCGCGGCGATCGACGGAGAGGCGCGCTCGGCCTCCGTGGTGGCGCTCAAGCCCTGCAAGGTCGCGGCCTTGCCAGCCGAGCGTTTCCGCATGCTCGTGGAAAACGCGGCCGTGGCCTCGAAGTTGCTCCGCCACCTGACGGCGATCATCCGCATCACCAATGAGCGCATCGCCGAGCTCAGCACGGTCACCGCCGTGCAGCGCATCTATCGCGAGCTGCTCCGCTTGTGTGAAATCGGCCCCGGCGGGACTGAGGCGGTGATATCAGCCATGCCGACGCAGCACGATCTCGCGAGCAAGGTTGGTGCGACCCGCGAGACTGTGGCGCGAGCGCTCGGGCAGCTCGTGAATACCGGCGTGATCGAGCGGCGCGGACGTACGCTCTTGATACGCGATCACGAAATGTTGACGCTCATGGCCGATCCGGATGGCGAGATCACATCCGCCGCCAAAGATCTTTAGTGGTGTGACCACTTCAATCGAATCCCACGGTGTTTGGCCGCCGCATGAGGAAAGGGAGAAGCACCAATGAAGATCTGGGGCAGGGCGAATTCGATCAATGTGCAAAAGGTGATGTGGACGGTTGCCGAGCTCGGCCTCGACCATGAGCGCATTGATGTCGGCGGCGCCTTTGGCGGCCTGGATACCGACGATTACGGCCGGAAGAACCCAAACCGCAAGATTCCGGTGATCGAGGATGGGGGCATCACGGTCTGGGAGTCGCATAGCTGCGTTCGCTATCTCGCGGCCACCTACGGGGAAGGCGGCCTCTGGCCATTGGATCCGGCCAGACGCTCGGTCGCAGACCGTTGGATGGACTGGAAGCTCACCACGCTGCACCCATTCATGCATGTCTGTTTTTGGGGTCTGATCCGCACACCCGAGGCCGATCGCGACATGCCGGCGATCGAGAAGGCGGCAAGGGAACTAGGTGAGACCTGGCGTCTGTTCGAAGCCCATCTCGAAAAGCGTGACTACGTGCTCGGCGATCGGCTGACTATGGGTGACATCCCGCTCGGCTGTGCCTTCTATCGCTACGTCAACCTGCCGCTTGAGCGCCCATCCCTTCCAGCGATCGAGGCCTGGTACGATCGCCTCCAGGCCCAAGAGCCCTTCCGCCAGCATGTCATGATCCCCGTGAGCTAGTCGCAGCGCGACCTGCTTTACTCAGTGAGAATAACAGCATGAAAACGCGGCGTTTCGGACGTACCGGTCTGCAGGTCTCTGAGCTGGTGTTCGGCGGTGGCTGGGTCGGGGGCATCCTCATTCACCAGAGTGACGAGACCAAAGTGAAGGCCGTGCGCCACGCACTTGATGCCGGGATCAATTTCATCGATACGGCAGCGAGCTATGGCAACGGGCAGTCGGAGGAAGCGCTGGGCTGGATCCTGAAGGAGGTGGACCAGAGCCCTTATCTCGCCACCAAGTTCCGCATTGATCTCGGTGAGAGCGACGACATCAAAGGCCAGATCGAGGCGAGCGTCGAAGCCAGCCTGAAGCGGCTGAAACGGGACAGCGTGGACCTCGTGCAGCTCCATAATCGCATCGGCCCGGCGAATGGCGGCGATGTCCTCGGCATCGAGCAGGTCCTGGGCGACGGTGGCGTTGCCGATGTCCTGGATGGACTGCGCAATAGCGGCGTTACCCGTTTCATCGGCATTACAGGCCTCGGTGAACCTGCCGCAGTCAGAAAGGTGATCGAAAGCGGCCGCTTCGACAGCGCACAGATCTACTATAACCTCCTCAATCCGAGCGCCGGACAGGCGATGCCGGGACGCTGGTCCGGCCATGACTTCGAACAGGTCATCAAGGCGTGCACGGCGAAGGACGTCGCTGTCATGAACATTCGTGTGCTCGCTTCCGGCGTGCTCGCGACGGATGAGCGTCACGGTCGCGAGATCCAGATCATTCCTGATGCCGACCTCCCGCTCGAGGCGAGACGTGCAAAAGCCGTGTTCGAAAAGCTCGGCGATCGCTTCGGCACATCGGCGCAAACCGCCCTTCGTTTCTCTCTCGCCAATTCCGATCTGTCCTGCGTCGTCATCGGCATGGCCGAGCTCGATCATCTCCAGCAGGCGCTGGCTGCGGCCGAGATGGGACCGATGCCGGAGGATGG
>JBPCVQ010000138.1:0-6989 GCA_051010395.1 Geminicoccaceae bacterium | reverse complement strand
ATCCTGGATAGTGCACAGCTGCTTCGTTACACGCCAACTGGCCCTGGCACCATCTACGATCTTGGCAGCGGGGCGGGCTTACCGGGCCTGGTACTCGCAATCATGGGACAGACCGGCGTACACTTGGTCGAAAGTGATCAACGAAAAGCTCAGTTTCAAAAGGAAGCTATCCGTTCTCTCGGTCTAGATGTCGAAGTTCATGCGCAACGGATTGATAGCCTTCCGCTCGGGTGCGCCGATCTGGTTACAGCGCGTGCATTGGCACCACTGCCTCGTCTGCTCGATCTCTCAGCGGGACTTCTGCGACCAAATGCTTTTTGTCTTTTTCTCAAAGGACAGCGCGCATCAGACGAATTGACCGAAGCGCGTAAATGCTGGAGGATGTCGATCGATTCCTACTCGAGCCTGTCGGATCCTTCCGCCTCTGTGCTCAAAATCTGGGACATTGTACGTGCGCCCCTTCATCGTCAATAAGCGACCATCGACGATCGGCCGGATTGTTGCCATTGCTAATCAAAAGGGTGGTGTTGGCAAAACGACCACAGCCATCAACCTTGGTACCGCTCTCGCAGCCTGCAAGAAAAGTATCTTGCTGATCGATCTTGATCCACAGGGCAATGCCAGCACTGGCCTTGGTGTTCAGCCGTCAGATCGAAATGTCACCACGTATGACGTCATTCTCGGCGATGCAGAACTTGCGGACGCCGTAACCCGAACTCAGATTCCAGGCTTCGATCTTGTGCCCTCGGTTGTTGATCTGTCAGCCGCCGAAGTCGAATTGGTCGGTCGGCAACGGAGGGAATATGCCCTCAAAGAAACTTTAGGTGGTCTCGATCGCGACTACGATTATGTCTTGATAGATTGCCCCCCTTCTTTGGGGTTGCTCACGGTCAACGCTTTGGTGGCCTCGCACGCTGTTCTCGTGCCCTTGCAATGTGAATTCTTTGCGCTTGAGGGCCTCAGCCTGCTGTTGAGATCTGTCGAGCGCGTACGACGTAATCTGAACCCCTCGCTCGATGTTCAGGGTGTTCTGTTGACCATGTTCGATAAGCGCAATAACTTGGCGCAGCAGGTTGCTACCGATGTCCGCAGCTTTCTTGGCAAGCGGGTTTTTGAGACCATTGTGCCGCGCAATGTCCGTGTGTCGGAAGCCCCATCCCATGGTTTGCCAGTTCTGCTCTATGATTTCCGTTGCGCCGGGTCTCAAGCCTATGTTCATCTCGCCGGCGAAGTACTTCGTCGCGATCAGGAGGCTGCCGAGGCATGACCGATCTGGGCCAGGATGTTAAAGGCAGTGGCCGCAGAAGAGGTTTAGGGCGCGGGCTATCAAGTCTGATCCCGGAAACACCGGCCGCCGGTAAAGTGCATGACGGGCCGAACATTCCAATCGAAAAGTTGAAACCATCGCCGATGCAGCCAAGGCGGCGTTTCACCGAGGATGAGTTGAACGGTCTTGCAGAATCGATTCGCGCCAAAGGAGTGATGCAGCCCCTTCTCGTGCGTGCTGGAAGTGATGGAGCCGACTCCTATGAGATCATTGCCGGCGAACGACGGTGGCGAGCAGCTCAGCTGGCGGGCATTCATGAACTGCCGGTCATCATCCGCGACCTCTCTGACCGAGAGACGCTGGAGGTTGCCCTCCTCGAGAATATTCAGCGCGAAGATCTCTCGCCCCTCGAAGAAGCTGAAGCCTATCAGCGTCTGATCGATGAATTTGATCATACCCAACAGGAGCTGGCCGATACGCTGGGTAAGAGCAGGAGCCACATAGCCAATCTATTAAGATTGCTGGGACTTCCATCTGAAATTCGTTCTATGGTTGAAGATAGTCAATTGTCTGCAGGCCATGCGCGTGCGCTCTTGAGCGCTCGTGATCCTTTGCCACTGGCTCGGATCATCGCCAAGAAAGGGCTGAACGTCCGCCAAGCTGAGATGATGGTCCGCTTAGAAAAAAGCGGTGATGCACAGCAAGCATCAACATTGGCGACGGCTCCAGAGAAAGATCCCGATATCCTGTCATTGGAGCGAGAGCTTTCGGCTAATCTTGGCCTGAAGGTTACATTGAAATCGAAAGGCAAAGGCGGCATGATATCCGTTGCCTATCGGTCACTGGATCAGCTCGACGGGTTTCTAAAGCGCCTGCGATAAGTTGCGGCAAAAATTGCTTTCCCGGCTTTAGCTAATCATGCCAAGCTCGAGCTGAGCTTCCTCAGTCATCATGCCTGGATGCCAGGGTGGCTCCCAAACAACATCTACTTCTGCATCGGTGACGCCGTCGACCGCGTAGACTTTCTGTCGGACTTCTTCCGGGAGAATCTCGGCAACAGGGCAATGAGGAGAGGTTAAGGTCATGTCAATCCGCACCTTATTATCATCCTCAACATCAACCTTGTAGATCAGGCCGAGTTCGAAAATGTTTACCGGAATTTCTGGGTCATAGACGGTACGCAACACCTCAATGATCTGCTCACCAAGCGCATCAACCTCAGCCTGCCGGTTTTTCTCACCTTCGTCCTCATTGAGCATGGCTGTTGCCTTATCCAAATCCTGCTCATCGTTCATGACGGTCTCCTGCCGCATCGAATGGATCAAGCTGATTGGGCTTGAATGATTTGACGCAATTTCAATGAGTTAGCATGGTCAGCCAAACATCGAAGCGACGCGATGGAGGCTCTTTACCAAGGCGTCAATGTCGGCTTCGGTGTTGTACATACCGATGGAGGCGCGTGCGGTCGCGTTGTGGCCCAGGCGCTCCAGGACGGGTTGAGCGCAGTGATGACCGGTGCGTATTGCCACACCATCCAGGTCGAGCAGGGTACCGATGTCGTGGGGATGGGCGTTGTCCATGACGAAGGAGAGGACGGCCGCTTTGTTTGGAGCCGTGCCGACCAGCTTCAGCCCCGGTACCTGCTGGATCGCGCGGGTGGCATAGGCGAGCAATGCCTCCTCATGCGCACTGATGTTGGTGAGGCCGACGGCGGTCACATAGTCAACTGCCGCACCCAAGCCGACCGCCGCCTCGATCGCTGCCGTGCCCGCTTCGAACTTATAGGGAATGTCGTTGAATTCGGTTTTGTCGTAGCTGACCGAAAGAATCATGTCGCCGCCGCCCTGATAGGGCGGCATGACCTCGAGATGCGCGGCCTTACCGTAGAGGACGCCGATGCCGGAGGGGCCGTATAGCTTGTGGCCGGTAAATCCCAGAAAATCCACGTCTATCGCCTGCACATCGACCGGCATATGCTGTACGGCCTGGGCGGCATCGAGGAAAACAGGGACGCCCTTTGCGTGGGCCATTTCGATCATGTCGTCAATGGGATTGATCGTGCCTAGAGCGTTCGCGACCCAGGTTACGGACACCAGCCTGGTGCGAGGTGTGATCAAGCGCTCGAAGGTCTCCATGACCAACTCGCCCTCGTCGGTGATCGGTGCGACCACGAGTTTGGTGCCGGCCTGTTCCGCGAGCAGCTGCCAGGGGACGATATTGGCATGGTGCTCCATGCCGGTGATCAGGATCTCGTCGCCCTCTTTTGCGCTGGGGCGGACGAAGCTCTGTGCCAGGAGGTTGATCACCTCGGTGACATTGCGGGTGAAGATGATTCCCCGTTTGCTTGGCGCGTTCAGAAACTTTCGAACTTTCTCGCGCGCGCCGTCATGCAGTTCGGTCGCGCGTTCGGAGAGCGTATAGACGCCGCGGTGGATGTTGGCGTAGCTCTTGCGCAGCACATCCGCCTCGGCTTCGATCACCTGGTTCGGCTTCTGGGCGCTGGCAGCGCTGTCCAGAAAGACGAGCGGATGACCGTGAACTTCCTGATGCAGGCACGGAAAGTCGCCGCGGATCCTTTCGACGTCGAAATGCCTCGCCGTCTCTGCCGCCAAGCGGTCGTTCATCTGGACCCTCCTGCCTAAACGTCCATGTCGGCGAGAATGTCGCCGCCGGGGAGCCAGCGCAGCATTTCTCCCTTTGCCTGATTGAGCAACTCTGCACTGGCGAAACGCTCGAGCACTTCATCGGCAAAGGCAAATGTCAGCATGGTGCGGGCGGTTTCGGGATCGAGACCGCGTGAGCGGAGATAGAAAAGCTCGCGTTCGTCCAGCTCACCGGCCGTAGCGCCGTGGGAGCATTTGACGTCGTCGGCATAGATCTCGAGCTCGGGCTTGGTGTTGATCTCGGCATCCGGGGAGAGCAGCAGGTTGTTGTTGGTCTGATAGGCGTTGGTCTGCTGGGCCGCCTGATGAACGTGGATCTTGCCGGCGAACGCGGCTTTGGCGCGGCCATCGAGCACGCCCTTGAAATATTGATCGCTCACGCTGCCGGGTGCGGTGTGATCAATCTTCAGAACGTTGTCGATATGCTGACCGGTGCGGGTGAGATAGAGACCGTTGAACTGCGCCTCGATGTTCGAACCGTTCAGGCGCGCCGTCGTGTCGTTCCTGACGAAACCGCCGCCGAGGGTGGCGAGTGTCTGAACCAGCTTAGCCTTGGCGCCGATGTCGCAATCGAAACGCCCGATGAACCGGCCTTCGGTGTTGCCGATCTGCAGGCGATCATGTTGGAGTGACGCGCGCTCGCCAACGTCGCATCTGGTCACCAGATTGGTGAGCAGGCCTGCCTCATCGCCGAAAACATGGGTTTCCACCAGATGGAGACTCGCTCCATCGCCGAGCTCGATAACGATGCGCGGATTGATCATGCGTTCCGGCTGATCGCCACTGCTGACGAACAGCAGCTGAACCGGCTTTTCCACCTTTCGACCGGCCTCGACGCGGATCACCGCACCGCTATCGGCGAAGGCTGCATTCAACTGATCGAAGCCGCGATCATCGGCATTCTCGAACAGCTTGTCAGTCGGGATCAGATCCCGCTGAAGTGCTGTTTCCAGACTGGCAACGATCACGCCGTCATCGATCACAGCCGGGTTTGACTGATCCTGATCGAGAATGCCGTTGATGAAGACGAAGCGCGTCGCGTCTTGCAGCAAGAAGCCATCGAGCGCCGGGCGATCACCGATTGCGGATGCCGGCCTGAAGGCGGTCTTGGCGATCGCGCCCAACGGGGAATATTTCCATTCCTCGACCTTGGGACCAGGAAGCCCGATTTTTTCGAATTTTTCGAACTGTGCCTTACGGACCGCCTCGGCCCCACCGGGCAAGTCGGTCAGAGCATCGGCGAAAATGCCGGCATAGGTCTCAGGCGGTGTCAGGTTTCGGTTTTTTGGTGCGCGTTCGATCGTCATGGTCAGGCCACCGCCTGGGCGACCGCCCCGCCTTCGAAGCCGGCATAGCCAGACTTTTCAAGCTCGAGCGCCAGCTCCTTGCCGCCGGAGCGGACGACCTGCCCGTTCAGCATGACGTGAACCTTGTCCGGCACGATGTAATCCAGGAGCCGCTGGTAGTGCGTAATGACAACCATCGCCCGTTTCGGATCACGCAACTGGTTGACGCCGTCCGCGACCGTGCGAAGGGCGTCGATGTCGAGGCCGCTGTCGGTTTCATCCAGGATCGCGAGTTTGGGTTCGAGCACGGCCATCTGCAGGATCTCATTGCGCTTTTTCTCACCACCGGAGAAGCCGAAATTGACCGCGCGCTTCAGGAGTTCGGGCTTCACGCCGACCACCTTGGCCTTTTCACGCACCAGCTTCAAAAACGTCGCAGCATCGATCTCGTTCTGCTCACGGGCGCGCAGGATCGAGTTCAAGGCGGTGCGCAGGAAGTACATATTGGCGACACCAGGGATCTCGATCGGATATTGAAAAGCCAGGAACAGCCCGGCGACAGCACGCTCCTCCGGCTCCATCTCCAACAGTTCCTCGCCGTCATAGAGAACGCTGCCGCCCTTGACGTCATAGCCGTCACGCCCGGCGAGCACATAAGCAAGGGTGCTCTTGCCTGAGCCGTTCGGCCCCATGATGGCATGCACTTCACCTGGATTTACGTCCAGGCTGAACCCATTCAGGATATCCTGCTCACCAACGGAAACCTGCAAATTCTCAATCTTCAGCATCGTGTTCCTCAAACCCTCAAAACGTGTCTCGAACGGTCCAGCCCGTCTCAGGCAAGTCAACCCTGACCGCGGCGCGGCGCGGTCAGCCGACGGAGCCTTCGAGGCTGATGGCGAGGAGCTTTTGCGCCTCGACCGCGAATTCCATGGGTAGCTCCTGCATCACCTCCTTGCAGAAACCGTTGACGATCAGCGCCACGGCGTCCTCGTCCGACAGGCCGCGCTGGCGGCAATAGAAGAGCTGATCTTCGCTGATTTTGGAGGTGGTGGCTTCGTGCTCGACCTCGGCGGTTCGATTTTTCACCTCGATATAGGGAACGGTATGCGCGCCGCACTGATCACCGATGAGCATGCTGTCGCATTGCGTGTGGTTTCTTGCACCCTCCGCCCCCTTCAGCACGCGCACGAGGCCGCGATAGGTGTTGTCGCTGCGACCAGCGGAGATGCCTTTGGAGACGATCCTCGACGTGGTGTTCTTGCCGACATGGATCATCTTGGTGCCGGTGTCCGCCTGTTGGCGGTTATTGACGAGGGCAACCGAATAGAATTCGCCGACCGATCCGTCACCCTGGAGCACGCAGCTCGGATATTTCCAGGTGATGGCTGATCCCGTTTCCACCTGTGTCCAGGAGATTTTCGAGTTCTTGCCCCGGCAGATGCCGCGCTTGGTCACGAAGTTGTAGATGCCGCCCTTGCCTTCGCTATCGCCGGGATACCAGTTCTGGACAGTGGAATATTTGATCTCGGCATCATCGAGGGCGATGAGTTCGACAACGGCGGCATGCAGCTGGTTCTCATCCCGCATGGGTGCCGTGCACCCCTCGAGATAGCTGACATAGGAGCCCTCATCCGCGATGATCAGGGTGCGTTCGAACTGGCCGGTGTTTTCGGCGTTGATGCGGAAGTAAGTGCTGAGTTCCATCGGACATCGCACGCCCTTGGGCACGTACACGAACGAGCCGTCGGTGAAGATCGCCGAATTGAGCGT
>JBPCVQ010000137.1:0-2511 GCA_051010395.1 Geminicoccaceae bacterium | reverse complement strand
CCTTCGTCATCCGCTTCATGCCGGCAACCTCCCATTTCGATCGAAGCGAGGCAAAGGTCGGCTCGCAGCATGTCAATACCAGGCTGGCCGAGCGGGAAATCTATCTCGTGCGCGGCGAGGATTGGACGGGTAAGACCAACATGGTCGATCTTCGGCCATAGCCTCTCATTATCGGGCGGGAGAGGATTTCCCCTCCAAGATTCGATCGAGTTTCGGCAACAGCACGATGCCGTCCTGATCGCTGGCCGAAGAGTGCACGACGATCCAGGTGCAGGACCCGCCGCTTTCGTTGCAGGGCGCATGCGGCACGTCGGCTGGAATGAAGATCTGATCGCCGGTATCGAGCAAGGTGCGGTGCTCCATCCGGTCACCGTAATAGACGGCGCAGCTTCCTTCGAGGAGATAAGCGATCGTCTCGATCTTGTCGTGATAGTGCACCTTCGCCTTGGCGCCCGGCGGCATCGGGAGGACGTTCATGCAGATCCTTTCCGAGCAGACCGTTTCCGCGGACGCACCGGAGCCATAGACAAAACCCTGCTTGCCTTCATAGGTCTGGCCAGGTTTGACGACCTGGACTCGTTCGGCGGCTGCGGTTCCCACGTTGGGCCCTCCTTCAACTCACGGATTTGGTTGCGTGCAATCAGGCATGCCGCGCGTTGTCGAGCGCTGCTTTGCCACCACCGATCAGAAGCTCCAGATCAGCAGTGACCAGCATCAGGCGAACCCCCTGTTCGATCAGCGCCTTTTGCTGCTCCACCGGCGTGGTGATCCCCAGGCAAACCGGCAGGTTTCGATCTTTCGCAGCGGCGATGATCTTGTCCAAGGCCCCTTTCACCTCGGGATGATCGAGGTCACCGAGATGCCCTGCCGTACCGGAAAGATCGTTCGGCCCAAGACAGATGCCATCAAGGCCAGGCACCGACATGAACGCATCCAGTACATCGACCGTCTTGATGTCCTCGATCTGCGGCATGATGAAAATCGCATCGTTCGCGCGCCCTACATAAGTCTTGAGGTCGCGATAGTAGTTTGATGCGCGTCTCGGTCCAAAACCGCGTTTGCCATCAGGCGGATAGCGACACGCGGCAACCAGGCCCCTCGCCTCTTCGGGCGTGCGCACCATGGGGGCTAGAATGGCTTCGATGCCGCAGTCGAGATAGCGCTTGATCGTGACCGGATCGTTCCACGGAACGCGGGCCATCGGTACGGTCTCAGAGCCCCGAAAAGCCATGATGGCGGTTTGCAAGGCTTCCATGTTCCAGGGCGAGTGTTCGGTATCGAAGAGGATATAATCGAAACCGAGATCCGCCATGATTTCGGCAACCGCTGGATCGGTAAGCGTCATCCAGGCGCCAAAGGCGACCTTGCCGGCTCGAAGTCTCTCCTTGAAGCGGAGCGTCCGCTCAAGAACCGGACGCGTCGTCTGTTCCATTCCAGCTGCCTCGGACATCGATTATTACCTCCCCGCGATTGTTGTTGTTCTCTGCTAAACGGCTGCACTCATCAGCTCTTTCCCGGCGGTGGGTTCCACCAGCGATCTTTCGTCGGCTGGTGTTGGTCCAGATGCACCCAAGCGATCTTCTCCGAAGCGAAGTTGTGACGGATCGCAGGCGCCTTCTCAGGCTGATCAAGTGTGCCGACCATGATCGCGATGAATTCCGGCTTGTCGTCGAACCGGAGGGTCATGTGGCTGCCGCATTCCGGACAGAAGGAACGGGTTGCAAAGTCGGTCGGACGGACTTCTTTCATGGCGATGCCTGAGAACGCCACCTGATCAGCGTTGAAGGCGGCAAGCGTCAAGGCAACGCCGCCGCCGGAACGACGACATTGCTCGCAATGGCAATGGGAGACGCGAAGCGGCAAGCCGTCGGCTCGGTAAGTCACCGCCCCGCAAAGGCAGTGACCGGTCAGCTCATCGGTCATGTCACTATCCTCATGCCTCGGCGCTTGGCCGCGACGCGAGATCGGCATGCCAACGCGCGACATTGGGAAAACGTTCGGCAAAAGGAACGTCGAGTACCTTCGCAGCATTCATCATGAAAAAGCCGGTGATGTCGGCAATGGAGAACCGCTCGCCGGCGATGAAGGCGTCATCCTTTAGGATCGGATCGATGCGCTCAAGCAGGATCATCAGCATGGCTTTGCCACGCTCGGCGATCTCCGGAAGCTGCGCGAGATCACTCCGTGTTCCCGGAACCACACGGCCGGCAAACAGCGGATTGGTATTGCGAACGGCATGGATCATCGGCATCAAACCATCGATCTCAAGCCTACGGTTCCACATTTCGATGAGCGCTCGTTCACGCGCGTCCCGGCCGAGGAGCGAGGGTTCGGGATGCAGCTCCTCAAGATATTTGCAGATCGCCATCGATTCACCGATGACGGTGCCATCGTCCAACTCGAGGAAGGGCACGACGGCAAATGGATTCATGGTGCGATAGGGCTCTTCAAAAAGAGCGCCATCCCTGACTTGGACCTCGACGATCGGGATCTCGATACCCTTTTCCGCCA
>JBPCVQ010000136.1:0-10058 GCA_051010395.1 Geminicoccaceae bacterium | reverse complement strand
TCATTACGCGAGACGATGATCCTGATGACGATGATGATGACGGCACCTCGGCGCCTATCGGCCGGATGGAGATCGTCACCAGGCATGGCGGCCGGGTGATTGTCGACGCCGGCGCCCTGGCCCGAGTTCTCGAGGTATTGGATCGGCGATGATCCCGGTGCCGTCCAGCTATCGCGTCTACCTGTCGACGGGCGTCACCGACATGCGCCGTGGCATGCCCGGCCTGTCGCTGCAGGTTCAGGAGGCACTCGGCCGCGATCCGCACATATGTGTCGGGTGTGATTATGTGGCGGCACGCTTCGGTGGCACGTAAATCCGCGGCGATGGTTCGTTTTACCGCCACATAAGATCTCACCGTTTTCTCCTTCGGCTCAGGTTGTTCCTGATATAGCCCGGAAGGAGAGGCAGCTATGTTGGAGCGATATTTCAAGTATCCGAGGGTGCTCAAGCGCCTTCGCAGCGGTGCGCTTGGCGATGAGATGGACCGGATTGCGGCGCATTTCTCCGAGGTGGGATACAAGCGCGCCTCGGCCAAGATCTACATCAGCCAGATTGCCAGGTTCAGTGCATACGCCGTACGCCGTGGCAAGACAGCGACACTCGATCAGGGTTTGATTGATCGCTTCTTGCAGAGCCTGCCGACGGTCACGCCGCGGGCTTCGGCACAGACGGCGATCGACCATGCTCGTCGGCTGGCGCCAGATCGGTTTTCGACTTGGTGTCGCAGATCGCCGGATCCCCACGATCCATTACTCACCGCCTTTCTCGATCATCTGCGCCGGGTGCGTGGTCTCGAATCCAAGACCTGCGAGGGACTGCTGGTGACCGCACGCCGGATCCTTGCCTGGTACGATGTTCATGTTCCGGATCAGCCTCTTGCCGCGATGACGGGTGAGCATGTGCTCGCTTTGATCCAGCATTTGCTGTCGCTGTCTACCAATCACTACACGCGAACGTCCGCCACCTCCCATACTTGCACGTTCCTGCGTTTTCTGCGGTGGTCCGATCTCAATCGTGAAGATCTTGCCCGTTTCGTTCCGCGGACGCCTTGCTATCGGCTGGCGCATCTGCCGCCACGTCTGGCGTGGGAGGATGTCAGGCGCACGATTGATGAGATCGAGGCGATCACGCCGTCGGGCATACGGGATCGCGCGATGCTGCTCCTTCTTGCAACCACCGGACTGCGCAACAAAGAGCTGCGGTCGCTCGAACTTCGAGATATTCATTGGCGTCGCGCCGAGATCCTGGTGCGCCGGACCAAGGCGAGATGCGATCGGGTCGTGCCGCTCTTGCAGGAAGCGGGCAAGGCGCTCGCCGACTACGTGCTGCGTGCCAGACCAAAGATCGACAGTCCGTGGGTTTTTCTGTCCCACAGACCACCGGTGGGTCCATTCAAAACCAGCGGCGCCATTTCGAGTATCGTGCGATCCCGACTCGAGCAAAGTGGGCTTGCGCTTCCCCGGATCGCCGGCGCCCATATGGTGCGCCATAGCTTGGCAACGCAACTGGTCGGACAACGGCGACCGATCAACGAGGTTGCGGATCTGCTGGGTCATCGGAGCATCGACACCACGGCCATCTATGTGAAGGTGGCACTGCCGCAGCTCGCCGATGTCGCTCTCCCGTTTCCGGGAGGCCGCTCATGACTACCCTTGCGACGATACTGGCCGAGAGGGTCGAAGCTTATATCGAACTTCGTCGCTCGCTCGGCTACGCGTTCAAAAAGCAGGCTGCGATATTGCGGGCGCTGTCGCGATATGTGGAGGTAGAGCAGATCGATGGCCCGCTTACGCGACAAGTCGCGCTCGATGTCGTTCTTTCGTGGGGTGGAACAGCTAACGGTCGCGCTATTCGTCACGGGGTGCTCCGCCGCTTTTGCGATTATCTCGCCATCTATGATCCGCGAACGGAAGCGCTCGATCCACGCGCTTTTCCCCGATGCCGCGCCGTATCGCCGCCACGCATCTTGAACGAAGAGGAACTCGGAGCGCTCATGTCGGCATGCCGTCGCGTTTCGCCGGGCTATCCTCAACGGGGATCGACGCTGACGGTGGTGGTCGGCTTGCTGGCGAGCACAGGGTTGCGTTCCGGCGAGGCGCTTCGCCTCGACCGTGCCGATGTTAATCTGATCGATGGCGTCTTGCACATCAGGAAGACCAAGTTCCGCAAGGATCGCCTGGTCCCGGTCCACAGCACGACACTGGCGGCACTGCAGAACTACGCGCGTCATCGCGACCGAGCGTTTCCAACACCAAGGCATCCTGGTTTCTTTCTCAGCTCGCGCGGCAGCCGGTTGTCACCCTCAGGGCTCAAAGCAGCGTTCGGTGCAGCCTGTAAGCTTGCCGGGTTCGACAAACGCCCCGACGGGGGCAAAGCATTACGGCCGCATGATCTGCGCCATCGTTTCGCCGTCACACGTCTTACCGTCTGGCATCGGGAGAACGCCGATGTGCAAGCACTGCTGCCTTTGCTGGCGACCTATCTCGGACATGCCCGCTACAGCGACACCGCCTATTACGTGACCGCCACCGCAGACCTCTTGGCGATGGCAGCCAACCGCGCGTTCGCCGGTGGAGACGCCTCATGAGTGCGCAGACCTCGCTGCCGTCGCTACTGGAGTCTTTCTTCCGCCACCGGTTGACCAAGCAAAGGAACGCGAGCCGCGCTACCGTCGCCAGCTATCGCGATGCCTTGCGCATGCTGATCCTGTTTGCCGCCGAACGTACGGGACGACGACCCCATGCCTTGACGGTCGAGGATCTCGACCGCGATCTCGTTCTCGCCTTTCTGGACGAGCTGGAGCAGAATCGGAAGAACGCGGTTTTGACACGCAATGCACGTCTGACGGCGATCCGGTCGTTCTTCCATCATGTCGCGGCGAACGATCCAGCGTCGCTCGGCATCGCCCAGCGCATTCTCGCCATCCCGACCAAGAAAGCGCATACGGCGGTGACGAACTATCTCGCGCGACACGAAGTCGACGCTCTCGTCGACGCACCGGATCAACAAACGCTGCGCGGTCGCCGCGATCGGACCCTGCTGCTGTTCCTGGCACGCACCGGTGCGCGCGTCTCCGAGGCCATCGGCGTCAACGCGTGCGATCTTCAATTGGATCGCCCACGGCCGCAGGTGCTGCTGCGCGGCAAGGGCCGAAGGGAGCGCATCGTGCCGATCTCGAACGATCTGGCCAAAGCGTTGAAGGTGTTGATGAACGACCGACAAATAGCTCCCAACAAGGCGACGCCGCTCTTTGTTGGAACGCACGACATGCGCCTGACACGTTTCGGTGCGACACATATCGTACGCCGGGCTGTCGCCGTCGCTACAACGCGCAGACCGGAGCTGGCCAACAAATCGATCTCGCCTCACCTGTTCAGACACTCACTTGCAATGAGGCTGCTGCAGTCCGGGGTCGACCTGCTAACCATCCAGGCTTGGCTCGGGCATGCGCAAGTCGCCACCACGCACCGCTATGCCGCAGCGGACGTCGAGATGATGCGGCGCGGCTTGGACATGGCTGGAGTCTCCGGCAGCCAAACCAACCGTTACCGACCGAAGGACGCGGTACTGCAACTGCTTGAGAACATCTGAATATTATGTGGCGGTAAAACGAACCATCGCCGCGGATTTACGTGCCACCGAAGCGTGCCGCCACATAATCACACCCGACACATATGTGGGGATCACGCCCAAGCGCCTGCTGAACCTGCAGCGACAGGCCAGGCATCCCACGGCGCATATCCGTGACGCCTGTCGAAAGGTAGACGCGAACGCCAGAGGGTACAGGGATCATCGACGACCAAGAACCTTCAGCACCCGAGCCAGCGCCGGACCATCGACATCAGCATCAACGATCACACGATGATCATCACCGACCACGATCTCCATCCGACCATCGCCACCAAGCTTGCCAACCAGAGGCTGGGGCTGTGGAGCTGGGTCGGGCAAAACCACCGCCGGCACCAGATCCGGGATCGCGGCACCACCAAGACAACCCTCCCGGAAAGCTCGGCGCCAAGAAAACAGCAACGAACTCGATATCCCATGACGATGCGCCGTTGATGAGGCCTGCCGATGACCTTGATGGCTTTCCTCGACAATCCGAAGCTTCTCCTCGAAGCTCCAGCGACGACGACGACCAGTATCCACCACATCTAAACGACAAACTTGCGCACTGTACTTATGACTATCCATAAGCTCAGTACGCATCACATAACGCGCAATCGCCAGGCGCCTCTCGCCGGATGCTTACGCAAAAGCCGCAATCAGGCACGACGGACGGCATGGTCAAGACGACCCGCGCCGTGATGCGCACCATCCAGCGATCACCCGAACGCATCCGTTCCTACTTCCAAGCCGAACCCGTCAAATACGCTGCATGATATGTATGGTAATGATGAAAAATTAGTAGCATCCGGCGTTCGGCCATGATGGGCGACATGAGGGCACTGCTGATTGTAGAAGGTCATCCAGGCCCCGATCCCATCTCTCTGTTGACAGCCACAACAATGCGAACAAGCTCAGCGATCCAGAAAAATGGGTTGGGGAAATTACCTCAAACCGCGAAAGCCCTCGTCGCATGGTTAGTTAACGGCGCAAGAAGGTATTGTAGGAGCGTCCTCTTGTGCTTCTTAATCAGGACATCCGCGGGCATACCCGGGATGATCTCTATTCGATCGTCCACATTTGGCCAATCCTGAATGGCGACATGGATACGATAGTAAGTGTGTGAAGTCACCGCGTCCTCAACAACATCAGCAGAAACCAAAGTCAGGCGTCCCTTGATGCCTGAGAGATCTTTCGACGCAAATGCTGGAAAACGAACTTCCGCTTCAAGCCCTTCAAAAATTCCATCAATTTCTGTCGGAGGAAGGTGGACTTCGACAATGAACGTTGAGTCAGTGGGAACGATATCAACCATCGGGGTAGCAGCCGTGATAACATCGTTGACCGAAAGATTTCGAAGATCGACGACCACTCCATGGACGCTCGACCGAACAGTGTGATTCTCGATGTCTTTTTCTATGGCGCGAATCCTGCCATCGATTTCTGCAATTTCACGTTCTGCCAGAAGGACTTCACTCTCCAATGAATCTTTAAATTCTGCTTCGTGAAGGGCCTTTTGTCGTTTGGCCTCATCGATAACGCTATCTAATTCAGCCAAGCTTGCTTCGAGTTCTAGATGTCCTGTTATCAACTGCTCGACTTCGCGCTCGAATGCTACGGCTTTGCTTTGCGTTCCATAGCCTTTCCGATACAACTCAGTCGCGTTAGCGGCCTGCCGACGCACGATGTTGAGCTGGCGATCGAGTGACTGGAGTTGTTGAACTAGGCGCTTCCTTTGCCCGGTCGCATTCGTTGCTGGCTCATCTAACAGCGCTTCCTTTGCAGCATAAGCTTCCTTGCGCGCATTGAAGTTGCGTTTTTCCCCTTCTACTAGCTGAGCCATTGGTGCATTCCTCGAAGCGAGCTCCAAAAGAGCCGGACGAAATGCGAGCTCGCTTGTGTTATTTCTTTCAACCGTCAGACGGTCGATGCTAATTAGACGAGCGAAACGTTTGTAACGCAATGTTTCAAGGTCAGATTCGAGTTCTTGGGTGTCGAGCCTCAGTAGAGCTTGCCCAGGCCGAACCAAATCGCCTTCTAGGACGAAGAGCTCCTCTATTCTACCGCCATCGACATGGGCCACCGTCCGACGCTGAGCGCTAACGCTGACCGTTCCTGATGCAACGGTTGATTCGGTTAAGGGAACCGCAATTGTCCAAACCGAAATCGCCACGACCATCAGCAAGAGGCCAGCATAGCCGATCATTAACGGTTTCTTCAGCACGCCCTTGAAGGATCGAAAGTCGAGCGTCGCTAGGATTCGTCGATAGGATGCAGACACCATTATGCAACCTTACGACCATCAGCGCTGACTGTTCGTAAGGTCGGCCGGAACAAATCACTGGTCGTGCCAACCCGAGCTTGTCCTTGAGCGTTGAGGATCAGGACCTTACTTGCGAGCCTGACCAAGTTGGCATTATGTGTGACAAGACACATCGTCACGCTGCGCTCGATCAAGTTGACAAGGGTTTGCATGAGCAGCTGTTCATTCGCTTCATCTAGATGGACGCAAGGCTCATCGAGAACGACGAATTTCGGGTCGCCATAGAGGGCACGTGCCAGAGCAAGCCGCTGCCTTTGTCCTGCAGATAACAGTACGCCATTGGCGCCAATTCGCGTGCCGTAGTGGTCAGGAAGACGCATTACCATTTTGTGGATGCCGGCTAGTTGAGCCGTGGCGACGATCTTTTCTGGGATGGGCTTTTCGAAACGCCCAATGCTTTCGATAATGGTTCCATCGAGAAGTTGCACTTCTTGAGGGACATAGCCGAGATATCGATGTCTCATATCATGCGTCAGTTTTGCGATTTCGAGATCATCAAGACGAACCAGACCTTGTCTGGATTGCCAAACTCCGACTAGATGTCGGGCGAGCGTTGTCTTGCCACACCCACTCGGGCCAACGATGGCAATCAACTCGCCAGGCGCTGCTTCGAAGTTTATGTCCCGAAGAATAATCTGATTCCCGATCGAGCAGGAAAGACCTTCTACAGACAAACGACCTTCACAGGTCTGCATCAATGGAGGCACTGAAGGTCCAGCAGAGTTTTGAAGAAACTGGGTAAGCCTATCGTAGGCTGCCCATGCTTTCTGCAAATCCTGCCATGCGCCTATGCTTGTCTCGATGGGCGCCAGCGCACGACCGACGAGCACTGACGCCGCAATGATGGCGCCAGCAGAAATTGAACCTTGGAGAGCGAGATAGGCGCCCGCTCCAAGAGTGAGTGACTGCGCCAGCATGCGTGATGTTCTGCTAACCGACGAGATAGCTGCATGCCTATCGCTCGCTTTGGCATGTGCCGTCACCGCTTGAGACCGAGTTTGCATCCAACGATCTATGAGCGCTGTCTGCATCCCAAGGGCATGTACGACCTCGACTTTCGCGAACAACTGATCCGCCGAGGAAAGCGCGCTAACTGCATGAGATCGTGTCGTCTCCATAGCCGGAGTGACCAAAACGTGGCTGAGAAATGCTAGCAATGTGAGCCAAGCGCCACCCACCAGGGCCAAAATTGCGAGGATCGGATGGAGAAATCCAACGACCGCGACAAAAATCGGAAACCAAAGAATGTCCAAAAGGCTGACAAGATGCCCTTTGGTCAACAGATTGCGAATCTGGTCGATGTCACGAAGGATGCTAATCCCTGATGTGGAGGCCGTAACTTGGCCTGCTGCCAGCGATAAGTGCATTGCTTGCTTCGTAACGCGATCTTCAAAAACCTTGGACAGCCTGACCAAGACCATATGCCGGGCCATGTCAATTGCACTCATAGAAAGAAATAAAACGATAATGAGAGCAGTTAGCCAAGCAAGAGTCTCCTCACTCCGAGTCGGCAAGACACGATTATATATTTGAATCATGTAGATTGGCGATGAAAAAAGTATAACGTTGAAAAATATACTAAAAATGCCGATATGAAGAATAAATCTCTTTGTGTTTTTATTGAATTCTGCAATGATACATTTTCGATTCATACGAGTTAATTTGTCCTCTAGAGCATCTTTCATTGATCATTGTGAGAAATTTTAAGCGACTTTTCATCCTTGCTGGTGCTAGAGATGTTCGATTCACAACGCTTTCAGAAGAAACCGGAGATCGACGCCATTAATATCAAACAACAAAGTTAAAAAAACGCTAATTTGGGATCCCTTCCCGATATGACCTTTACATTTCCAGGCCCCTCAGTCCCTCCTTGGTATCAGCTCAGCCTGCGGGTGTTGGTCATGAGTTAGAGACCAGCTTCCATTGCTTGGTCATCTTTGGCCGGTGGCTGCAATGCTACCCCTCGAGGATAGGAGCATCTTGAGGAAGGGGGCCGAAAAACTCGACCAAGTGTCACTGGTTGGGTGTCATAAGAAAATCGGGCTGAACTGGTGCGCGCGATGGCACCGCGGACCGCTTCCGCGCCATGGCCACGCTGGCCCATTCTTTATACGCGGCGCGCAACCGTGGCCTTTCTGGCGGTGCGCGAGCTAGCGAAGGGAACCTGATGCGGTCGTTCTCGATATAGACGATACTGCGACGTCGTTCATGGCTGCCAGCAACTCTCCTTGTTCAACGCTTATTGCGATGAACGGTGTTTCCTGCTGTCGATCCACATCTTGAGGCCGGACATACGACCGCACCTGACCACATTTCCTCAGCCGCCGAAAAAACTGCTTGCATCGAAGGGGGCAATGGTATGGACCCCGGCATCCTAATGTCGTCGCGGTTGCGCTTGCCAACAAGAATGCGAGGATCGTCTGGGCTATGCTCGCTGACGATGAAATCTACCAACCCGAACGATCGGCACAAGCCGCCTGAGGTGATGCAGCGGGCGAACCAATAGGAAGGAGATCTCTCCCAGCAATTGCAGCAAAATGGCAGAAGATGGTGAAACGGTCACTCCCGTCGCTTCTCGAACCTGGTGTGTGGACCGGCATGGCTTGAGCCAATGTCTCGGGGGCAATGAGGTAGAAGCGTGCGAAAATCCATCGGGGCTCGCGGCTGCGAAACATCGGGCCGCATCAAGAAGCCGGATATACGTCAGCAGTTGTGACCATCAAGCTGATCCAGCCAGCCTGTTGCAATCGGGCGGGCTCCATATACATCTACACACGGAGCGGTTCAGCCGCCACTCCTGGCATATCGCTTTGCTAGCCATTGGTGTGACTGAACGCCCCGCCGACCAAGCCACTTGCTGATAAGCGATGAGAAAACATCAAAGACAAACGTCTGATAACAAATGAGATATCGGCGCCCCAATCGTCTTGGCTCGGACATCAATCGATAGAGCCACCTTAGGTCAAAACGGTCGATGATGGTCGGGTAGTATTGGGAGTCTAAGACAAGTTGATCGAGAAATCCTCCGCAGGTAAAGCCGACACCTGAGAATCCTTCGAGCTTTAGCCGTAATAGAATGCTTTCTTGAATTGGCGAGCCCATACCAATCAGAACGACATCGGGATTGTGCTTTCCTACCCAGTCAACAATCTCATTAAAGCTGCGAAAGCCGTCTAGGGCACCGAGATAGTTCACATTTGGATAAAGACCCCGCATTTTCTGTTCAGCGCATAGCGCCGTACCCGGACGGCCGCCAACAATGCAAAGTGACTTTTTCTTTAAATCAAGATGGTCCATGATGGGATGGAACAGGGACGTGGCGTCAAAACTCTGGCGTTCGACATCGACCCCATTGATCCACCGCAGTGCTTTCACGACGCCAATACCGTCGGGCAAAATCAAATCGAAATGCCAAAGTGCGTTGGAATACGCTTGATCGACTAGCCGAAGATGGAAAGCGTACGGGTTGATAAACGAGATGATACACGATTTTCGTTGCGACAGTGAATCAGACACGAATTTAAACGTGTCCTCTGCAGAATTCGTATGACCGATTGGCAGTCCGAGCAGGGAGTTTTTTTGCAGCAACATGGCTCTCAACCTCATACTATCTCAAAGCAACACTCTGCTGAGATATACAACTATAAGGCTATTTATCAGACATTACAATCATATTGTAGGTTGATATTCAAGAGAGAGAACTATGATGACCTGACACGGTAATGGAGCAACAACATGTGGGTGAGCTCACCAGCAAGGCGATGCGTGAAGGCTTCCGGATGCTTGAGGTGCACGAAGCAGAAGAGACTGTGACGCTATTTTGGTTTAACGAACAGATCGCTATGGGGCCGGTCAGGCTCAACATGGCCAAAGCTGCGTGAAGCACCTTACCGGGTCGTCCGCCCAAGCGGGGCAACGTCACCGTCGAGAACGTTGAGTGCGGCGAACAGGGTGGTAGTGCCGTTTCGCTTATAGTCGTAAGTGAATGTCCCGCGCCGACCGGGTGTGATCGGTAGTCCAGGCTGCGTGCGATCGAGCGCTTGGATCTACGATTTCTCGTCGATCGACAGGACCAGGCTATAGGCCGGCGGATCGACATGAAGGCCGACGATGTCATGGAGCTTCTCGG
>JBPCVQ010000135.1:0-2508 GCA_051010395.1 Geminicoccaceae bacterium | reverse complement strand
GCATCGAGCGTCGGGTACGGGTTGAGATCGAGATTGGTGCCCGGCGGCACGAAGTCACCCAGCGCATAGGAGTCGATGTCCTGGTAGCTGAAGCCCTGCTGTCCTAGCGATGGCTTCCAGATCAAGGAGCGGTTCGGCACGTCACCCTGAGACTGCTGGCCCGTGAACAGCCAGCGCGCGACCCTGGTCTGCCGGTCATAGTGGGGCTGAATGCGGAACTCTTGCCCGGCGCGAAGCTCGTCCCGGGTCCACTTGTCGACCCACTCGCGGCCGATCGGCACCAGTTGGTTGCCATCGTAGACGTACCAGCCCGACCCGGACCACCAGATGGTGAGATGGCCCACCTGCAGCACCGAAGCAGGCACGTCGCAGCCGACCTCACGGGACACTACGTCAATCTGGAACGTCTCGCTTGCGCCCGGCGTGTAGTTGATCTTAGCAACCCCGCCGCGGAACAGGGCAACGCCGAACTCGCCGCCGGTCAGCCCTGTCATCTCGCCCACATTGGGGATCAGAGAAGCGTCGGACCGCGTGGCGATGTCGGTCCAATCACCAAACGGGTTGCGGAACGGCGACCATTGCAGGCCGTTGTTCGCAGTGCCCAGCGTCGGGTGCGCGATCAGGTTGCCCAGCACAAGGTGCTCGTCGCTGATCACGGCGATGTAGCGCGCTGCTAGGGGCAGGCCTGTTGCGCCCACATCGGCATAGAGCCCACCGGCCGGCACCGAGACGAACTGCAGCGGGTCGTTGCCGTTGGTGGCGAACACGTTCTCGTCGAACTGGGCGTGTCGCCAGCGCTCTTCTGGCTGCGTGGTATAGCCGCCCGCCTTGGACACGTCGGTCCAGACGAAGGGCGTACCTATAGCCTCATAGATTGCTGATTTGTTGCCGGCGTAGGTGCGATAGATGTTACTCGATGTCGTGTCGGTACCGACGAACAACGCGTCTACACCGGCAAAACCTGGAAGAATCTCGTCACTCACCTGGATGAGGGATGGTGCCGGACCGTAGCCCTGTTCCTTCTTGATGCAGCCCCGGGCGATCTTGAGGAAGCCCGAGCTCATATCGGCGTTATCCGGCTTGAAGGCGGTAAGCGGGAGGGTGGGGTTAACTGGTGCCATTGCCGTTGGTCACCTTCCCGTTGCTCTTGCCATTCGCTTTGAACGTGGCGCGGTGGGCGCCGGTGCGCTCCAAGACCTCGATGGTGCGGTCAAGGGCTTCATTAACGCCAGTACCCGCTTCGATGCGATTCCGTTCGATAATCGAGCGCTTGACCTCAAGGTCGCCGATGCGGCCTAGCATGCGGTCCATTTGGCCGATCGTGCCCTCTGCCACCTCGTTGCCATCAGCCATGTATTTGAGCAGCCGGTTGAGCTTAATGCGACCGACCGCGACCTCATCGCCTAGTGTGGCGTGCTGGGCCACGTCATAGAGCGCCGACTCTTCGTCGGTAAGCACATCGGCATAGAAGCCGTGCTTCTCAGCGTTCTTGTTGCCCTTCGGGGCACCAGCCATTGTTCCAACAAACCCTTTTTACACCCGCCCCTTTGTATATGTCCCTTTGGACGGCCGCGCTCAGCCATTATCCCTCGGCTAAAAGATTACTAACCCTTTGCGGTTAATAACATAGGAACGGTGAAAAGGGCAAATCCCATCAGTTTTTCTTATGGGTCCGCATGCTTGGCGTAACCAAATCCAGCCTGTGATCAGGGCTTCGGGTCTGGACTCGTTCGCCTGATAAAATCCTCATGCGCCTCATTGATCTCGGCACTGGTCGGCTTGGTACGCAGATCCATCTTGATTTCAAGCTTTGTGATGCGCCTTTCCAGGCGAGCGACAAGATCGGCAAGCTTTTTAAGCCCAGGTACAATTTGATAGCTGGTCATGACTCACTCCTCGAAAAACTCGCCGGTTTCGTCAAGCCCGGTGCTGGCGGTGCCCATGAACGAGGACGTGGCGCCGCGTAGTTGGCTGAACACGTCGCGGATCGTGCCGCCGACATTGGAGTCCGGGGCGAGCACGGCGAGAGCGATCACCACCACGATGATTGTGATCCAGCCCCTGCCGATGGTCATCCGAGCATCCAAAGGAAAATTTCAACAAGCAAGAACCCGATTATCAGCCCAGATATGACAGCCCTGCAATTGTTCTCAAGGCACCATTCGACGAAACCCATCACTCAGCCTCCGAGAAAGATTTCACATCCACCCCGATCGTGTCGAACACGGCGGCCTCGTCTTCGAGGCGCCACACGCCGCACATGACGGTTGGCCCATCGCCGGTGTCCATGATCGGGCAGGAGTAGCCTCCAGGCATGAGCGACCAGCCCACATGGGCGTATGACTGGGTTACTGGCTCGGCCGGTGGCGTGGCACAGCCGGCGAGCAGGGCAAGGACGAGGAGTGCGAGGCGGGTCATAGCCAATCTCTCTGCGGCAACAAGGTTTCGTACGAAATCCCGAGTTGATCATGAGCCCTCCTGAGCATAGCCATGCTCAGCTTGCGCTTT
>JBPCVQ010000134.1:0-3350 GCA_051010395.1 Geminicoccaceae bacterium | reverse complement strand
GCCAAACTGCGCCATGAACTCCAGAATGCCGGACATGCTTCCCCCTCTTTTGAGCCCGGAATTCTAGCTGAAAGCGATCATCCGAAAAAGAACATTCCACGAACATGTCTTAGTTGGACAGGGGTATCGATCGTTTCCTTGCCAAGTACCAGACGAAATATGACAAGGCCGCCGATTGCCTAGCCAAAGACCAGGACGCGCTGCCCGCCTTCTACGACTTCCCGGCCGAACATTGGAAGCACATCCGCACCGGCAACCCGATCGAAAGTACCTTTGCCACCGTTCGTCATCGCACCAAACGTGCCAAGGGATGCCTCAGTTATGAGACTGCCAAGATCATGGTCTTCAAGATGATCGAGGCCGCCCAGAAGTCATGGCGAAAGCTCGATGGACAGAACCAGTTGCCAAAGGTCATCGAAGGCATCAAATTCACCGACGGCATCGAAGAACGCCCCGATCAAGCCGCTGCCTGATCAGAAGCCGTCACCAACATTCCCGCATAACTCCCGGTCGTTCGCAGTCGACCATTATGTCTGCCAACGAACAAGGTACTTCCTGATCAGGCGTTACAAGCAGCCATCCACCTAACACCATTACGCTTGGCCCTTACCTGGACGACTCGACGAGTTTGTCACGACTACAGTGTCGATGTTGGATATAAAATTACTTGACGCAGTCAATTAATAAATTGACTAAGAGCGGAAAGGGAGTCCGCTCATGCCAGACATGCCATCTTCAACCAACAACCAGATCAACGCCATCAGGAGCTTCAACCGGTTCTACACCCGGCAGATCGGACTTCTAGAGGAAGGCTTGCTCAAGAGCGAGTTTTCCCTGACCGAGGTCCGAATCCTCTACGAATTGGCGCACAGCGATGGGTTGACCGCTACTGGGCTCGGACGTGATCTTGGCCTCGATGCTGGATATCTAAGCCGGCTGCTGAAAAAATTCGAGAAGCGAGATTTCCTGATTCGACGGCCATCAGCCGATGACGCGCGACAGTCCGTACTGGCCCTGACCACGCTTGGGCGAGAGGCTTTCAGCCCGCTCAATCAGTCCTCCCATGACGAGGTTGCTGCCCTACTCGATCGCCTGGTGACCAACGAGCGGGAAAAGCTGGTGAAGGCCATGGGAACGATACAAATGCTGCTCGGCGGCCTTCCTGACGACAAGGTTTCCTACATCCTCCGCATGCATCAGCCCGGTGATATCGGGTGGATCACGCACCGTCAGGCTGTTCTGTATCACCAGGAGTATGGATGGGATGAAACCTACGAAGCCTTGATCGCCGAAATCATGAGCACCTTCATCAAGGAATTCGACTCGCGCTACGAACGGGCATGGATAGCCGAACGCCTGGGCGAGATCGTCGGGTCGGTGTTTGTGGTCAGGAAATCCGAAGAGGTCGCGAAGCTACGACTGCTCTACGTCGAGCCATCCGCACGGGGCCTCGGGATCGGCAAGCGCCTTGTCGACGAGTGCATCCAGTTTGCACGCGGCAAGGGCTATAAAACCCTGACGCTCTGGACCAACGACATTCTCGTTTCCGCAAGGCGGATCTATGAGGCGACCGGATTCAAACTGATCGAGGAGGAACACCACCGTTCCTTCGGGAAGGATCTCGTCGGCCAAGATTGGACTCTCGACCTATGATCCAACAAAGGGAAACAGTCGCCATGGCCGCTGCGGCGCTCGCCGGCATCCAGGTCGGCGCGGCGATAGTGGCCAGCAGATTGGTGATCAACGACATTGGCCCTGCAGCACTTGCACTCGCGCGCTACACCATCGCGTTGCTTTGCCTCCTCCCCATGGTTCTGGCGGGAAATAGAGTGACGTTCAGCCGCCGCGACTTCATGTTCGTGATGGGCCTCGGTGTGGTTCAGTTCGGATTGCTTATTGCCCTGCTCAATATTGGCCTACAGTTCATCCATGCCACTTGGGTCGCGATGCTATTCGCGACGTTTCCTCTCATGACAATCATTATCGCTGCGCTTCTTGGGCGGGAGCGGCTATGTGCTCCCAAGGTCATGGGCGTTGTTCTGACCATTGCCGGGGTTGGCGCCGCCCTCGGTGGTAAGCTATTGGATGGCGTTGCGCGAGACGAATGGATCGGCGTATTGGCCGTGCTGGCGGCTGCCCTCTGCGGTGCGCTCTGCTCCGTATTCTACCGTCCCTATCTTGAGCGCTACCCGACACTCCCGATAGGTGCTTTGGCCATGGCGGCGGCGGTAGCCTTTCTTTTTGTCCTCGCAGCTATGGAGACCGCTTCTATCGGCTTTCCAGTTCTTGACGTTGTTGGATGGACGGTCGTCATCTTCATCGGTCTGTCGAGCGGGATCGGTTACCTGCTTTGGCTTTGGGCGTTGAAGAATACCACCCCAACGAAGGTGACCATGTTCCTTTCGCTCAGCCCTCTGACCGCCGCCTTGCTCGGCGTCGGGTTTCTCGACGAACCGCTGACCATCGGCACGGCCGTCGGTCTCACTGGAGTGATGATGGGACTGTGGATTGCCGCCCGAAACCTCGAGCCAAATCTGGCGACGAGAAAAGGATGACATCCCTTGCGATCGGTCCTCGCCGGTCCATCGCTGATATCGAGGCTTAGCCATCGTAACCTCCGCTGGTGGCGGGTAGGCTATCCGCCGGATTGCTGACGTAAGCCATGGGCTTCGCTAACGGGCAATGAGTGCCATCATTGGACGCGACGGTGATTTTGCGTAGAGGCCACGAAGCGGATCAAGCGGACTCTCTATGATCGTCAAGAATGCGACTTGCCATGACGCTCTGGTCCTATCGGCAAAATCGCCCGTGTCAGCACGGTGAACGGTCGGACCGGGCACGACGGGCGCTTCACTCCTCCTTGATGCGCCAGGGTTCGAGTAATTGGCGGGCCATTGTGCGGCCTTTGTCGGTCAGCACCAGGGTCTCGCCGTCTTGCCGTACCATGTCCGAGGCAAGGCTTCGGTGGACGACGACGTCGGCCTTCTGCTTAGTCCAGCGGAGATGGCTCTGGAGGGCGTCTCGGGCCGACTCATCGCGAAACTCGGCTCGGCCTTCATGGTGATAAAGATGCACGACGAGTGTTCGGCTTTCGTTGATGTAGCGCTCGGACCAACGGTGCATGAGGCTTGCAAGAAATCCGTAGCGCGGGCCGAACAGGAAGGCAGCGATCAGGAAAAGCCCGGTCACCACCGCCATCATGCCGCCGATCGATACGTCGAGGGCGACGGCGGCGTAGTAGCCGATGATGCTGGAGGCGGTGGCAATCGCGATGCCGATCAAAATCATCAGGCTGAGCCGATCGGTCAAGAGATAGGCGGCCGAGGGCGGCACGATGACAAAGGCGATGA
>JBPCVQ010000133.1:0-44029 GCA_051010395.1 Geminicoccaceae bacterium | reverse complement strand
CAGGCTTCTGACGATCCCGAAGCCAAGGGACGAAGCGGGCAACATGAACAAAGCCACCCAAAGGAGCGCGTCGCAGGCCGCCCGGCAAGAAAAGTTAGGCCCGACTCGGATTCCCAGGATCGCATGGACCAGGGCTGAAATCCTGACAGAAAATGTTTAAGAAACGGTCAATGTCGATAGGCAAATCGAAGGCCAGCGACAGCCACGGGAGCCGAGCAGACCGCAAGGCTCTGTTTCCGCCTCAATGAAGGAGATCATGATGGACGACGAACTCTTCGAAAAAGGCCTCGCCAAGCGCAAAGGCACACTCGGCGCCGACTATGTTGAGAAAAACCTCGCCGCTGCTGATGATTTCACCCGCCCCTTCCAGGAAGCGATGACCGCCTGGTGTTGGGGATTTGGCTGGGGGGATGAAACCATCGACGCCAAGACCCGCTCAATGATGAACCTCGCCATGATCGGCGCCCTTGGCAAGATGAATGAATGGGAGATCCATTGCCGAGGAGCCATCAGCAACGGCGTCAGCAAGGACGAGATCCGGGCGATCATCCATGTGGTCGGCATCTATTGCGGCGTGCCGCAAGCATTGGAGTGCTTTCGTGTAGCAAGGAAGGTCCTGGGGGACGACCAAGCCTAGCGGTGTGTCTTCAACACGAGAATTCTGCTTCTGTTCGATCAAACTTGGCCGCATACCGTCGATTCTTGACGATAGCGGCGGGAATCAAATGAAGTGGCCAAGCCACTAGGCCGGATACAATCGTCGATCAACCACCCAACTGCCGCTATGGTGCGCCGGTTCCCTTAAGGTCGAGGTGGCGATGATGAAGATTGCGGTGTTTCAGGGTCCGAAAATCAGCCGAGACGTGCCCGGCCAGCTGCTAATCATGGCCGGTATGGCGAAGAATGCCGGAGCGGCCGGCGCGCGGCTTTTGATCTTCCCGGAGATGTTTCTCACCGGCTATCACATCGGACCGGAGGCTGCAGCGCGGCTTGCCGAGCCCAAAGACGGGCCGTCGATGGACAAAGCTGCGGCGATCGCAAAGGAAACCGGCATCGCCCTTCTCTTTGGCTATCCCGAGCGCGGCTCAGACGGCTGCATCTACAACGCCGCCATTCTGATCGACCGGGATGGCCGAACGCTTGCCAACCACCGAAAGACCCATCTCTTCGGCGATATTGACCGCCAGGCCTTCAGCCAAGGTGAAGGCCCGCCTACCGTCGCCGAGCTGGATGGCATCAAGATCGGCGTATTGATCTGCTACGATGTCGAATTTCCGGAAAACATGCGGCTTCTCGCATTGACCGGCGCTGATATCGTCGCCGTGCCGACCGCCCTGATGGCCCCCTATGATTTCATTGCGGACATGCTGGTGCCGGCGCGCGCTTACGAAAACCAGGTGTTTCTCGCCTATGCCAACCGCATCGGCAAGGAGCAGGAGCTCGATTATCTCGGCCGAAGCTGCATCATCGCCCCCGACGGCGCCGAGCTCGCCCGCGCCGAGGCGGATGAAGCGCTGATCATGGCGGATCTCGACACCTCGCTCCTCGAAAAGTCCCGTGCACTCAACACCTATCTCACGGACCGTCGTCCCGACCTTTATCGCCCACTCGCGACCGAACGCGGACAACCGGCATGACCGCACCTCATCAACCGATCATCGGCGATGACCAAGACGCACGGCCGGTCACCATTTTCGGGCCGGATTTTCCCTTTCCCTATGACGACTGGATCGCTCACCCGTCCGGCCTTGGACGCCTGCCCGCTGAGCGCCACGGCACTGAGGTCGCGATCATCGGCGCCGGCATGGCGGGCATCACGGCCGCCTATGAACTGATGAAGCTCGGCCTCAAGCCGATCGTCTATGAGAGCCGCCGGCTCGGGGGACGATTGCACTCCGAACCTTTCAAGGCCGCCGATGGCGTCGTCGCCGAACTCGGCGGCATGCGCTTTCCGCGCGCGTCCACGGCATTCTACCACTATCTGGACCAGCTCGGTCTGGAGACCCGCCCCTTCGCTAACCCACTTGCGCCGGCAACCCCGAGCACCGTGATCGACCTCGCGGGAAAACCGATCTACGCCGAAACTGCGGACGATCTGCCGCCTCTCCTCAAGGACGTCGGCGACGCCTGGCGGGAAGCGCTTGAGAGCGAGGCCGAGTTCAGCGCCATGCAAGCGGCGATCCGCGCACGCGATGTCGGGAGGATCAAGGAACTCTGGAACCGGCTGGTGCCGGCGTTCGATGACAGCTCCTTCTATGGTTTCATCGCCAAATCGGCAGCCTTCGCTAAAAGGAGCTTTCGCCACCTCGAAGTTTTTGGCCAGGTCGGCTTCGGCACCGGCGGCTGGGACACCGATTTCCCCAACTCCATGCTTGAGATCCTGCGCGTCGTCTTCACCGACTGCGACGAGGATCAGCATTTCGTCGTCGGCGGCGTCGAACGGGTCCCCCGCGGCCTTTGGCAGCGGCGGCCCGGCCGCCTCGTTCACTGGCCGGAGGGGACGTCCCTCAGCGGACTTCATTCAGGGGCGCCCCGCCCCGGGGTCGCGCATCTTGAGCGGCGAGCGGATGGCAGGATCGGCGTTACCGATTTCTGGGGCGATCATCGCTCCTATGACGCCGTGCTGGTCGCCTGTCAGAGCTGGCTGCTCACGACAGGCATCGAGTGCGACGAACGCCTCTTCTCACAAAAGATCTGGATGGCGCTGGATCGCACCCGTTACATGCAGTCCTCGAAAACCTTCATCATGGTCGATCGCCCCTTCTGGAAAGACAAGGACGAGGAGACCGGCCGTGATGTGATGAGCATGACGCTGACCGACAGGCTGACCCGCGGCACCTATCTGTTCGATCTCGGCGACGACAAGCCCGGCGTCATCTGCCTCTCCTATGCCTGGATGAGCGATGCGCTGAAGATGCTGCCGCTGCCGGTCGACAAACGCGTGCAGCTCGCCCTCGATGCCTTGAAGCAGATCTACCCGAAGGTCGATCTCAAGCGCCACATCATCGGCGACCCGATCACCGTGTCCTGGGAGGACGATCCGAATTTTCTGGGTGCGTTCAAGGGCGCGCTTCCCGGTCACTACCGCTACAACCGCCGCATGTTCTGCCATTTCATGCAGGACGATCTCCCGCCGGAACAACGCGGCATCTTCCTCGCCGGCGACGACATCGGCTGGATCCCCGGCTGGGTCGAAGGCGCCGTCCAGACGTCGCTCAACGCCGTCTCCGGCATCATCCACCATCTCGGCGGCGAAACGCCCAAAGACAATCCGGGGCCACGCGATCGCTTCGACGAGCTGGCGCCGCTGGAGCTGCCGGACGACTGACACCGCCAATGAACTCATACTGAATGAACTCGCATCGGCTTTTGATATATCCAAGACTATAATATTCATTATGATGAGTCCTGATTGACGCAAGAAGTGTTTGGACAATGAAAATGTTTGAATTCTTGATAAGAAAGAAAAAAGTAACCGATTCCACACTTTTGGACTATTATGTTATGAGCATGTCCTCTCTCTGGGACACAGTTCACAAAGATGTGGAAGATACCGAGCAAGAAAAAGCAATTGCCAAAATTGAGGCATATTTGTCAAACCCCATACATGATTGGGTCGAGGCGTATCGCACAGAGCAGCTGATCGTTCAGTTCATGTCCGAAGTTCAGCTGGATATGCGCTATGAAGCCCGGCTGTCAGAAGCAAAACACCGACTTTCTCTTTTTAATACCTCAGTACACGAAAAGAATTGGAACATTGCAAAAGATTCCGACAAAACGACCGAATCCTTGAGAGCAAAAAGAGCAGCATTTCAAGCTTTTTTAGATGAAATTCAATGGGAGTATATTGGTCGCCGTCTCAATAAAAAATTTCAACATGACGTTGCAAAAAGGCTTTGGATATTCGGCCTATTCACAATATCGATAGTTATCATTCCATGGATAACGCTTATATCTGCCAGTGTGTTGGGAAACTCCTTTCCTCTATTAAAAAATTTAATTGATATCACTGCCTCACGAGCCCCGGCATTTGGATTTTATACTGCGATTTCTTTCGGCTTGCTCGGTGCTTTTTTTAGCCGTTTGAATTCATTCCAATCTCAAGCTGCCACATTGTCTTACGCTCAGCTGACAGAAATCTTTCACGCTAGCTTCCTTGTTGTCAGATTGGGATTTGGAATGGTCGGCTCGATGATTCTTTATTTCATGTTGGCGGGAGGATTTCTAGAAGGTGGCCTCTTCCCGAAATTCGAAGATATGCAGATTACCGGCCACGCGGTGAGTTTGTGGGATATCCAGCTTGACGCCTTGTTACCGAATCCTGAATTCGCCAAACTTATTGTATGGTCATTTATTGGAGGTTTCTCTGAAAGGCTGATTCCCGCTGCACTCGAGAAGACAGAGTCTCAAGCGCAGGAGAACTGATGATTGAGTAATGAATAACGACCATGACCAAACTCTTGTACCGATGGCCGAAGCTTTGTCAGGCGCGGTCATCAAACATCACGCTCCACCATCACCTCAATCAGCGTCGGCCGCCGGCCGTCGATCGCCGTCTTCAGCGCCTCGCCAATCTCGCCCGGTTCCTTGATCCGACGCGCCTCCAACCCAAGGGAGCGGGCCAATCCGCAAAAATCGATCGGCGGGTCTTCGAGATCCATGCCGACGAAATTGTCGTTGCCATGAAAGGCCAGGAGTCGCTGCTTCAGGATGCGGTAGCCCTGATTGTTCGGGATCACATAGGTGATCGGCAGGTTCAGATGGGCAGCCGTCCAAAGGGCCTGGATCGTATACATGGCGCTGCCGTCGCCAATCACTGCGACCAGTGGCCGTTCCGGCCGCGCCAGCTGGATGCCGATTGCGGCCGCGATCGCCCAGCCGATGCCGCCGCTTGCAAACGCGTGAAAGCCGTCCTTGTCCCGAAATGGCAGCATGTCCAGAAGACTGGCCGCACTGGTCAGCCCCTCGTTCACCAACACCGCATCCTCAGGCAGCGCATCCACCACTTGCATCATCAACCACTCCCCAGCCACCGGCTGGACGGTTGACTTGGCGTTTGCAGACGAACGCCGTCGCTCGCATTTGGCAAGCCAGTTTCGATCCGCGACGGCGGCCAGCCGTTCAGTCGCTTTGGCTCGCAGCGGCGCACCGCCACTTTCTTCGAGAACCGAGGTCAACGCTTTGACCGTAGACTTCAGATCGGCGCGGATCGCGATCTCGGCCGGATAGTTCTTGCCCATCTCCCAATCGAGCTGACCGAGATGGATCAGTGGCAGGTCCGGCGGCAGCGGGTCGGTTTCGCTCCAGACCGACATGCGCAGCACGTCGGCCCCTGCGACGATCAGAAGATCGTGCTCGGCAAGCACATCCCGCACCTGCTTCTGGTCGCGCGAAAGGGCGCCCATGAATGCTGGATGCTCGGACGGAAAATGCGCGCCATAGGGCACCGTCTGCTGATAAGCAGGCGCACCCAGCACCTCTGCAAGACGAGAAACCTCTTCAAACGCATCCGACGTCACCACCTCATGCCCCACCAGGAGCGCGGGGCGCTCAGCCGTTACCAAGCGGGCTGCGAGCTTGGCCAGGACGTCGTCCGTAGGACGGTTAAGGCAGTCCACCCTTGTGGACCGGCCGAGATCGACGCCCTTTTCGTCGTTCAGAACGTCGCCGGGAAGTGACAAAAAAACCGGGCCGGTGGGCGGGGTGGTCGCGATCTTGGCGGCGCGGCGGACAATGCGCGGCATGTCCTCGAGACGCGTGATCTCAGTCGCCCACTTGACCAAGGGGGCAGCGATCGGCACCAGCGGATCGTAGAGCAGCGGCTCGGTCAGGCCATGGCCCTGCTCTTGCTGACCCGCCGTGATCAGGAGTGGCGCGCCCGTGAACTTCGCATTGTAAATCGCACCCATCGCATTGCCGAGCCCCGGCGCCACATGCACGTTGCACGCCGCCAGTTTCCCGGACGCGCGGGCAAAACCGTCGGCCATGGTCACGACGACCGACTCCTGAAGACCGAGCACGTAAGTGAGATCCGGATGGTCCTTCAGCGCATCCATCAGCGGCAGTTCGGTCGTGCCGGGGTTGCCGAACAGATGGGTCACCCCCTCGTCCTTCAGGAGTGACAAGAAAATGCTGCTGCCGGTTATCCTGTTCATGCCCGCTCCCCGATTGCCTGACCCAAAACGCCTGATCATTGTCACGTTGGCGTAACCATGCTCGGATTGGCAAGGCCGGGGCGGGAGGGCAGACCATGACTGATATGTTCGAATTGCATGACGATCTCCAGGTAATCCGCACGGCCGTCCAAAAACTCATGACGCCCTACGACGACGCCTACTGGCTGGCCGCCGACCAGAACCGCAGCTTCCCCGAAGACTTTCGCAAAGCGACCGCCGCCGGCGGTTGGCTTGGAATTGCCATGCCCAGGGAACATGGTGGTGCTGGTCTCGGCATAACCGAGGCTGCCGTCATGATGGAGGCGATCGCCCATTCGCCGGGCGGCATGGCGGCGGCAAGCGCCATCCACATGAACATCTTCAGTCCCATGGCGATCGTTCGCCACGGCACGGCTGACCAGCAGGCGGCCTGGCTGCCCTCCTTGATCGACGGCTCGTTGATCGCCTGTTTCGGCGTGACCGAGCCGGATGCCGGCCTCGACACCACCAGGATCAAAACCCGCGCCGTCCGCGACGGCGATCGCTATCGGATCACTGGTCAGAAGATCTGGACGTCGACCGCAAAAATAGCCGACCGGATCCTTGTCCTGGCGCGGACCACGCCCATCGACGAGGTGGAGAAGCCGACGGACGGCCTCTCCCTATTCTTCGCCGAACTCGATCCTGATCATGTCGAGATCCGTGAGATCGCCAGGATGGGGCGTCATGCCGTCGATTCGAACCAGGTCTTCTTCAACGGCCTGCTCGCGCCTGCGAGCGATCGGATCGGCGAGGAAGGCGAAGGCTTTCGCTATCTGCTTGACAGCCTCAATCCCGAGCGCATTCTGATCGCCGCCGAAGCCATCGGCGTCGGCCGCGAGGCACTCGATCGAGCGGTGGCCTACGCGAAAAGCCGCGAGGTCTTCAAAAGACCGATCGGGCAAAACCAGGCGATCCAACACCCGCTCGCGAAATGCCATATGGACCTCGAGGCCGCTTGGCTCATGACTATGAAAGCGGCTGCTTTCTATGATGCCGGGAGGTCCGCGGGCATTGCCGCCAACATGGCGAAATATCTGGGAGCCGAGGCCGGCTATCACGCCTGCGAGCGCGCCGTTCGCACCCATGGCGGCATGGGATATGCAAGCGAATTTCACGTCGAACGTCTGCTGCGCGATGTCTGGATCAATCGCCTGGCGCCGGTCAGCCAAGAGCTTATTCTCTGTCACGTAGCGGAGCGTGCACTCGATCTGCCGAAATCATACTGATTTCCAAGGAGACCAACCGATGGCTTATGACGAGCAGCTGACCGAACGCTTTCGCAAAGCCACCCATGGGCTCGGTGATCTGCCCGAGAAACGCATGCCAGCCGGCTACGCCAAGGATCATCCGGCGGCTGATCTTCTTCTTTATAAAGGCTTCTCGGCCTGGCTCGACCATGCCGATCCGTCGACCGCAACCGATCCCGCCATCATGCGGATCTGCAGGGACGAATTTTCCAGGCTCAAGCCCGTTTTCGACTGGCTAAGCGATTGATGTGACGACTGAATACCGCTTCAACAGACACTAGGCTGCACTTCCGCCAGACACCAGCCATTGTCCTCACTGACCAACGCCAGCGGCAGATCGATCGGCGTCACCTGGCCGTTCGGCGCGATGCGGCAAAGCTTGAGCTTATCTTTTGCGAGTTTGCGCAGTTCCGCAAAATGGAACGGCGGCCAATCACAATGACGAATGCGATGACCAAGCTCGAGAGCAAGTCGAAGGTTTGCCATTGAAAAAACTCCCACAACATTTCACAAAAAAACAGTGGGTGCTCTCACATTACCAACGAGCTGAAAACTCTCTCCCTCCTTCCTAAAACTGCAACCAACGCGGGGAATCACAGCACTTATTCTTCATATCTTCATCAAGTCTGGTGTTTTCAACCCTAACCAATGATACAAATCGGCATCAAACCTGAGAACCAAATCGATTGACAGGGCCAAGCCCATGTCAATAGCGCCTAATGCTGTCGAAACCCGGCCTATCACAGGCCACTGCGTTTCAGGATCTGATCGCCAAGCTGATCCACGGATCTTAACGCAGGCGGCGGCGGCACCAGGTGCTGATCTGCTCGATCAGGACTACCATCAGCAATACGACCAGGGTCAGTGTGGCGACTTTCTCATATTGGAAGGAGCGGGCGTAGAGCTGGATGTAGAAACCGATGCCGCCGGCGCCGACCAGGCCGAGCACCAGGGATTCACGGAAATTGAGCTCGAAGCGAAAGAGCGTGTCGCGCACCAGATCAGGGGCCACTTGGGAAAGCGCGCCAAAGCGGACACGCTGCGCCCAACTGGCGCCGACGCTCTCCAGCGCTTCGAGCGGCTCGGGATCGGCGTTCTCGAAGGATTCCGCATAGAACTTGCCGAGCATGCCGGTGGCATGAAAGGTGATGGCGAGGACGCCTGCAAGCGCACCGAAACCGACGGCGACCACGAATACCAGGGCGACCAGGATGAGCGGGATGCCGCGCATGACGCCGAGCGCCCATTTCACGGGCTGATGGACCCAGACTGGCGTCAGATTGGAGGCCGCCAGGAGACCGGCGCCGAGCGAAAGGATAGCGCTCAGCACCGTGCCGACATAGGCGATCTGCAGCGTCTCCAGGGTCGAATGGATGACCGTCTGCATGACGGTGAGGTCCGGAGGCACCAGACCTGAGAAGAACTGGACGATGCGTGCCGCGGCACCCTCGAACTTCACGATCTGGACGTCGAGGCTCCACCAGGACCAGATGAAGATCAGGAGAATTCCGAGTAGGATTGCCGATGGCGAAAGGCGCATCCCGGCGCTGGCACCTGCCACCCTCATCCTGGCGGAATTGGGGTCAGGCTGGGAGGCGTTCGGTGTCGCGGTCATAAATGCGCGATCTCGCTTCCTCCGTCAGTGCTTCAGGCGGCCCGTCAAAGACGATACCGGCGCCCTTCACCGCAATGATGCGTTCCATATGGGCTTTTGCCAGATCCGGTTGATGCACCGCCATGATCAGGGTCGCGTCCCGACGCTGGCAGGCTCTGGTCAGAAGGTCAATGATCTCGAGCGTGAGGGACGGATCGAGCTGGCTCACCGGCTCATCCGCTAGAATTAGATCCGGGGCTTGGGCCAGGACGCGAGCGATCGCCACCCTTTGCCGCTGGCCGCCGCTCAGTCCGTCGACTCGCTCATGGGCTTTATCGAGGAGGTCGACTTCAGCGATTGCCGCCATGGCGAGGCTTCGATCCTCATCGTTGAACTTGCCGAAGAGGGACAGCCAGGGATGGGCATAGCCGAGCCGGCCGGAGAGCACGTTCTGCATGACCGTCGCTCGTTCGACCAGCGCGAAACCCTGGAAGACCATGCCGATACGCCGGCGATGTTCGCGCGGCGGCGAACTCGCGTTCAAGCGCTCGCCTAAAATATCGATGCGCCCGGCCGTAGGCAAAAGTGTGCCGTTAAGAAGCCGAAGCAGCGTCGTCTTGCCACCACCGCTCGGCCCAATCAGGGCTACGCGCTCGCCTGCGTTGACTTCCAGCGCCAGGACGGTAAGAGCCGGCCGATCCTGGCCTGGATAGCGCATCTCGATATTCTCGAGGTGAACCACCGTTTCGGTCTTCACCATTCTTTTGTCGTCTCGGGGGTAGACGTCCATGCGTGTGCCCCCGTCGCGATCAGCTAAGTAAGCCATAGCGCCTCGCAATCTCCGCCACCGGGGCATAGGCTTGGTGGTCGGTGCCGACATAACCGTCCGGCCCGTAGACATGCTTCAAAAGATGTCGGTTCTTCGGCTCGTTCAGGCCGAGCATCGCTTCTTTGAACACCGCCTTCAGGTCGCCGTCCAGGCCGGGGCGGGCGATGACCGCATGGGAGGGAATAGGCTGGCTCTCGGCGATCCAATGCACTTCCGTCTGCTGTTCCGGGGTGAGCAGCATATCCGAAAACTCGCTTACCCCCGCGACATCCACCAGGCCGTTGGCAACAGCCTGGATCGCTTGTTGATAGCCGCCTGCGAAATATACCTGGTCAAAGAAGGCGTGGGGGTCGGCGCTCGGGTCGAGAAGGCCGGCTTCGGCCAGAATCTCGAGTGGGTATAGATAGCCTGATTCTGAAATCGGGTCGGCAAAGGCCGCCGTTTTGCCGCGCAGATCGTCCAGCGTCTCGAGCCCGCTGTCCTTGCGCACGAACAGGCGGGACGCATAGGTCGAAGAGCCGCGATAGACTTCAGCGAGCAGCACTTCGGCGCCGAAGGCCTCGTTGGCGAAGACATAAGGCAGAGCGCCGGTGAACGAAATATCCGCCGTACCGGCACGCAACGCCTCGACTGCCGCTGCGTGATCCAGGGTGACGAAACCATTGACCGGAACACCGATCCTATCGCTGAGATAGTCGGTGATCACGTCGATATCGCCGAGGAGCTTTTCCGGGTTTTCCTGAGGGATGAACGCGAGGGTGAGGGCGGCATCGTCCGCCGCTGTCGATCTGATGGGAAGAAGACTGGCACCGAGTGCGAGTGCGCCCGCCGTCTTCAACAAGGTTCGGCGTTGTCTATCGATCATCAGCGCAGCTCCGAATCATAAACATCCGCCATCTCGCGATGGTTCTGCCAAGCGCTCGCGGCCTCGTCCCACTGCTCTTGCAGGATCATGTCGCGCAGTCGCCAGAGGCTTTCGGCAAGTTCCTGCGTCTTGTCGCGGGCATCCCGGTTGGTCATGGCGCTGGCGTCCAGCTCCATGTCTCCGGCGACCGTGCGCAGCAGCAGATCAGCGTGATCACGATCCTGTTCAGAGATCAGGGTATCGAGGGTGCTGAGGAAGACTGTGAGTTCTTCGATCATCAGGCGAAACGGCGTGGTTTCCTCATCGAATACCTGATAAGCGTCCCCCCCCTCGCCGACGGCCAGGAGATAAGCTGTAAGATCAGCTTGTTCTGCTTCGTCCAGACCAAGCCCAAAGGTCTCGTCTTTCCAGGCGACCACCTCGGCCAGAGTCGAAAAGCGGCCGTCATGCAGATAGGGAGCCGTATGCAACGTGCCGAGCAGCGTCGGCGTGTCGAAAGCACCGCTGAACCCGCTCGCAGCTCCCTCGCCGGCCGAGCCGATGTCATGAACGGCATTATCGGTGAAATGGGACTCGGGCGTGTGGCAGCTGGCGCAGGACTGGCCATTGTTCATCAACGGAAAAGGCGCTTGAAACAAAAGTTCGCCGCGTTTCGCCGCATCGGAGGCGGTTGCGTTCAGGCGACCATCCCGCTCCAAGTAGGGCGCGGGAAGAAAGTCGAACTCCAGCATGTAGGCGATCAGCGCGTCCAGCACCAATGGGCTCGGCTCCGGGCCCTTGAATTCGTTGATGATGACGTTGCGAGTGAAGTCCCGAAGGCTGGCGAAGCGCCCGTCACGGCCATAGGGGCCGGTGAAGCGCAGGCCACGCAGGCTCGGAATATCGACAGGGTCGACACGGTGATCGTTGAACTTCGCATTGAAGAAGCTGCCATCGACATCCACCACTCCCGGATGCGGGCTGATGCCGGTGATGAAGAAACGCTGATTGACGTCGCTCCGATTATGACAGGTGGAACAGGTGAGGCCGAGACTCTTGGCCGGATCGCCGAAGATCTCGGGGCTGTCGAACAGCATGTCGCCGAACGCCACGAGAAAAAGATCCCGCTCGTCGATCCCTTGCTCCTCGAAGTTCAAAACCAGGCGCGGCAGCGGGTCCTGATCGTTAAGATCGCTGCCGGGGGGCAGCCAGGCAGCGAGTTCGATATGAGGATCGGCGATGACGCGCTGCTCAGGTATCGGCGCGTAGACGCTGCGCGGTGCAAACATCTCGGGCTCGAAATTCTCCATCAGATAACTGCTGAGCAATGTCCGTGCCGAGGCGAACGCCGGCTGGTCCGCAGGCAGCCCCCCCGCAGTGATCACGCCGGTCTGGCGAACACTGGAGGCGAGTTCCAGCCAGGCGAGACCAAGGGCGCGAAAGCCCTCGGGATCGGTCTGTTTCAGAGGATCGGCAAAGACGCGGAACAGAGCCTGTGCCTGGTCGATCTCGGCGCGCGCAAGACCGGGTTGCTCCAAAGCGGCAGCAGCGTTCGTGAGATGCTGGCGGATTGCTGCCGACACCGCCCTGGTGGTCGCCGCATGCAAGGTTGCAGCGCTTTGGGTTGAAAGAGCTGTTTCGATCGCCTGCCAATGCGCCGTGCCAGCGGCCTGATCCAACTCGATCAGCCGCTCGGAGGCGGGACGCCCGAGGATGCGACCGTCATGGTCGGTGGTCAGCACCCGCTCGATCAAGGACCAGTCAACGGGCTCCAAATTGAGCAGAAACAACGTATTGAGATAGGCGTAGGCTACAGCGTGCCAGGGCGCTTCATTCTGTATGTGAGCGCTGGTCGGCTGGATCGCCAGGATCGTCAGAACGACAGCCAGAAGAGCTCGCTGCAAACGAACACGCAAATATGTGAACAGCTGTTCACATGAAGACATCAACACAACAATAGACATTGATTTTTTACTTTGCTCTCTTCTTGTTGTTCCAACTGCTTTATTTAGATGTTCAGTCGACAACGTTTTGTCAATTCGAAATCGATTTTTTTTGAACCCGGCATGTCCCCAAGGACGTTTCGAGAGGTTATATCGCTGGCATGGGTGCAAGATCATGAGCAAGATGCGGATCATCGGCGGGCGATACCGCGGCAGACGTTTGTCGAGCCCACGCGATCAATCGATCCGTCCGACCAGCGAACGGGCGCGCGAAGCGTTGTTCAACATTCTCGACCATGCCGGCTTGATCGCCGATACTAGGTTTTTGGATCTTTTCTGCGGCACCGGCGCGGTCGGTCTCGAAGCCTATTCACGCGGTGCCGATGAAGTCTGGCTGATCGATGAGGATGTCGCGCTTGCGGGTATTAATGTCGAAGCACTCGGCCGACCGGGCGGCGTTCATGTCCGTCGCATGAATGCCACCCGCCTCGCCCGGCCGCCTTGCCGCTTCGATGTCGTTTTCATGGATCCACCCTATCGAAGCGGCCTTGCAACCAAGACCCTCTCGACGCTCGATCGGGACTGGCTGGCGGATGACGTCCTCATCGTCGTTGAACTGGCGGCCAAGGAGACGATCGACCTCCCAGCGGGCTTCGATGTGGAACAGGACCGCCGCTACGGCGCGGCCAGGCTGATCTTTCTGCGCGCTCATCACGAGGGAGAGCAGGTCGGGCCTTCATCATCTCTGGAAAACATGTTGTGATGGTGCGATCTGAACCAACCTACCAGCCAGGAGGCGGACGGTTTCCATGACGCTGGCGCTCGGCATCGACCTCGGCGGGACCAAGATCGAAATCATCGCCCTCGATCAGGAGGGCAAGGTACGCCTGCGTCGTCGCAAATCGAGCCCGCGGGACAGTTACCGAGACACGCTCGAAACGCTTCGCGACATGATCGCGGAGACCGAGTTCGAGCTTGGCACCAAGGGAACGCTCGGCTTCGGAACGCCGGGTGCGATTTCGCCGGCGACGGGATTGATGAAGAATTCCAACTCGACATGGCTGAACGGCAAGCCATTCGATCGCGACCTGAAGGCCTGCCTCGGACGCGATCTCGCGATTGCCAATGACGCTGACTGCCTCGCCTTATCGGAGGCGACCGACGGCGCTGCCGCCGGGGCATCCTCGGTCTTTTGCGTGATCATCGGCACAGGTGTCGGTGGCGGGCTGGTGGTGCGCGGCCAACCGCTTGCCGGGCCGAATGCGATCGCCGGTGAATGGGGCCACAATCCGCTCCCCTGGCCGCAGGTGGAAGAATTGCCGGGACCTGATTGCTATTGCGGACTTTCCGGCTGTATCGAGACCTGGCTTTGCGGCCCCGGGATGGCGGCTGATCACCTGCGGATCACCGGCGAGGCGATCGACCCGCCTGCCATCGTGAAAGCAGCGGCCGGCGGAGATGCCGAGGCCGAGGCAACCGTTCAGCGCTACGAGCATCGCCTTGCTCGCGGCCTCTCGATGGTCATTAACCTGCTCGATCCCGACGTCATCGTACTTGGCGGCGGGCTCTCGCAGCTGGAACGCCTTTACGAGAGCGTGCCTCGTATCTGGCAGACTTATGTCTTCTCTGACACCGTCCGCACGGCGCTTCGCGCCCCGATGCATGGCGATTCCTCAGGCGTCAGAGGAGCCGCCTGGCTTGGCCGCGATGGCGCCGCCATCGGGTAGACTTTAGACGGAGTTCAAACATGGCGGCTGACAACCAATCACTGCAGATGGAAGACTGCATCAACGATATCTGCCCCTGGTCCGGGAAGCCCGTAGCCGCGGATTCGCTCACACTCTATCAGGGCCAGGTCGTCGGTTTCTGCAACACCGGCTGCCGCGACAAGTTCGAGACCGCAACGAAACATTTCGAGGCCGCAGGCGCAGCCAGGCGGAACAAGAACTAGGTCAGGCTGCGAAGCGGTGCGCCCGTCATGCCTCTGGCGGCACGCCAGTGGGCCGTCTTGGGACCATGAGGGTGGCTTCGCCGTCCAGCACTTTGATGTCACCGACATTGCAGGTGGTCGCTAATGTGACGCGCTTGCGTTGGCGGTTCAGCTCTTTGATCGCGGCGCGCGCGATCACCGTGTCGCCGATGCGCACGGGCGCGAGGAAGCGGAGGTTCTGGTTGACGTAGATAGCGCCTGGTCCTGGCAGCTTGGTGCCGAGCACCGTGGACACCAGGCTCGCGGTCAGCATGCCATGGGCGATCCTGCCCTCGAACATGGTCCGGCTGGCGAAATCCTGGTCCAGATGGATCGGATTGGTATCGCCGGACACGCCCGCGAACATCAAAAGGTCGGCTTCGGTGATGGTCTTGGAGAAGACCTCGCTCATGCCCTCTTTGAGATCGTCGAAATAATAGCCCTGGCGCTCGTCCATTCAATTTTCCTCGATAGCAGAGCCTTGGCAGCGACCTCAGACAGCAGAGTTGTGCACTGCATCAGTTTTTTTACCATTGATGCCTAAAAATCAAGCGGGTTCGATTTCGGCCATGCAACATGGTACGGGAAAAGGCGCAGCCTCGATCAACAGCGAGGCGCCTGTCCGCCGGTTTTTCTCGCTTTTTGGATTGGCGGACAGGACACGCTGCCATAGGAGCAAAAGACGCGGCAATCACCCGACTTAGGGCGCAGCTGGGTCTTGCAGGCGGTGTATTCATGGAAAAACAGGATGCTCCGTCGGCATGGTATGGACGCTCTTGTGACCGCAAGCGGGGCAGGTGAGTTCGGATCGATATTGGATCGAGGTCATCACACGCCCCGAGAGCGGCGAGCGTCTAGTCTTATCCGGTGCCCTGCCGGATGAAAATCGCATCCTCGATCTTGTCGAAAGCGTTTCTATAGACATCGGCTTCCAGGATCGGCTCGTCGCGGGTCGCGGTACCTTGTCCGCTGGACTGCGTTTCACCGACAACGAAATTCAGTCGAATCGACGTTCGCTCCTCGTTCAATGCCTCGATCACCGCGGTGGACTTTGTCTGCCTGGTGACGGAGATGTCACCGTCTTCATCGTCAATGAACAGTTCTACCCACCCAAAGCCCGCTTCCTTGGCTGGGCTGTGCGCGGTGATGAAGCCTGTCTCTTTATCGGCACCGTCGATGATGTAACCGAGATCCTGGAAAACCGACAGCACACTCGTAAATGCGATCGCATGATTGACATCATAGTCTCTTTTCTGAATCGACTGCACATCGAGCGATGTCAGCTCGGGTTCAGGATCACCCAACTTAATGCAAGCCGACAACCCGAACACCATGAGCAACGCCAGAGGGCCTGCCACTTTCCGTCCATACGTCGAACCGAATAACAACATGACATAAACCCTCTTTAGAACTGGCTCGATCGACTACGGAAATCGGATACCACATCGGCGTCGTCGAATTTGATGATCAAGGTTATGGTGCGCTGCGTGCGCTCGAAGCCAGAGGCCTCCTGACCGCCGCCTGCGATAATGATTGTCCAGTAATTATAGTTGGACGAATCCTGCTCTACCGTCGCGGCACGTTGATAGCTCCAGACCTCCTGCCCCTTACCGTCGATCGTGGTGACATTCGGCGCACCAAATGCTTCGAGCACGTCTGCCTGAGTGGTCTGACCCACCTGAAGCTGCAACTGGACATTGCCGTGCGTGAGTTCGCTGTTGCGCTTTGTGACTGGCTGCGGCGGCGGCACGCAGGCCACGAGGGTCAGCGCCGTCAAGGTCGCCATCATGAGAAGTCTCTTCATTTTCGTCCCCGCTTCCAAGTTTTCGTTATCCCGTTACGTGATCTTCGGAGGTTAGCGTCACGAAAATGAATGAATGCTGAAGCTCTCACTTCATGGTTTCCGGGGGGACGCAGACATCCAATCGGATTAAGCTTCTCGGTATCGATCATGCACGGGAGGTTTTCTTGATGCCACAATCCATTATCATCGATTGCGACCCCGGCCAAGACGACGCGCTCGCCATTCTTCTGGCGCTGGGCTCCCCCGAAGAGGTGAATGTACTAGCCATTACCGCGGTCGCCGGCAACGTGCCGCTTGCCTTAACCGAGGTGAACGCGCGAAAACTGGTCGAACTCGCTGGCCGATCCGATATTCCCGTTCATGCCGGTGCGCAAAAACCGCTGGTGCGTGATCTGGTGACCGCAGAATTCGTGCATGGCAAGACCGGCCTCGACGGCGCCGACCTGCCGGAGCCGAAAACACCGCTTGCGGACGGCCATGGAGTCCTTGCGATCATCGACATTTTACGTCGTGAGCCGGCAGACACGGTCACGCTTTGCCCTGTCGGCCCGCTGACCAACATCGCACTCGCCATGCGCCTCGCTCCCGACATCATCCCGCGCATCAAGGCGATCGTCCTCATGGGCGGCGCCATCGGCATCGGCAACGTCACGCCAGCCGCCGAGTTCAACATCTATGTCGACCCGCACGCCGCCGATATCGTGTTCCGTTCAGGAGCACCGATCGTCATGCATGGCCTGGATGTCACCCATAAGGCCCTGGTCACGCCGTCACGGCTCGCGGCCATTCGCGCGATCGGCACCGAGGTCAGCGAAGCCGTGCACGGCCTTTTGACATTCTACAACATTTTCGACCAGGCCAAGGGCGAAGGCCACGGCGCCCCGCTGCATGACCCCTGCGCCATCGCCTATGTGATGCGCCCCGATCTCTTCGATGGCCGCGACTGTCGTGTCGAGATCGACATCGCAAGCGAAGCGTCGATGGGACGAACCCTGGTGGATTGGCGACAGCGCTCGGAGAGTCCGGCCAACACATTCGTTGTCGACCAGATCGATGCCGACGGGTTTTTCGAACTTCTGACCGAGCGCCTTGCCCGCCTGCCTTTGCCGGAATCGGCGGGGTAACCGTGCGTTTGACATCGAGCGTGGAGGGGGTAAGGCTAGAACGATTAATAACACATAAATGGAGATAAGGACGTGGGCAGGCTGTTGGGACTAAGGCATATTCAACATTTGGCGGCAGGATGTGCCGCGATCGCTCTCGTGACGGCGTTGGACGTCTCCGGGGCCGCTGCCGAAACGCCGGCGGATACGCTGGTTCAGGCCTGGCAGATCGACGATCTGATCACCCTCGATCCCGCCGAGATCTTTGAATTCTCCGGTGCCGAATATGGCGCTCAGGTCTATGACCGCCTGGTGACCTATCCGGTCGACGATGTCGAAAACCTGCAGGGTCATGTCGCCGAGAGTTGGGAGATCGGTGAGGACGGCCAGACCTACACCTTCAAGATTCGAGAAGGCATCACGTTCCATAGCGGCAATCCGCTGACCGCCGAGGACGCCGCCTGGTCCCTGCAGCGGGTGATCAAGCTCAACAAGACGCCTTCCTTCATCCTCAGCCAGTTCGGCTTCACGCCCGAGAATGTCGAGGAGATGATCGTCGCCGTCGATGACCGGACCTTGCAGATCACGCTTGATAAGCCCTACGCGCCGACTTTCTTCCTCTATTGCCTGACCGCCGGCGTCGGCTCGGTGGTCGACAAGTTTGAAGTCATGGCGCACGAGAAAGACGGCGACATGGGCCACGAGTGGCTGCGCACGGCCAGTGCCGGCTCCGGCCCCTTCAAGCTGCGTGCCTGGAAGCCGAACGAGAGTCTGGTGATCGACGGCCAGCCCGACTACTGGGGCGGCGCGCCAGCCTTCAAGCGGGTCTTTACCCGCCATATTCCGGAGAACACGACGCAGCAGTTGCTTTTGGAGAAGGGCGACATCGACATCGCCCGCAATCTGGAAGCTGATCAGATCGCTGTGCTGGAAGGTAACGATGACATCGTCATCGAACGGGCGCCAAAAGGCGCAGTTTACTATCTCGGGCTGAATCAGAAAAATGAATTTCTGGCGAAACCGGGGGTCAGCGAAGCGCTCAAATACCTGATCGACTATGAAGGCATGGCGGAGACGATCTTCGCGGGCTCGGTCAAGATCCATCAGTCGTTCCTGCCGGAAGGTTTTCTCGGCGCGATCGACGACAAGCCATTTTCACTCGATGTCGAGAAGGCCAAGGGCCTGCTCGCCGAGGCCGGCCTGGCCGATGGCTTCACGGTCACCATGGACACGCGCAACGTCCCCACCACCATGGACATGGCCCAAGCCATCCAGGCGACCTGGGCAGAGGCCGGCATCAATCTCGAAATCATCCCCGGCGACAACAAGCAGACGCTCACCAAATATCGCGCCCGCACCCACGACATCTATATCGGCCGCTGGGGACCGGACTATCAGGACCCGCACACCAACGCCGACACCTTCTCCAGCAATCCCGGCAACAAGGACGAGGACGGCCACACCGGCAAGCTCGCCTGGCGGAACGCCTGGGACATTCCCGAAATGACCGCGCTTACGGCTGCTGCCGTGCTGGAGCATGATCCGGCGGTGCGCAGCACCATGTATCAGGAGATCCAGCGCGAGCACCAGGCGATCTCGCCCTTCGTCATCATGTTCCAGGACATCGAGCTGATCGCGTCCAGGAAGGGCGTGAACGGCATGATCTGGGGCCCGTCCTTTGACGACAACAAATATGGGAAGGCAACAAAAGAATAATACCGGATGGCCATGACCGCAGGTGAAAGATTGGCATCTTATCATCCTGCTCTAACCTCGCCTTAACCCGGTTCCTGCAGCCTGCTTTATGGTCCGTGCGATCCTGGGAGTCCAAGCCTCGCCCCAACGTCTTAGCGGGCGGATTCCCAGGGCCATATGGACAAGGTCGTAATCATGGCGTGCCTTGACCCGGATGCGAGGTTGGGATGGCGAGGTCTGGCCAATGCCCTTCTCCGAGCCTGGCCCAACCGCTCCGGCTACCGGACGTGAAAAGCCAGGTTTTCCGCTGAAATCAATAACAAGATCCTATCCGCGCGCAGGTTTCATCACATGTGCATCGCTCGATTTTTACGCAATGAGATGGTGCTCGCCCTTGTCCTAATTCGCCGGCGCCGTTTAACCTGCGCCTAATCGGAAATTCAACCGTCTAAGAGCGAGGGGACGTTGTTGCGGCGCAAAAGATGGCTGATTTTTGTGTTGTTGCTTGGCCTGTGCATGGCGAGTTCGGGGCATGCCGACGATCGACATGCCGGCTACTACTATCCCGAGCCAGCAAGCACTGAAGTCTATCGATCCGAAGTGCCTGGCATTCCCGGCGCCAATCGCGCACGCCGAGTAGGGTTCGTGGTTGCCGTCGCAAATGCGATGGTTGAAAAGCCCTACCCTCCACGCTTTGCTCTTTTCGCGAAAGGAGCCAAGGCCGAGAAACTCCTGATCGTCGCTCTCGAAGATGGTGTCCTCGATACGATTTACCGCGCTCGTGCTCACCTTGCGGGTCTTACCTCGCTCGCGCGCGGCACCCCCATCTTCAAGCAGGTTGGAGCTGCCAAGCTCAACTTCTTCGATCTCTTGAAAATGCTCGGTTTCGAGCAGCTCACGATCAGTGACGGTGACGTTTTTGCCCATCAGGTGAAGGTTGAATAGATGCGTTCTCTCCTGGCTTCGGCCTTTCTCTGCCTCGTTCTCACCGCCTGCAACACGGTCAGCACGAGTTCTGACCCCGGTGCCGACGCCCAGGCCATCGTCGATGATGCGGAAAACGTCGTCCAGCGCTTTTTGGCCAGCACCGAAGCGAATGCGATCCAGGGCCTCCTTTCATCGGCGAAGGGCGTCATCGTCTATCCAGACATCGTCAAGGCTGCCTTTTTTCTCGGCGGCGAAGGCGGCACCGGTCTGCTGCTCGGTCGCCTAGACGACGGTTCCTGGTCGAGCCCCGCCTTCTATACGTTCGGGGCGGCGAGTTACGGTCTGCAGATCGGCGCCGAGCAGTCGAACGTGCTCCTGATCATCACCAACGATCAGACGCTGGAACGACTGGCTGAAGGTGGCCTCGAGTTCGGCGCTGATGCCTCGGTCGCTGCGGGAAGTGAAGGCCTGAAGGGCGAGATCTCCAGCGATCAACTCCAGGACATCTACTCCTTTGCCGAGGTTGAGCGCGGATTGTTCGCCGGCCTCAATCTGAAGGGGGCGACCGCCCTTCCGCGCGATGGTTTGAATGCGGCCTATTATGGTGCGAACGTGACGCCGCGCGAAATCGTGATCGATGGTAGTCGAGACAATCCGTCGGCCGCCGACTTGAAGGCGGCGCTGGCCAGCCGATAATCCCCTGGCCAACCTGATCGGCAAGACATGACGACAGACCGAGCGACAAAACAGGAGGGAGCTACTGATCCGGTGCTGCTGGCCCATGCCGGCACGTCGCTTCGCGACGTCGACTTCTTCAAGGAAATCGACGATGCCACCTTAACACTCCTGGAACGACGCCTGACCCGGCTCGCCATTCGAGCTGGAGGTCAGCTCTTTGCCGAAAATGACGAGAGCGACGCCCTCTATGTGATCGTTTCGGGACGTCTCGAAGTCCGTGTGGCCGATCATGCCGGCGATGGCTTTCGTCCGGTTGCCCAGATCGGTGCTGGCGAGGTGGTGGGCGAGCTCGGTATTTTGACCGGCGAACGCCGAAGCGCCGGAGCGTGGGCGGTGCGCGACACCGAACTCATCATGCTTGGACGCCCGGCGTTCGAAACGCTGATGAATGAAAGCCCACAGTCGATCGTGTCGCTCACCCGCGTGATCGCGCGTCGCCTGGTAACCGAAACCAGCAGTCGAAAGGCGCAAGCGGCATTCAGCACGGTCTGTCTGGTGCCTTTGTCCGACGGTCTGCCGCTCGATCAGTTACGCGACGTTGTGGCATCGGGACTGGAGCAAGCAGGGACGCTCAACATTCTCAAGTCGGACTGCGCCGACCACACCTCCGACTGGTTTCATGATCAGGAAGAGCGCCATGACAGCCTTCTCTATATTGCCGAGCCCGGCTGTTCGAGCTGGACACAGCTTTGTATCCGCCAGTCCGATCTCGTCCTGCTCATTGTTCGGCCGGGTGATCCCGAGCCAGACGAGAACGTGCTTGTTTATCTTAACGGAATTGCCGGCGGCCGCGTCTATCATTTAGTGACTCTGCAGGCATCTGGTCGCGCCCTGCCGGATCCAGCGCCGCTCTGGACACGTAAGATCTCGGTTCGCACGCGATGGAATATCGTGATCTCTACCGAAGAGGGCCGGGGGCGTCTCGCCCGGATTGCCAGCGGCCGTACCGTGGCCCTGGTTCTTTCCGGGGGCGGTGCACGCGGTTTCGCCCATCTCGGCGTGGTCAAGGCGATCCGGGATCAAGGCATTCCGATCGATCAGATCGGCGGCACGAGCATGGGCGCCCTCTTGGCAGGCGGCATCGCCATGGGGTGGAGCGTCGAGGCCTTTCGAGAACGCCTCCAGGCCACCTTCATCGACGTCAACCCGGTTGGCGATTACACCATCCCGCTGCATTCTTTCGCCCGCGGCCGCCGGCTTTCCAAACTCCTGCACGGGCATTTCGAGGACGCCGAGGCCTGTTCGCTCTGGCTGCCTTTTTTCTGTACGGCCAGCAATCTCACCAAGGGTCATGCCGTTCGCTTGGACCGCGGGCCGGTCTGGCATGCGATCCGGGCGAGCCTCTCGATTCCAGGCCTGGTGCCGCCGGTGTTGCATGGCCAGGACGTTCTGGTGGATGGCGGGTTGATCAACAACATGCCGATAGATGAGATGGTGCGCGTCAATCTCGGGCCGGTGATTGGCGTAGATGTGGGTCGGGCCGAGGGAAGTTTCACCCTCGATCCCGATGTCTGCGAAGCGGGCAGCGCACGCCTGCTGCCCTCGATGACCGCACCCTCGATCGTCGGCGTACTGATGCGCTCCGCAACCGTCGCCGGCGAGACCAACAACCGCGGAGCTGGGGATATTGCGGATCATGTTCTTTATCCCGACGTGGCTGGGGTGAACATTCTTAACTGGCGAGCCATCGATCAGATGATCGAGCGCGGCTATGAATGCGTGAACGTCGCCGGCACACTCGATCAACTGAAAGCCGTTTGTCGATCCTATCGCATTACTGCCCATTAGCGGCCATAACGCCGACCAGCCCAAATCGGCGGAGGGCAACTATCTCGGATAAATTATGGCGGGATCAGTTCAGCCATGCCGGCACGTTCGCCGACGTCATTCTGGTCTATGAGGTGGCCAGGCCACCCACGCCACCACCGACGATATGGGCAACGACGGTGTTCATGGTGGTTTCGGCGGTGATCTCGTCGGCGATCACCTGGCCCTGGCGGAGGGCGATGATACGGTCGGAGACGGCGAAGACGTCGGTCAGGCGGTGACTGATCAGGATGACGGCGATGCCCTGGCGCCTCAATTCGCGAATCAAATCGAGGACATGGTCGACCTCGCGCACGGCAAGAGCAGCCGTCGGCTCATCCATGATCACCAGCTTGGGCTCGAAAGTAAGCGCGCGTGCGATCGCGACCGATTGCTGCTGGCCGCCGGAGAGCTGGCCGGCCTGGTAGCGGACGGAAGGGATTTTGGCACCCAGGCGTTCGATCATCGCCTCGGCTTCGGTCTCTATCCTGGCCTTGTCGATCGCGCCGAAAAAACCCTTTGTGGGCTCCCGTCCCAAAAAAATATTGGCGGCGACGTCCTGCTGCGGCGCGAGTGCCAGGTCCTGATAGATCATCTCGATGCCGCACTCCCTGATCTCCCCCGGGTCGGCGCGACCGACGGCGTGGCCTTCGAAACAGATGCTGCCGGCATCGGCCCTGTGGATCCCCGTAATGCATTTCATCAGCGTGGATTTGCCGGCGCCGTTGTCACCGACTAGGCCGACCACCGAACCCGCTTCAATCGTGAACGTCACGCCGCGCAATGCTTCGATCGTGCCGAAACTCTTCCTGACACTGTCCAGTTCGAGCAGGCTCATATCAACGCTCTCATCGCACGAGTAACCATTCCCGTCGCGCGGGTCATGTGCCGAGCCTCTGGGAGTTGATGCGGTCCAGCCAGACGGCGAGGATCAGAACGGCGCCGATCGCCATCTGCTGATAGTAGGACTGCACGGCCAGGAGATTGAGGCCGTTCTGCAGTACGCCCATGATCAGGGCGCCGATGAAAGTGCCGAGTACGCTGCCGCGCCCGCCGAACAGATTGGTGCCGCCGATGATCGCGGCTGTGATCGCGGTGAGCTCGTAATTGAGCCCCGCGGTCGGATCACCGGCATTGACGCGCGCCATGAAGATCAGGCCTGCGATGCCCGCCAGACCTCCTGAGAGCGTGTAGAGCTTCAGGCGATGGGCGTCGACATCGATACCGGTGGCGCGCGCGGCACCCTCGTTGTCGCCAATCACCAGGGTGTAGCGGCCGAAACGTGTGGACGCGAGAACGTAGTGAGCGACGAACGCCACGCCGACGAAGATGAAGACCGGCATCGGCACGCCGAAGGGGCGGCCCTGGCCAAGAAACAGGAGGCCTTCAGGAAGGCCGTAGACAGGCTTTCCGTTAGTCAGAACCAGAGCTGCGCCGCGGGCGAGCCCGAGCATGCCGAGGGTGACGATGAAGGCCGGGATTTTTCCGCGCGTCACCAGGAGACCGTTGATCAGGCCGCAGAACATGCCGGCGAGCACGCAGGCCGGCACCGCGATCGGCCAGGGAAGACCGATACTGTCGACCGCGAGCGCTCCGACCACGCCGGAAAAGCCGACGACCGAACCGAGTGAAAGGTCGAGGCCGGCGGAGCAGATGACGAAGGTAGCACCGATCGCCAGTACGCCGATGACGGCGGTGGCGAGCAGGATGTTCAGTATATTGGAGACCGAGAAGAAATACGGCGAAAGGATGGCCATCGACGCGACCAGAAGGGCGAGCACCCCCAGGCTCTCCAGCCGCACTGGTGAGCGAAGAGCGAGATCACGCCAGAATGCTTTCGGCTGCTCGGTCGCCATCAGCGTTTCTTGGTCAGGAACGGCCGGGCATGACCCGGCCGCCCATAGTCGAAGGCCATGATGACCCTATTTCACGAATTCCAGAAGGGGCTCGGTCCCCGTTTCCAGGACTTCCTGGGTAAGCACCAGCGTGTCGACATATTGGAAGGTCTCGACGCTCTCACCTTCGAGAACCTTGGCGACCCGCTCGACCGCCTGCTTGCCGACGAGATAAGGGAGTTGGGCGACCGAAGCGTTCAAGCGCCCGGCCTTGATGCTCTCGACCGCATCCACATTGCCATCGACGCCCACCATGATCACGTCGTCGCCCTTGCCGGCCGCATACACCGTCTCGACGGCACCGAGCGCCATGGTGTCGTTGGCGGCGAAGATCGCGACCAGATCCGGGTTGCGGGTCAGGATGTCATTGGTGATGTTCGCAGCCTTGGCCCGATCCCAATCGCCTGGCAGCGAGGCGACGATCTCGAGGCCTGGAGCGATCTCCGCGAGCCGATTGGCAAACCCGCTCGCCCGCTTCTGGCCGGTGATGTTGCCGGAGAGGCCCTCGATCACCAGGACCGGCCCTGCCGCATCAGCACCCAGCTGTTCAACCACATAGTCAGCACCCTGCGCCCCCGCCGCTTCGTTATCCGAGCCGATGGTAAACGCGATGTCGACGCCGCCTTCCTTGGCGATGTCGTGATCGAGATTGGCATCGAGATCGACCACGGGGATGCCAGCCTCGGTCGCCTGGGCAAGGCAGGGGAGAAGGTTGGTGGAGTTGATCGCAGCGGTGATCATTACCGTCGGGCTGCGCTCGAGCATGGTGTTGCAGACATTGAGCTGCGGCTCAGCCGCCTGATCGCTCTCCACGGCTTGGAGATAAAACTCGACGCCGGCCTCGGCGGCGCCATCCTGCACACCTTGCTCCATCGCCCCCCAGAACGGATTGGACAGCGTCTTCATGAGTACGCCGTACAGCTTCTGGTCCTGAGCATTGGCACCCGCCGACCATACCGTCGCCAGAGCCGTGAGAACGGCGAGCGAAAGGCTCGTCTTTGCCATGGTAACCTCCCTGTTGTCAGCGCTGACAATCAAGTCGCCAGCTTGTTCCTCTGAAGAGCTTTGTGAAAAAACTTTATCAGGTCGGCAGAAAGCGGCAAACCTTCTCCCATCCCGCTTCGGAGGAAAATCGTGGATTTCAACGCCTATCAGAACGCTGCCCGAAAGACTGCCCTCTATGCCGACGCCTATCGGGTCACCTACCCGGCACTTGGGCTTGCGAGTGAAGCCGGTGAGGTTGCCGGCAAGGTGAAGAAGGTCCTGCGCGATCGCGGCGGTGACTTCGGCGAGGATCAAATCACCGCGATCAGAGATGAGCTCGGTGACGTCCTCTGGTACGTCGCGACCCTCGCCGCCGACCTCGGAATCGAGATGGAAGAAATCGCGGCCGGCAATATTGAAAAGCTGCGTTCACGCCTTGAACGGGGCGCCATCCAGGGGGATGGCGACAAGCGCTGAGTGACGACCTGCCTGTCGGCAAGGACCGCTACCAGAATGATGCGATGACGTCAGACAGGTTCGGGTTCGGCCGAGCATCCGAGCTGGCTGTGGTTGTTAAATTTAGCAGCGTTAACCTTTTTTATAGAGGCGGCTTGTAGGATCCGTGTTTCTGGTTGCCTTCGGCCCTGATCCGGAGGTTGCCTTGATTCGTCCACCTGGTGGCAGAACTCGGAGTCTGGCCTCGATGGATCTTGCAACGCTGATCGGCATGCTCGGCGGCACAGCGGTCGTGCTGGCTGCGATTTTCATTGGCGGAAATTTCTCGTCGTTCGTCGATATTCCCAGCGCATTCATCGTGATCGGCGGCGGCACGATGGCGACGCTGATTCGATTCAATATCGGCGAGGTTTTCGGAGCGCTGATGATGGGCGTTTCGGTCACATTCGGCGGCTCCAAGGCGAGTGCGCGCGAGTTGGTCGACCAGATCGGCGAGCTTGCCAAGATCGCACGCAAGGACGGGCTCATGGGCCTGGAGAGTGTCGAAATCAAAGACGAATTTCTAAAGAAGGGCATCCAGCTTTGCGTCGACGGTTTAGCCCTGGACTTCATCAAGGATTCGCTCACCTGCGAGCGCGATCTTTATATTGAGCGCCTCGAGGAAGGCGGGAGGTTCTTCAAGGTGCTGGGAGACGCAGCGCCCGCCTTCGGCATGATCGGCACACTGGTCGGCCTTGTGCAGATGCTTTCCAACATGTCGGACCCGGCCGCAATTGGCCCGTCCATGGCGGTCGCGCTTTTGACCACCCTCTACGGCGCCTTGATCTCCAATCTCATCGCCATTCCGATCAGCGAGAAGATGGTGGCCAAGCTTGCGACCGAACAGCTCAACCGCAGCATCGTCATCGAAGGCGTGATGCACATTCACAACAAGACCAATCCGGACATCATGGTCGACTTCTTGAACGCCTATCTGCCCGAAAGCCAACGGGTGGTCGAGCAGGCCGCATAGTGTGCCACCAGCGCCTCAGAAAATCGGTCGTTGGCACGTCAGTCCATTGGATTGGTATCAGTTCAAACAAACCATGTTTGAGCTGATACACCGGCTGCGATAGGACGGCGGGTCGATGGCGAAGGATGAAGCCCCAGCCGGCGCACCGATGTGGATGGTCACGTTTGCTGACCTGATGTCGCTCCTGGTCTGCTTTTTCGTTCTGATCATCTCCTTTTCCGTACCGGATACTGAAAAGATCAAGATCGTCGCCGGATCGATGAATAACGCCTTTGGCTTCACGCGAGAGGTCGCTGTTACCGGCATGGTTGAGATCGACGGTAATCCGCAATTTCGGTTCGCACGCGACCTCGTGCCGATCCCGCTCGACACCGTCATCGGTCCGATCAATGAAGACGGCAGTGACATCACCCATTACTTGCAGACACCTGTTGAATGGCGTGACATCAACGAAGATCTGCTCGAAGAGCTGAATGAGGATTTTGCGGAAGAAGCCTCCCCTATCTCCGATGAAGAGATCGAAGATGGATTTGAACTGGTTCTTGCGGAACCGCTGACCGAGGAGGAAAAGTTCGAGCGTGTCGAGGACAAGCTGTCGGAAACCATCGAGAACCACCCAGAGCTCGGCGAGCTCGCGGAAAATCTCTCAATCGAGCGAGTTCCGGAGGGGCTGCGCATACAGCTGATCGATCGAGCGCAGCGCTCCATGTTCGCGCTGGGCAGTGCGGCCCTCTATCCGGAGGCGCAGGACCTTCTGGCCACCGTGGTCGCGGCCATGAACAGCTTGCCCAACCCGGTCTGGATTTCCGGCCACACCGATGCGCTCGTCTTCAAGCGAAGAGACGGCTACGATAACTGGTCCCTCTCGCTTGATCGCGCCAATGCCACCAGAAAGATGCTGGTTGAGGCCGGCCTGGATCAGACACGGATCGCCAGCGTGATCGGCAAGGGCGATACCGAGCATATGGTCACGGAACGCCCGACCGATCCCCGGAACAGGCGAATCAGCATCACGCTTCTCCGAGAAGAGCCGTTGGTATCGCCAATCGGTGGTCAAGATGCATCCGCATCCCAGGAGCCGTCCGATGACACATTCACGCTGCCGGCCAGCCTTCAGTAGCCGGCTTGCCGATCGACGACATGGCCAAGCCGCTCGCCGGCTTCGATCCGATCGAGAGCCTGGACGATCTGCCGAACGCCGGTCACGGGGTTCGAGAGGCTGGCGATATGCGGTGTGATGGTGATGGCGGGATGACGCCAAAGTGGACTTTCCGGCGACAGCGGCTCATCCTCGAAAACGTCAAGCACGGCCGCGCCGGGCTTGCCGCGATCGAGTGCCGTCACCAGATCTTCTACCACGAGATGCGCGCCACGCGCGGCATTGATCAAGAGCGCTCCATCGGGCATGGCATCGAATGTCTCCGCATTCAAAATGCCACATGTCGCATCGGTCAGCGGCAGCAGACAGACCAGGACGTCGCTCGCAGCGATGAGCGGCATGAGCGCCCCTTCGCCCGCAACCGTTTCGATGTCGGGAATCGTCTTGTTCGACCGGCTCCAGCCGGTGACCGCATAACCGATCGCACGAAGGTGACGTGCCGCTGTCGCCCCCATGACGCCCATGCCGAGGATACCGACCCGAATGTCGCCGGGATCGCTATGGAAATGTCGCATCCAGACGGCATCGGCCTGCTGATCACGATAGCGCCTAAACTGCCGGTGGTGGTCGAGCACCACTGCCAGCACATATTCCGCCATACGCGTCGCCATCACCGGATCCACGAGGCGGACGATCGGCACGTCCGGGATGTTCGCCTGGCTTCGAAACAACTGATCGACACCGGCACCGGGGACAATAAGGGCTCGGAGATTGGGCAGCACTTCAAAAAAATCGGCAGACGGCGTCCAGACGATCGCCGCCTCGATGCGGGCGGGATCGGGAGTATCCGGCCAGACATGGATCTGATGACCTGGCCCCTGCCGACGGAGCTCGTCGATCCATTCTTGCCCGTTCTCCCACTGAAAATCCGCAAGCACCTGCATCTCTGCCCTCTCTCGATCGGTAGATCTGCGATCTTGGAGGCCAAGGTGAGAGCCGACAAGGGTTCGGCATGGGGGGAGGCTATTGTGATGAGACTTGACGTCGACCCAGGATTGCGTCACGCGCCTGGGGGTAAAGCCCTCCCTCCTCGACCACGCTGACCTCAGAGCTACCGAAATTCATGACCGCATCCAATGCCGGAACACCAAAACCTATGGACGGACCCAAAAACCGCTATGAGGCGCTCATCGCTGACGGCGCGTTGCATGCTGATCCGGCTCAGGCCGACGTAATCGAGCACCTGGAGCGGCTGCATCATGAGTTGACAGCAGATGATGCAAGCCAGCCTCAAGCGGAGGAGGGCGGCTTCCTGACCCGTCTTGGGCCAACCTTCTGGCGTAAAGCCCCCGAAGCCAGGTCGACGCCGCCCCGCGCCCGCGGCCTTTACATTCATGGACCGGTCGGACGCGGCAAGTCGATGGCGATGGATCTCTTTTTCCACGGCGCGCCCGCAAAGAAGAAACGAAGGGTCCATTTTCACGCGTTCATGCAGGAGGTGCACGGGTGGCTTCGGGATTTCCGTGAAAAGGCGCTGCCGGAAGGGACGAGCAAGGCGATCCCGGCGCTGGCGGATCACCTGTTCAGCGAGGCGACGTTACTCTGCTTCGATGAGTTCCACGTTCAAAACATTGCGGATGCCATGATCCTCGGCCGGCTGTTCGGCCGTTTATTCGATCTTGGGCTGATCATGGTAGCGACTTCGAACTTCCCACCGGACCGGCTCTACGAGAACGGCCTGAACCGCGATCGCTTCCTCCCCTTCATCGAGCGGCTGAAGGGCGAGCTCTTGGTGGCGAGCCTTGAGGGACCGACCGATTATCGCCTCGAACGGCTGCAGAACCTGCCAGTTTACTATTGCCCAGCCGGCCCCCTTGCCAAAGAGGCACTCGTCCGGATCTTCCATCTGCTGACCGACGACGCTCCGGGATCTGCCGATGAGATCGAGATCGGATCCCGAACACTTCGCGTACCGAAAGCTGCGCGCGGCGTCGCCTGGTTCGATTTTTCCGAACTTTGCGAACAACCGCTGGGCGCCGCCGACTATCTTGCGATTGCCGAGCACTACCACACGGTGATCATGGAGAACGTGCCGGCGCTCACGCGCGACAAGCACAATGAAGCGCGCCGCTTCATGACCCTGGTCGACGCCCTCTATGAATGCCGGGTCAATCTTGTCATGTCAGCAGAAGCCGAACCAGGTACGCTCTATCAGGCAGGCGACGGCGCCTTTGAATTCGAACGCACCGCGAGCCGGCTGATGGAGATGCGGAGCCAGAGCTATATCGAAACGCCTCCTTCGACCACCGCCGTTGCTGATTTCGTACCCTTTGCCCTCACCACCGACCTGATCTGATGAGCACCATCAGCCCTCCGTCAGAAAGGCCGTGTAATCCTCGGCCAGGGCTTCGACCGCTGCATGGTAAAGGCGCTCGCCATGCTCTGGCCTGCAAAGATTGGGATCCGAGCCGACCCTGCCGTCAGGATATCGCCTCCTGAAGTCGGCGGCGTCGGTGAACCCGCTGCTCTTCGGCGCCAGGGCCGGCTCTAGTACTGCCGATTTGATCTGGTCGGGGAAGGCGAACTGGGTAAGCGCAATTTCGCTCGCGGTAGCATGGCTACCGTCGCGTTCACCGTAAATCTCTTCCTGCAGCGCGCCAACCGCTTTGGGCGTCCACCAGTTGCGGAGGCGGCATTGAAGGGCACCGCCCGGTCCTGGCCAGCCGAGGCTGGAGCGGGCATTGAGCTCGGAAATGGCGGCCATGATCGTCGCCATGTTGCCGCCATGGCCATTAATGATCAGGCAGCGTTCGAACCCATGAACTGCAAGGGAAGTCAGGAGATCCACCAACACGGCCAGCATCGTCTCCGGACGCAGCGTCATGGAACCTGCAAACGCCATATGGTGCTGCGCCATGCCAAAATTCAGTGGCGGCGCCACCATGGCAGAGGCTCGTTCACCGACGCCTCGAGCCACGAGATCAGCACAAAGCGCGTCTGTGCCGACCAGCCCGGTCGGGCCATGCTGCTCCGTCGAGCCCACCGGCAGGATGATGCCCTTGGAACCTCGAAGATAGGCCTCGACTTCCTGCCATGTCGATTGATCCAGCCGCATGCTTCCTCCAATTTTCTTATCTCTTCGTGATGTTAGCTTCCATCCTGGCCATGATGACGGAGTGATAAAGATGGACGAGGATGGCATGATAGCGCAGGCGCCAACATGCAGCCTAGATCACGCCCCCTCCGGACCGGCGACATGATCGGCCGGAACTGAAGATTTATTTCGTTCAGACCTAGCCGGTGCGATGTTTTTTTTGTACCTTCATCAGCTTTCAAAGTTACATTTCGTCATCTTTTTTCAAAGTTGCTTGTCGACAAAGGCTGATGATCAATGCTGAAACGACCGTGAAGCATTGACACTGAGCAATCGCGTCAATGGCTGATGATATGGTTTATTAGGGGAATTTCGGCGCGGATTGTAATGTTGACGGTCTTTGACTGGTTTGGGCGATGGGATGGATCGAGATCATGGGGCGTTTTTTCGATGCGAGCTCGTCTCATGGCATTGATGATGCCTCGTCCATTCGACCGACATGTATGCAGAATGAGTGAACGTGCACGAGAGAACGGATCGAAACATCGTAGACCATGATGCAAGTCGGCAACGAGGCTGTCAGTCCACATGGTGACGTCGAGTACGCTTAAAACGCTAAAAAAGCAGGATGGGCCGATCAGTCCGCGCGAGAAGCCGGTGCCGGTTCGCTCCAGTGGCTTGGCCGATCGGATGCAGACCTGGTGGCAGAGTATCTGGCGCCACCGTTGGTTGTCGGTGAGCACGGCATGGCTCATATGCGTCGCCGGCTGGAGTATGATTACACTATGGCCCACCAGTTTTATTGCGTCTGCCGTGATTTACGCCGATCTCCCCGAACTAGCAGGCAAGAGAGCAGAGAAACCATCGGAAGAAACACCGGCGAGCATACTCAAATCTCTGCTCCTTTCCGACGAGGGGCTCGACGATGCCCGAATCAAGGTCGGACTCGATCCGACAGGAGGGCGGTCGTTGCGGGATGATATCATGCTGCGGTCGACCGTACCGCCAGTCTTCGTACTGACCTATGAGCACAAAAACCCTGACACCGCCAAGCAGGTGCTCGAAGCTCTGATTGCTGGCTATCGGGAGAGGCTCGACCAAGCCTCTGCTGCTTCTGTTGAGGCGACCGGAGCGTTGGAACAAAAGATCAGTGATCATGAACGTCGCCTTCAGGCTGCCGAATCCGATCTTGCTGCGTTCAAACGCTCTAACGTCGATTATCTGCAGGATAGCGACAGCCGACAGGCGGAGCTGGCTCTTCTGGAGGAAGAGCTTACCAGTTTGGAAAAACAGCTAGAAGCGACGACGACCGATCGCGACAACATTGCCGCGCAACTCGCAAAACTAAGCGATGCGGAAGCCGATGCAGCTGAAGTCGAAGCGCCACGATCGCTGGAGGATCTCTTGTCGGAACGCAAGGCGCTCGAAACCGAGCTTGCCAAGTTGCAGGAGCGCTATGCCGACAGCCACCCCTATGTCGTCGCGGTCTTTGATACGATCAAGACCTTGGATGCCGAGACACTGGCGCTGAGGGAGCTTGCTGACGATGGCGCATCATCTGGTGAGGAGCCCCCCCTCGATCGGGAGGAACTCGAGCAGCGACATGGTGACGTCATTGTCGAGGTTTCGGCCCTCAATTCGCGCTTGGGGGACAAACGTCAGGAAATAGAGAGCCTCCAGGCCTTGACGAGAACAGCCACTTCGGTCGAGGCTGATCTCAGCGAGCTTGAAGCGGAGAAGCAAGAGCTGGAGGCGGCACTTTCAGACTTGCAGCAAAGCCGCGACGAGCTTGAGGGGGTTTTGGGGGGAGAAGCGGCGCGGGAAGCCTTCCGGCTGATCAAGCCACCTGAACTGCCGACGGATCCGGTTGGACCATCGAGGCTGATGGCGCTGGCAATGGTGCTAATTGGCGGTGCAGGCCTGGGTGCAGCTGTCGCGGTGCTCTGTAATCGCATGAAGGGAGTGTTCGAGAGTGCATGGCAACTCAAGAAGCGTTTTGACGTGGGCGTATTGGGAACGATTTCGGAAGTGATGACCCCGGCGGAGCGCAAACGGCTCGGTTATTCCCGCCTCACCTTTGGTTTGGCCTGCCTTGCCCTTCTCGGGGCATTCAGTAGCCTCGTGATCGCCGAACTGACCGACAGGCTCGCTCCATTGGGCGAACAACTGCGTACGCAGATCTTGGGCTGAGGACAGATCGGAATGGCCACTAGAAGCATGCATAAGCCCGGATGGCGCTCCCGCCGCCGTTCCAGGCTGTCGCTGGTGGAAAGAGCGGTGCCGCGACTTGGCCGGCCGGCCGAGGACGGAGCAAAAAAAGCGCGCGATGACCAGGCACGCACGACCAACGACAGTGAGCTTCAGAAGACATCCGAGGTCACGACGCCCTTGCTGGAGGGCGACGGTCCCAGGCCAGCTCAGGATGAGCATCAGCCTCCCAAGAACCGTGATGATGTATCCGAGGCCGCCTCGCAGACAGCGGCGGCGACTTTGGAACACATTTCGGAACACGCACGAGTTCAGACCAGCAACGACGGCCAGGTGTCGCCTGCCTATGAAGAAACAGAGGTAGAAGAAGCACAGGCAACAGAGGCCGTTGCCACACCTTCTCCTTCGCCGGACAGCCTCGCATTTGCCGCGGTGGAGTCTGAAACAGGATCATCGCCGGTCGACGACGCGCCATCGCCCCAAATACGATCCGAAATAGAGACGGAGCAGACAGGCGAGGCGCATCGCTCGACGACCTCAGCGGAAACCAGTGCTGCGACGGCGGCCCTGAGTGCGAGGCTTGAGACCGATGAGGCCGACATAGTCCGATCCGAAGAGCAGGCGTCATCTTCCGGCCCCAAGCTCGAGCTCGACTGGGACCACCTGATTGGCAGCGGCTTTACCGACCCGAGAGACCGCGGACGGCCGCTGCCGAAGACCATGGATGAGATCATCCGTGCCCTGATTCGTCAGGCACTTTCAGACCAATCGAGCTGGCGTGATCGCGTTGTTCTCGTCACGAGTCCATACGAACGTATCAGCAAGACGACGGCCGCCATCAATTTCGCCTTCGGCCTGACCACGGTCGCTGGTCATAAAGCCGTACTGGTCGACGTCGACACAACGGGCCCCGGCGCCGTCGACCGTCTTGGCGGCAATGGCGGGACCGGCATTATTCAAGCCCTCGCTGACGAGAGCATCAAGCTCGACGAAGTGGTCATCAGGACCAATCTCGAGCGTCTGACACTGGTGGGCAGTGGCGCTGCCAACGACGATAGCCTCGATCGCTTTGCCAGCCGCCGCATGCTGCAGATCCTTCGGCATCTTACCGAGAATCCGGATACGATCCTGATCATCGATGCGCCGCCGATCCTTCTCAGCCAGGAAGCCGCGATCTTGAGCGTCATCGCCGGGCAGGTAGTACTGGCGGTTGAAGCTGGGAAGACCACCGCCGATCATATCGAGCATGCGCTGCAACGTATTGGCGAACGTCACAATGTGTCGCTTGTGCTCAATGAGTGCAGCGGCATCGTTGGTGAGGATACGCCAAAGGTTTCCCGCCGGCCCCAAGCGACGGCGAACCGGGGAACGCCTGACGTCAAGCGACGCCTGCCGAGAGCAGTGGCAGCAACTTTCCTGCTCTGCCTGCTGGTTTTGCCAACTGTCGGACAAATCAGCACGAAGGGCGTCATCTTCGCGCAGCGTAGCCAGACCTCATCGAGGAATGTATTGCCATCCGAGCGATGTTGGCTCAGCATTGAAACCAACTTGGTTCCATCCCACTGGATGTGCAGTTGATATGAAAGCAGCCGCTCGACAACCTAGTGCGTTCGAGATTGGCTGATCGCCATGTATACCGATTTCTACAACTTCTCCTCCCGCCCATTTCAACTCAGCCCGAATCATCGATTCTTCTTCGCCAGCAAAGGCCATCGTCGGGCCATGGCTTACCTCACCTACGGCCTGCATCAGCGCGAAGGGCTGATCGTCGTGACTGGTGATGTCGGCACCGGCAAAACCACGCTTGTCGACTATCTCGCCGAGCAGCTGAGCGTTGGCCCTTTCGTGGCTGGGCGCGTAAGCGCCGGGCAGATCGAGCCTTCCAATGTGCTGCCGCTGGTCGCCAAGGCATTCCAGCTGCCCACGACGGACAGCGACCAGGCCGAGCTGCAAAAAGACATCGAGACGTTTCTGATCGCACGAAACAAGTCGCGTCAGCGTCCCCTGCTTGTGATCGATGAGGCGCAGAACTGGCCGCTTCCGGCGCTCGAAGAGCTGCGGATGCTCGCCAATCTGCAGCATAGCGGCAAGGCGCTGCTGCAAATCGTCCTGGTGGGTCAGCCGCAATTCAGGGACGCGCTGACCGGTGAGGATTACGAGCAGCTTCGTCAGCGCGTGGTCGCCAGCCATCATCTGGAAATGCTCGATGACACCGAAGTCGGCCCCTATATCGAGCATCGGCTGAAACAGGTCGGCTGGCAGGGCGATCCGACGTTCGACACCGATGCCTGCGGCCTCATCTACGATCATAGCCAGGGCGTACCGCGCAGGATCAACCTCATCTGCTCACGGCTCCTGGTTCTGGGCGCACTTGAGCAGCGCCATGGCATTGATGCGGAATCAGTCGAGGAAGTCCTGGAAGAGCTTGACCAGGAAGGCGCTCCTTATGAACCGGCCGGGCCTGCCCCGCAGCCTGACGGAGACCGGGCAGAGGATCAGGCTGATGATCCCCCGATGAATGGCTCGGCACTGAACGGCACTGCGCAAAACGCTGACGGGGCGATGAATGGTAAGGCACCGACTGGCGCGCCAGTCGATCCGGAGGCCGTCGATGTCGACCAGGATCATTGGACCGATGTCGAGCATTGGCGGCGCGAAGCGGTTCGTCTGCTGCACAAGCTGGAGCAGGCTAATGACGATCTGGCGGGTGAACGGCGGCGGGTCGAAACGATCCGCCTCGAAGCTGATCAGCTGCGCGACAGACTTCACAGGGTGGAGATGGAGCAGACGCGGGCCCAGGCCGACGCGGCCAGGCGATCGGCGGCCACCATGGCAAGAACAGCGCCGGCGCGCGCTTCTATCTTCCGGCGCTTCGGCGGCAATTAGTGTTGTGACCACGGCATGGACTTCCTAGCCGGAAGCCGTGCGTAGCTCGGCATTGCCGCCTGATAGGGTGGATTTATTGGATCGGGCAAAGAGGGGTTCAATGCCGTGGTCACAACACTCGGATGGATCGGGCTTGGCCAGATGGGTCACCGCATGGCCCGCCATGTCGCCGAGGCCGGATATCCGATCATTGTGGCCGATGCTGCCAGCACCGATCTGGCGCCGGAGGGGGCCAGGATTGCGGCAAGCAATGGTGAGGTCGGCGCCAATGCGGCAACCGTGGTGCTGTCGGTACCTGACGGCGCTGCCAGCCTCGCCGTCTGCCGCGAACTCATCGCGACCGAGCGCCGTACAGTCAACCTTGTGATCGACACCTCGACGATCGGCATGCGCGCTGCGCGCGAGGTATCGGCCTTGCTCGAGGCTGAGAGCATTGCCTATATCGATGCGCCAGTTTCCGGCGGCGTTTCCGGTGCTGAAGCGGCATCGCTTTCGGTGATCCTCGGCTGCAGCCAGGCCTTGTATGATCGCGCCTCGCCGCTTCTCTCTTGTTTCGGCGGTCACCTGTTCCACGTCGGGCTCGAACCCGGGATGGGTCAGGCGGTCAAGCTTCTAAACAATTTTCTCTCGGCAACATCCATGGCCGCCACCAGCGAAGCCATAGCGTTTGCGACGACCGTCGGCCTGGACATGCAGACCGTGCTCGATGTGGTCAACCGTTCGACTGGCCAGAACACGGCGAGCCGGGACAAGTTCCCGAAACGAGTGGTGACCGAAAGCTATGACGGCGGTTTCGCCGCGGCGATGATGGCCAAAGATGTCCAGCTTTATCTCGAGGAGGCCCTAGAGGCAAGTTCGACATCCGTCCTTGCCGCCGAGATCGAAGCGCTGTGGACGGCCTTCGATGCCAGTGCCAATGGCGCCGACTTCACCCGGATCTACCCCTTCGTCAGAGATCTCGACAAGCCGGATTGAGCACCGCGCCAGACCTTGACCTGCAGGCGCCGCCTGCCTAGTTGGCCATGAAGACCGGCAAGTCGGCGTTGGCGAGGATGTGGCTGGTGGCGCCGCCGAAGATCATCTGGCGAAGACGGCTTTGCGTGTAGGCGCCCTTGATCAGGAGATCGGCGCCAAAAGCCCTGCTTTCCGCCAGCATCGCCTCACCGATCGCACGGCCTTCGCTGTGCACGTGGTGTGTCCGGCTGACGATGCCGGCACGTGCCAGGTTCTGCGCGATGTCCTGTCCGCTCGGGCCTGGAACCAGGCCTTCCTCGACACTGATCACAGCCACTTCGTCGGCCTGAGCCAGCAAAGGCATGGAGAAAGCGATCGTGCGTGCGGTCTCCGTGCTGCCGTTCCAGGCGATGGCAATCTTCTTGCCAATCGTCGCAACGTTTCCAGGAGGAACAATCAACAGCGGCCGACCGCTTTCGAAAAGCGCCGTCTCAAGCGCCACCATGCTCGGCGCAAACTGTCCCGACATCGGTCGCCCGACCACGACCAGTTCGAACATCCGCCCGCGTCCACCAAGCGTGTCCTGGGTCAGCCTCGCGGCTTCGAACCAACAGGCGGACGGCCTGTCGATGGCCGCGCCGATCGGCATGATCGCCACATCCTCATCGGCCATAAAACGGTCGAAGACGGCGCGCAGTCTCTGTGCCGTGTCCTCCGCACCTTGTTCGAGACTAGCCATGACATCAGCGGTGGCGAGCCCACCTTCGGGGCTTAGCGGCAGCATGCTCGGCAGCCCTTGCGGGACGTAAAGCCCCTCGATATGGCTGCCAAAGCGACGGGCGACGATCAATGCCGCCTCGAGGATTGAACGAAGATCCGGGCAATCTTCGACATGAACGAGCAGAGTTCGCATCAAACAGCCTCCATACCGATCAACCCTCCGATAACCTTTTCCTCATAACAAAGGTCAACGCCCGAAGCCACGGCTTGATTTCCTCTGAGCAAGCCAGGCCCGCGTACGATCCCGAACTGATGATGATGCCGCAGGATCGACGACGTCGACGGGCTGGTAGAGGAGGTTGATCGATCGATCGAGGAGGATGGTGAACAGGAAAAAGCGCCAATTGCCCAAGAGACTGCCCTGTTTCAGGCTCAGGATCAGCTCGAAGATCATGAAGGCGAACAATACTTTCAGAGCCCCTTTCCGGTCGTCATCTACGGAACTGTCGCTGATCGCGCGAATCGCGATGACGCCGACATAGAGGATGAGCGCCAGATAGAGGCCGAGCCCGATCAGTCCCTCTTCAGTCAGAATCTCGATCGGCAGATTATGAGGGTAGCATCCGACCGGACTCGTACAGTCGGTAATATTGGGGTCATAGGATGCAGAATTGCCAAGCCCGACCAGCATGGTGCCTGGATTGTCGGTCCAGGCATCGAGCATCGCCTCGATTCGAAGGACGCGAATGCTTCTATCACCATAGTCCTCGGTCAGGCGATCGATCGACCAGCGACCAGCCGTCGCTCGCAAATTAGGATCGCTCTTCATGTAGCTGATCGCACCGAAATAGGCGATCACCACAAACACGGCAGCGAAGGCGGTGGCAAGCATGAGCTTGATCGGGGAAAAGCCGGAGCGGCCGAGGCCGAAAAGCACGGCGCCGCAGAGGACGGCGGAGATGAACTGGCCGCGCGCACCGGTCTTAACGATCAGGAGTGCTCCCAATACGACCGCCGCGATGCGCAACAGCACCCAATAGCCATGTCTCGGACCAAAGAGGGCACCGAGAATCATCATATAGCCACCAAACTGCGCGAGAGCGAGGGGCAGGCGCGTAACCTCGCCGTTCACGACAAAACCGCGATAGCCCCACTCCAGCAGGAAATTCAGACAGAAGATGAAGGGCGTGCCGAGCAGCAAGAGAGCGCGCATCGGCACTTCGAGATCGTCGATTTCCTGGATGAGAAGGGGGGCTCCGAGAATGAAGACCACCAGATATTGGAAATTCACGGCCCAGATCGACAGCGCCTTGCCCGGCACCGTGACCCATAATGTCGACATGAAAGCATAGGTAAAAAGAGCGACGACCAGCCAGAAGGCGGGCCCGCTGAGCAGGCGGTGCGGCTTCCCTAACATGAAGAGAATAACGATGGCGAACGCAGTCATGCCGGCCGCCAGATAGTTGGTGAAGGCCGAGGATGGCAGATAGCCTGAGGCAAGCGCAAAGCCCCATTGATCAAGCGCGAACAAAAGGAAGATCATCGAGAGGATGACGGCTGGCCGGGCGAGGCACCAAGCGCCCAGCGTTCCGACGATGCCTAGGTAAACACCGATTCCGAGCATTTAGTGATGCGACCACATCGTCTGACTCACGTAAAGGCTCTCAATTGGATTTGGAATCAAAGGGTTCTGCTCCTCGCCAAATTATCTTCCTAAGCGGACGTGCAATTGAATGTCCAAGCCGTTTTCCGAACGAGGAGCACAATCGATCGTTTCGCCCGTCAAAACATGTTTCAAAAGTTATCGGGTGATTTCATGGCCTTGTCTATGTGTGAATGCGATGAGCTTGACATGCCACGGTGTGGGGGCCGACAAGAGTTAAGGGACGAAGCCGTCGCCAAGGATTAAGGTCATCCAGAGGCGCGCGCCACAGTCGGTCGAGGCGTCGCATCGCTCTTCTCCCTCTTCCTCGTTTGACCCAGCCTGCAACACGATGAAATCATTCGATAACGTTTAAAACGCGCTCTAAATTAGGATCGAGAGTTCCAGCTCGGCAAGACGCTTTCTTTTCCAACCTGCCGAGAACATAGGAGGACCAACGTACGCACCGCATGTTTTCGCCTTCGTCTGTGGCCGGTCCGCCGTTGACAGCATCGTTGTCATAAGCAATCTTTCATCATTGGCATGTAGTTTATGTGTGGGAGAACTATTTGCTACAGTGCCGATCCCTATTCTTTGGCTCCATCGTGAAGTCGAAGAGAGTGATTGGTCTGGGCTGCTATCATGAATATTCGAAATTGTCGAATTTGTGATATCGGTCACTTCAAGCGTGTGTCTATCCCGTAAACTGTGATGACGCAGTTCGCTGCGTGATCATAGCCATAACGCCTCAGTCGCAACTTCGAAGAACCGAGACAACGGTGGAAGCAAACTCAAGTCGCCCTTCGCGGTCAGCGCCCGTGCTGGATGTGTTCAGCATTCTCGCAGCGTTGAACCGACATCGCCTGATCATCCTTGCCGGCACGGTGCTGGGCACGTTGGTCGCTATCTTTCTCGGCGCACAAAGCGTACCCAAGTACACAGCGACCGCACAGGTATTGGTGGAGCGTACCAACAACCAGGTGATCAACCTGAACGCGGACGCTGAAGATGCTCCTGTCGATGATGAGGCGATCGAGACAGAAATTCGCGTTCTTAATTCCCGAGGCTTGATCGAGCAGATTATCGTTGATCTCGATTTAGCCTTCGAGCCCGGTTTTCAATCCCAAGACGGGGAAACAAAGGTCAGTTTTCCCTTTGGCGTCAAGACGTTAATCCGGGAGGCGGTCGCTTGGCTCCCCGGACAAAACGGTGATGGCGAGGGCGCTGGCAGTTTGGAGGCGGCAGCTCTCGATCCGGCGGCGCCCAATCCTGCCCCGGCCAGTCAGTCACTGAATAAACTGGTCAAACAGTTCCGCAACAATCTGGACGTCTACCGAGAGGGCGATGCCTACATTCTCGCTGTGTCCTACACCGCTCTTCGCCCCGAAACCGCCGCCACGATCTCCAATCGTTTGGTCGAGCTCTACGCCGACCGTCAGCGTGGCGACAAGCTCGACGAGAACACCGAAGCCAGCAGCTGGTTGACCGAGCGTGTATCAGCTCTAAGAGAAGAGTTGCGCGAAGCCGAGCGCGAGGTCGAGACTTTCCGGGCCAACAACAATCTGCTGGTTGCCGGCCTCGACACGCAAAATCAGGAGCTCATCGGCCTCAGCACCGAGCTGGTGACTATCCGCGCCAACCTCTCCGCCACGGAAGCGACACTGACCCTGATCCGCTCACGCGGCGGTCAGCCCAATGGCTTTTATGACATCGCCGAGGTCACAGCCTCGCCGATCTTCCAGGCGCTGAGGGCCGAAGAGACGCTAGCGCAGCGGCAATTGAACGAGCTTGGCAACACCTACGGCCCGAAGCATCCGCTGATGGTCGATGCCGAGCGGGATCTGGAAGCCGTTCGCGACAAGATTGACGCCGAGGTCAAGCGCGTCATTCAGGCAGTTGAGAACGACGTGCGTCTTCTGCGCGAGCGCGAGCGGGTCATCACCAGGGAGGTGACCAACATCCGCTCAACCAACGTCAACCAGAACCAAGCGCAGGTGCAGCTCAACGATCTGGAGCGGGATGCGGAATCGATCCGTGAACTCTATCAGGAGTTTCTCCGACGCCTCCGCGAAACACGCGAGCAGCCCGCCCTTGTGCGCGACAATGTCAAGATCATTTCGCGCGCGATCGCGCCATCGGCGCCGAGTACGCCGGGCCCCAAACTGATCGGCCTGATTGGCTTTTGCGCATCCTTCGCGCTCAGCAGTCTCCTCGCACTCTTCGTTGATCGCATGGATAACAAGCTCAGGAGTGCCGATCAGCTGCAGGACCGCCTTGGTGTCAATACGATCGCAGCAGTCCCACGCATCGATCGGCTCCGACGCAACAAGCTCCCGCATCACCAGCTGATCGACAAACCGATGTCGGCCTACGCCGAGGCTATCCGTTCGATCTACATGGCGGTCAAATCTACGCCGCCGCGCGGTGAACCCAAGATTGCTCTGGTCACCTCGACCCTGCCCGGCGAAGGCAAAACCACGCTGACGCTCAGTTTGGCAACCCTGGCTGCACAGTCCAATCAACGTACGCTGATCGTCGATCTCGATCTCCGCAGACCCAGTATCTACCCCGCTTTGGGCATAGAGCCGTCTGCCGTCATTCTCGAAGATATCCAAAGCGAAACAGAAATCCTGGACGGTGTGCGCGTCGATAGTGCAACCCGTCTCGATGTCGTCCAAATCTCCAGCCACCTCGCCAATCCGGCCGACGTCATCGAGGAACCGACCTTTCAGAATGCGCTGAATGCGCTTCGTGATCGCTACAACATGATCGTGATCGACAGCGCACCGCTCTTTGCCGTGGTCGAAGCTCGAACACTCGCGGCGTTTGCCGATGTCACCATCTTCGCCGTGCGCTGGGGACATACCGACGAGAAGACCGTGCAGGGCGGCCTCGACCTTCTCGCCGAGGCCGATGCCAATCTCGCCGGTGCCGTGCTCACCCAAGTCGAAATGAAACGCCATGCGCAGTATGGCTATGGCGACAGCCTGCAGCATCACGACAGTTTAAAGAAATATTACGTCGAGTAAGCGGTTGCCGCCGCGTCGATCTCGCTTATAAGCGGTGCTGGCGCATCGGTTGAAGCGCTGGACACCTCCCCCTATCCTCGAGACTGCTAATACCAGATGACCGAGAGCCCGCCGCTCGCCCGCCGCGAAATCGGGATCAGCCTGCTGTTGCTGATCGTTCTGGCACTGCTCGTGCGCCTGCCGCTGATCGGCGAGGCGCCGATGATGGACGAGCTCTATCATCTATTCGCTGCAAAATCCTGGCTGACTGACGGTGAGCTTACGATTGCAGACGGCACCTACACCCGAGCTTCCGGCTACACAAAGCTGATCGCGTTCGGCTTCGGCCTGTTCGGCGACCATATCGAAGTGCTGCGCATGATCGGCGTGATCGCAGCCGCAACGACCCTGATCGCCCTCTTCTTCTGGACGCGCGCATCAGCAGGCGCTGTCGCTGCCTGGATCGCCGCCCTCTTCTTCTGCTTTTGGCCCGATGGCATCTCCATCTCCATCAATCATCGCTTCTACGCACCCCACGGCATGTTCTTCTTCCTGGGTGCGCTCAGTGTCTATCTCCTCATTGAGAAATGGGATTGGTGGGAACGCCGCTCGCTGATTGCCTCCGGCGCGATAGCAGCGCTTATGTTCATGCTGGCCTTGGCATTGCAGAAAACTACGCTGATCGGTGTCGGCGGCGTGGCGCTCTGGGTCGGCCTGGTCGTCGTCCGCCCTTGGCTGATCCGACTGGATCCGGGAAGGCGCTGGCTGGCGGTTGCAGCAGGTGCTGTCGTCGGCATCGCAGCCCTTGCCTTGCTTGCGGTCAGCGGCATCGGTGGCAACTTGCTCGGCGCCTTCCGTTGGACCCCGGACTGGGCGGCCGCCTCAAAGAACCACTTTTGGTTTTACCACGCGTTCCTTACTCTCTATTACCCGACGCTCTGGTCGGTGACCGGCATCGCAGCCTTGATCGCCATGGCCTATCGCCCGCGACCGGTTGGCTTTTGCCTTTGCATTTTCTTGCCTGCCTTCCTCTTGCAGTCGATCGGCGGCATGAAGCATCTGCGTTACCTCTATTACATCATGCCCTTCCTGTTCGTGATCTGGGGCGTCGCCCTTGCCCATCTGACCCTTCGCTTCTGGCCGTTCCTGCACGATGCCACCGACAAGACCCTGGATGTGCTGGCGCCGAACCTGCGGAGGAAGCCGCTGCGCACGGGCCTGATCGGGGCGGCCCTGCTGTTCACGCTTTTTGCGAACGCCGCCAGTATCAAGACCGTCGCCATGCTCGCCGGCGTCACCGTGCCGCCGATGACCAAGCCGCCCGAGTGGGACGTCGCCAGCGAGGCGCTGGGCCCGTTTTTAGAGGGTGCTGTGC